>JAEZDL010000129.1 GCA_023418095.1 Bacteroidota bacterium
ATGCTATTGATCTTTCAAGCCATGGATGCTGCAGGCAAGGACAGCTGCATCAAGCATGTGATGAGCGGCGTGAATCCGCAGGGAGTGCACGTCACCAGTTTCAAGGCACCAAGCACGTTAGAACGCAGCCATGACTTCTTATGGCGTCATGCGATCGCGATGCCACCGAAAGGACACATCGGGATCCACAACCGATCGCATTATGAAGAAGTGTTGGTCACGCGCGTCCACGAGGAATTCATCCTAGGACAGAACTTGCCAGGTATCCGATCCGCAAAAGACATCAACGATGAGTTCTGGGAAGGCCGTTACCGCGCGATCCGCGAATTTGAAAAACACCTCGCTGCCAGCGGCATGGTGATCCTGAAATTCTTCCTGTATATGAACAAGGAGGAACAGAAGAAACGCTTCCTCGAGCGCATCGATGATCCGGAAAAGAACTGGAAGTTCAGCGCGAACGACATCAAGGAACGCCAGCACTGGGACAAGTACATGCAGGCCTATGAAAAGGCGATCGGCGCCACGGCTGCGCCACATGCACCATGGTTCATCATTCCTGCGGATGAACAATGGGAAAGCAGAGCGATGGTAGGCAGGTTGCTGCGCATGAAGTTGGAGGAATTGGATCTGAAATATCCCGCGTTGGACGATATGACGAGAGATTCCTTGAAGAACATCCGGGAGCAACTCGTGAAGATGTGATCGATGGCCGGAACATGCCATCATGTTCCGGCCTCGGACCCTTCATTGCGCCAGCGCGAACCTTGTCGATCGTGCTTTCGATCGTTCCGCAGCGAACATGCCCAACGCCAGCACGCACAATGTGCTTTCGATCACCAGCCATTGGCTGCCGAAATCACCCAGCGCACCTTCACTCGCGATGGTGATCATACGCGACAACGCGTACATGCCCCAGAAAAGGGCGATGAAACCGAGCGCCGCTGCCTTATCCTTTCGAACGAGCCAAGTGAAAATTGCGAGCAGCGTGAAGCCCACCCCGCCAAAAACGCCTCGGATCGAACTATAGGCATCGTTGTTCTCCAGCTTCACCTGCACCAGGTCCATCACACTTTGCGGGTCGAGCATCGCTTGAGCGCTCACGCTGAGTATACCGATGCCACTGATACCGATCACGATGCCACTTCCGATCTTGATCCATTTGTTCGCCATGTTGTCGAGTTTTTTTGATGCGGCAAAACTCTCGACTTCACAGGCCAGCGTCCATTGATGCAGATCAAGAAGTGCGGACGTTCGAGCTTTCGATCAGCAGGGATCAGAGAACAGGCTCCGGAGCATCAGCGTACCTCTTATGCTTGCCTGAAAGTTTTCCGAAGAAGATCGTGGTCGGGAAGATCACTTTCTTAACGAAGCCGGGAATGTCCGTCATGTCGAATTCCGATCGATAGCGCATCAACAGAAACGCACCATCGAATTCCTGCGGACGTGGTTTCGAATTCTCACGCGTGCTGCGATAGATCTCGGTAAGGAAGTATTCCAGGTTGTTGGCAGGAGCCACCCAGCCCTTGCACTTCAATGGGGTTGTGCCTGCGTTCCAGAACCGGTGGGCCACACCAGCTTCAAAGGTGACCGTTTCGCCGGGACCGTGTTCGGTCGGCTGCTGGCCCTGCACCTGCACGCCGATCCTTCCTTCGATCACTGTCAAACTTTCGGCCTGTTTGAAATGAACATGCATGGGCGGACCGGAGCCAGGCTGTACGAGGTTCTCCACCTCCAGCTTTCCGCCTTTGCCATCATCGATCAAGCGAACGAATGTCAACTGTTCGCCATGACCATTTTCGATCGTGTGCGGGTACGTGGATCGCATTGCCTTAAATTTGGACAGTGTCCAAAAGTAATACGTTCAATGGCATTTGCAAAAAGTGATGAAAAAAGAACGGCGATCCTCAAGGAAGCACTGAAGCTGTTCAACAGGAACGGGATCGAATATGTGGGTGTGCGCGAGATCGCAGCATCGATCGGCATGCGGCCCTCGCACATCACCTACTACTTTCCTACGAAGGAGGACATCGTGGTCGCGATCGCTCAGCAGCTTGGCGAATTGAATGATCGCAACTTATCGGACCCGGCGGAAGTCGACAGTTTGGAGACTTTCATTGATCGCTTCCGGCAGGTGATGAAGAACCATATCAAATTCCGTTGTCTGCCTTTGAGCATGCCACACCTGGTGGAGCGCTCGCCCAAGATGCGCGATCATTTGAAGCGAACGCAGGGCAGAAGAAAAGATGATCTGCGTGTAATGATCCAAAACCTTGCCGGGAACCACGTCGTAAGGCAGCTCCAGGAGGAAGAGATCGCGTATCTGATCGGTTGCTTCAGCTTGATCTCCCGTGGCTGGCTTTCAGAAACGGTAGCGGCGGGATCACGGCCGGAGACGCGGATCGATCATTATCTCGATCTGATCCGGATGCATCTCCGGCCGTTCCTTCGTGACCAAGGGGGAAAGAGATCGGTGAAGAAATAGCGGCTACGGGATCAACACGCGAAGGATCTTTGAATGGCGGCCGTATTCGATCCGCAACAAGTGTACGCCAGTGGCCAGATCAGCGATCGGAACGATCACCTGGTGACCAGTGGAAGTTCCTGCACTGAGCAATTTTCCCTGCACATCCAGGAGTTCATGTCCGATCGTTCCGCTGAAGCCGTTGGATCGGGCAATGAGCAGGTCACCATCGATCGTAACATCGATCGAAAGATCATCAGCGCTTTCGGGCAATGCCATGGCAAGGCAGGTGGAGGTCATCTGTACAAATGCCTCATAAGGCAATTCGTTCACGCCTTCAGCGATCGGGCCACTCACGGTTCCATGATCGAAGTCCAGATAGTACGTTCCACAGATCGAGATCATGTAATCGCCTTCCTGTTCCAGCGAATTGCCGCACATTCCGTTGCCCATTTGATCCGTGAATTTCAAGGCCCAAACAACGGTATCGCCTATCTCCCAGGCATCAGGATAAACGCGGCAGAGCAAGCCACAATCACCCCACACACGCAGCACATCGCCAACCTGGACGTCGCCACTTATCACGTCCAGCACTACCACGTCCATGCCGTGTGCCTCTTGGGCCGTTTTCTTCCCAAGGATCACAATATCGGGTGGCCACCATTGCGGCTCTTCATACGGCGGATCAAGCGTGGCGCAGAACGTTTCAGGGCCGAAGCAACTGCAGGCCGATCCGGGACCGATCGAACCGATCATTAGAGCGATCACAAGTAGAACTCGTTCCATGGAAGTCATTTATTACATTGACGTTCACAGGCGCCTGATAGCTGCCTGTGCGGGCCGAAGTGTTCTGCCAGAGACGACCGGTTAACGATTTCGTTGCACGCAGATCCAGATCCGCGGAAGTACTTTTGAGCATTCGTTCACGTCCATGCGCATCACAACTCCATTATTCGCCATTTTCCTGCTTTTTGGGATCACAGCATGTGATAAGGAGGACAGCGACACGCAGCCGGTGGTGAACCCCACGATCCAATTCCGGTCGGACAGCGGATTCGTTTTTCAGAGCGATACGGTGCCGGTTCAGGATACTCTGCGCGTAGGTGTTTCCATCGATCGTGGCACACAAGCACTTCACCATTTCAAGGTCTCGGTAAGCTATGATGGTGCGGCCGCAGCCGTTACGGACAGCCTTCCGGTGGGTACGGATGAATTCGAATTCACCAAAACGATCATCACGCGGCCCCAGCCTGGCATTGAAAAATGGAATTTCAGCGTGATCGAGAACGACGGTGATGTGATCTTCCGATCACTTACGTTCACCGTGGTCGAATAGCCGATCGGCATTCCTGCGAAGTGGAACTCGGTAACTTCGTGCTCCAATTTCCGATCAATGTTCCGCACGCATACATGTGGTGAACTTCGACTTTCGCACGCTGGAGAACAGGTTACACTGGCCGGCTGGGTGCAGCGCACGCGCGCCATGGGTGGCATGACCTTCGTTGATCTGCGCGATCGCTTCGGCATAACGCAGCTTTCCTTCAACATGGAACGCGATGCCGCGCTTTGTGAACAGGCGAATTCCCTGGGCCGCGAATTCGTGGTGCAGGTTGAAGGAAAAGTAAAGGAACGAGAGAACAGGAATGCGAACATCCCGACCGGCGAGATCGAGATCATTGTTACCGGGCTGAAGATCCTGAACCGATCGAAGATACCGCCGTTCACGATCGAGGATGAGACCGACGGTGGCGATGAACTGCGGATGAAATACCGCTATCTGGACCTTCGCAGGAACCTGGTGCGCAGCAACATGGAATTGCGCCATCGCATGGCGATCGAAGTGCGGAACTACCTGAGCGCACAACATTTCCTGGAAGTTGAAACGCCGGTGCTGATCAAGAGCACTCCGGAAGGCGCACGCGATTTCATCGTGCCGAGCCGGATGAACGCCGGTGAATTCTATGCGCTGCCGCAAAGTCCGCAAACGTTCAAGCAATTGCTGATGGTCGCGGGTTTCGATCGGTACTTCCAGATCGTGAAATGTTTCCGTGATGAAGATCTGCGCGCCGATCGGCAACCGGAGTTCACGCAGATCGATTGCGAGATGGCGTTCGTGGAACGCGATGATGTGCTGGAGACGTTCGAGGGTCTGGCTAAACATCTTTTCAAGGAGATCCTCGGCGAAGAATTCCATGAGCCATTTCCGCGGATGGCGTATGACGATGCGATGCGTTGGTACGGCAGCGACAAGCCCGATCTGCGTTTCGGGATGAAGTTCGTTGAGCTTGGATCAGTGCCACCCCCATCGGCCGATCCGCGGCCATTGATGAAGACATCCACCGATCCGTTCGATCCCGCGCTGGCTGCAACATCGACCGAAAGCCGTATGAACGCTCCGGTATTGGAGAACAGTGGATCGGGTATTCCTGATCTGGTGCGCGGCCTGGGTTTCAAGTTGTTCGATGAAGCGGAATTGGTGATCGGTATAAATGCCGAAGGTTGCGCGAGTTGGAGCAGGAAGCAGACCGATGCGCTGATCGACTTCGTGAAACGCCCGCAGATCGGAGGTTCCGGGATCGTTTTCTTGAAATGGACAGGTGAAGGTTTGAAGAGCACGGTGGATAAATTCTATTCGCCGGAACAAGTGAAGAAATGGGCTGAAGCCGCACACATGCAATTGGGCGATCTGCTCTGCATCATGGCCGGTCCTGCCGATAAGGTGCGGAAGCAGTTGAACGAGTTGCGCCTTCATCTAGCCGATCAACTCGGCCTTCGCGATCCGAAGATCTTCAAACCGCTTTGGGTGGTGGATTTTCCGCTGCTCGAACGCGACGAGGAAAGTGGCCGCTGGCACGCGATGCATCACCCGTTCACGGCACCGAAGCCGGAAGATGCGCACAAGCTGGAAAGCGATCCCGGAAGCGTGAAGGCGAACGCCTACGACCTGGTGATCAACGGCACTGAGATCGGCGGTGGAAGCATCCGCATACACGACCGATCGATGCAGGAAGCGATGTTCCGCGTGCTCGGTTTCACCGATGCAGATGCGCGCTACAAGTTCGGATTTCTCATGGATGCGTTCGAATATGGTGCTCCGCCGCACGGTGGTTGCGCGTTCGGTTTCGATCGCTGGGTCTCGCTCTTCGGGCATCGCACGGATATCCGCGAGTTCATCGCATTCCC
This sequence comes from Bacteroidota bacterium, assembly GCA_023418095.1. Classification (GTDB taxonomy): domain Bacteria; phylum Bacteroidota; class Bacteroidia; order Flavobacteriales_F; family PHOS-HE28; genus PHOS-HE28. The sequence continues at coordinate 5,645 of JAEZDL010000129.1, forward strand.
AAAGAACAATTCAGGGCGCGACACCATGATCGATGCGCCGAGCCGGATCGATGACGAGCAGTTGGAGGAACTTGGCCTTCGGATCAAGGAAGAGGCTTGATCGCCGCGCTATCTTTCAACATGGATCGGCCACCGCTGCTTGGGATCAAGGAGACGTGCATCTATGTGAAGGATCTTGATCGCAGCCGCGAATTCTATGAAGAACTGATCGGTCTGGAGTGTTTTTCCTTTGCGGAGAGAAGTCACGCGTTCTTTCGTGTCGGAAGGTCCGTACTGCTCTGTTTCGATCCGATCGCAAGCAGAAAACAACATCACTTACCGCGTCATTTCGCGGAAGGCGAATTGCATTTCGCATTCGAAGTGGAAAGATCGGGATATGATCGATGGAAGCAATGGATCAGCGCAAGATCCATCGAGATCGAACAGGAGCAGGATTGGCCGGGCGGATTCCGATCGTTCTACTTCCGCGATCCCGATCGGAATTGCGTGGAGATCATTGAACAAGGCACCTGGGAATTCGATCGGAATGAAGAATGAAGACGAATATTTCCTGAATGAAGCGATCCAACTCGCGCGTGAAGGCATGAAGAAAAGACTCGGCGGACCATTCGGTTGTGTGATCGTGAAGGATGGGCAGATCGTTGGCCGTGGAAATAATCAGGTCACCAGTAGCAATGATCCAACAGCACATGCAGAAGTTATCGCGATCCGCGATGCCTGCAGGAATTTGATGGATTTCCAATTGACCGGCTGCGTGCTCTACACCAGTTGCGAGCCATGCCCGATGTGCCTTGGTGCGATCTACTGGGCGCGTCCCGATCGGATCGTTCTCGCTGCCAGCCGTGAAGATGCCGCGGATGCCGGCTTTGATGATCGGTTGATCTACGAGGAACTGGTCCTGCCGATCGAAGAACGAAGGATCCCGACAACATCGATGATGCGCGAACAAGCACAAGCACTCTTCGAGGAATGGAAGCGCGATCCGGGCAAGATCGCGTATTGAGTTCAGAGGAACCGATCCTTCTTCAGCCCCATCCAATCCAGCGCAGAACCGCTCAACAGCATTTCCTTCATGTGGTCGTTCCACGGCATGCTCTTGATCAGCGTGCCAGGCTCCAGTTCACCGAGCGGGAACGGATAATCGGTACCCAGCGCGACTTTTTCCGCGCCGATCAGATCAACTACGAATTGCAACATCTTCGGATCGTGCACGAGTGAATCGATCCAGAATCTTCCCAAGTATTCACGCGGATTCACGTTGTTGTCCACCGCGCATAGATCGGGCCTTACCTGGAAACCATGCTCGATCCTTCCGATCGTTGCGGGAAAGGATCCGCCGCCGTGTGCGAATGCGACCCGCAGTTTCGGAAGCCGCTCGAACAATCCGCTGAAGATCATCGACGTGATCGCGGTCGTGGTCTCAGCCGGCATTCCAACGAGCCACGGCATCCAATACTTGTCGAACCGATCGGCGCCCATCATGTCCCACGGGTGAACGAAAACCGCCATATCCAATTCCTCGCATGCCTTGAAGATGCTGAATAGACGCGGTTCGCCGAGGTTGATGCCGTTGATATGAGAACCGATCTGTACACCGATCAGCCCGATCTTTTTGCAACGTTCAAGTTCCTTGATCGCGAGTTCGGGATCCTGCATCGGGATCGTTCCCAAACCGGTGAAACGCTTTGGATATCGATCGACGATATCCGCGATGTGGTCGTTCAGGAACATCGATAGATCGAGCGTATCCTGCGGTTTCGCCCAATAGCTGAACATCACCGGAACGGTGCTCAACACCTGCACATGTACGTGATGATGATCACATTCCTCGATCCGCACCTTCGGGTCCCAGACGTTGGAACAGACCTCACGGAAGAATTTGTCATCCTGCATCATCCGCGCACAACCCGGCTTGTGATGATCCAGGTGGATGAAGCCACGATAGCCATACTTCGATCCAAAATCGGGGATGTTCTCCGGCAGGATGTGCGTATGGATGTCGATCGAAAAGAGATCCATGTGTCAGTTGTCCGTTGTCAGTTGTCCGTGATGCGTAATGAAGCCGTGAACATTTGCCGTGGTTCCCTGACAACTAACAACTGTCAACTGACAACCGCGATTCATACGAACCGAGGATCCACTTCCATCACATGCCCACATTTGTTGCACGTGCGAAGATCTTCATTGGAATAGAACTCCCTGAAACGCGGGAGAAAGTCCTTCTCGATGTTGTGCAATACGAAACGGTATTCATGCAGCAGGTTGTTGCACTTCTCGCAATACCATTGCAGGCCATCCTCCAATTCGCGATCGTCGCGCTTCACTTCGATCACAAGACCGACGGTATTCGGTCCGCGCCGCGGCTGGTGCGGCGTGCGCGATGGGAGCAGGAACATCTCGCCCTGTTTGATCGGGATCGTTACAGCCTTTCCATCTTCCTGCACACCGACTTCGATATCGCCTTCGATCTGGTAGAAAAGTTCCTCCGTTTCGTTCCAGTGATAATCCTTTCGCGAGTTGGGTCCGCCAACGATCATCACGATGTAATCACCAGCATCGGCGTAAAGGTTCTTGTTGCCAACGGGTGGTTTGAGGAGATGGCGGTTCTCGTTGATCCAGCCTTGCAGATCGAATGGTCTTCTGATGCTCATTGGGTGCGGGTCTGATCGGCTTAAAGGTAGCGATCCGATGGAGCGGTGTGAAGTGAAATGAAGAAGGCGGACCCAGGCCCGCCTTCTTCAAGATCGCATCGATCGAGGGTTCATTCAACGATCACCCGTGCGGTGGACCGCCCAAGTTCCGTGCTGATCGAAATGGTGTACATACCCGGTGCGAGCGCGCCAACTGACAGCGGTTGGTTCGCTCCGGCGATCAATTGGATCCGTTCGATGATCACCCGGCGGCCAGATGCATCGTACATCTCGATCACGGCATTTCCTGCTTCACCGTTGTAAGTGATGTTGATCACATCGTTGGCCGGATTCGGGAAGATGCTCCAATCGATGGAAGAAGAGCTTTCGATCGAAGTGCAGACCTCCACGATCAA
>JAEZDL010000021.1 GCA_023418095.1 Bacteroidota bacterium
GCCATCACGCCGCTGATGATCAAGGCGGTGGCCATGTAGCTGAAGACCTTCGAAAGGAAGATCCGCACATTGGCGGCGCCATGTACATCGGCTCCGGTGAAAACGGGTGCTCCGGTTTGAAAGATCTGTCTGTTCTGTTCCATTATCGTTCGTTGGTCGTTTGGCCGCGGGTGGTTCCCGGCGGAAGCTAAGTTATCGTTCGGATCGTTACCGGATCACAGTAAGGAAGGATGAATGTTGAAGGCTGAAGGCTTAAGTACGAAGCACTGCTCCTGCTCCTGCCCCTGCTCCTGAATTCAATGCAGCCTTGCTTGTATGAGTTGGATGAATTCCTCGCGGGTGCGGTTATCGTCCAGGAAGATGCCGGTGAAGGCGGAAGTGGTGGTGACCGAGTTCTGTTTTTGGATGCCGCGCATCTGCATGCACAGGTGGCTGGCCTCGATCACCACGGCCACACCCAGCGGCTGGAGCGTTTCCTGCATGCAATCGCGGATCTCGTTCGTGAGCCGCTCTTGCACCTGCAAGCGGCGAGCGTAAGCATCCACAACGCGGGGAACTTTGCGCAACCCCACGATCCGGCCGTTGGGTACGTAGGCCACATGCGCTTTGCCGAAGAACGGCAGCATGTGGTGCTCGCACATGCTGTACACTTCGATGTCCTTCACCAGCACCATCTGGCTGTAATCCTCGGTGAACATCGCGCTGCGCAGGATCGCGCCGGGATCGAGGTCGTAACCATGCGTCAGGTATTGCAGCGCCTTGGCCACGCGCTCGGGCGTACGTTTCAAGCCTTCGCGATCGGGATCCTCACCGATCGTGCGCAAAATGTCCTTGTAATGATCGGCCAGTTGCGCGATCGCCTTCTCATCATATTGATCGATACGCTCGTAACCTTCGCCCACAGACTCGTGTTCGCCACCCACGAAACCGGTCTGCGCCCGCATCACATTCTTTTTCAGTTCGTCCTTCATCGTGCGTCCGGCCCGTGGTACTCCACGTAATTGTTCTCCGTTTCCTGCAGCTTTACGCGGAAGAGCTTCCCGCCGGCTTCGCGCAACGGCTTTTCCAGTTGTTCCCAGATCGCGATCGCCAGGTTCTCCGTGCTGCTGTAGCGGCCTTTCATGAAATCCACGTCCATGTCTATGTTCTTGTGGTCCACCAGGTCGATCACGCGTTCCTTCATTATGCGGCCCACGATCGAAAGGTCGATCACAAAACCCGTTTCCGCGCTCGGCTCGCCCGCCACCGTCACCCACAGTTCATAATTGTGGCCGTGCCAGTTGGGGTTGCTGCACTTGCCGAACACTTCCATATTCTTCTCCTCGCTCCAATCGGGGCGGGCAAGTTTGTGTGCGGCACTGAAACGCTCGCGGCGGGTGATGTGGACGATGGGCATGGTAAGGCGCCGCAAAGATACCGGGTGTGGGGGGAATGGGGAGTGAGGGCGTGCCCCGGCCCAAATGCGGCGGGGTCGGGCTATTCGCTGCAAGTCCGCGCTCGCAAAGCCTCGCTTGCGGGCTTTCCGCTGCTATCCCTCACGCGGCTTGCCGTTCCCCAGATCGCTGATAGTATTTCGAAGGTGTCAATTACCTTTCGATTAATTACCGTTTCTAAATGAAGACCATAACAGTCGCTTTCAGTTTGTTCTTATCGAGCGTTGTGAGCTCACAAGTCGTACTATCAGACTGTACTGCTCCGGACAGTATTGTTTCCCTCTATAGAACTGATGCGGATCGGTTGGCATTATATAAGATCTTCGACCAGCAACTTTCCGATACAGATAATGTTTGGATCCAGTTCGAACATGTCGATACTGTACTTCGAGCATTGCTTGCAGTCTATAATGCCGTCGATCTACCTGCGCGTGATACTATAGTTGAAATGTTTGAAGTGCACACACGGCCTTCGATATACTTGGATCGTTTGAGCATTGCCGGAAGTCAATCGCAGCCTTGGGTAGAGTCGATGCAGAATGATGTCTTTCCAACCGGACATGCTACAATAGATAGTTTGATGACACTCTATTCTCTTCAACAATATTCTTCGTATATATTCCCGCCACCTTTATCCACCTATATAGCGAGATTGGAAGCACCGGTCAATATGAATACGTTAAGGCTGAGAGAACTTTTTGATCAGATCCCTGAAGTTCAGTATGCAGATGCCACCCAATCCTTTGGGGGAGGATTTAATATTACTGATTCTATTCACACAGATCACGTTGAGCTGATCTATAATATCGGGTGGCTCTTTTGTCAGAATGGCGGGTGTATGTACAACCGATACTGGCAATTCAATGTTTATGAAGATTGTTCAGTTGAGTTTGTAGCAAGTTGGGGCGATCCTTTGGATCTATCCGTGTCAGTTCGAGAAAGTTCGCGGAGTTCCGCAAAAGTTTATCCGAATCCTTTTCAGGATCGGATAATCGTAGTTGATCTGGAACCTGGAACAAACTACATCATTCACGATGCATTAGGTCAAACGGTGCGTCAGGGATTCGTTTCTAATGGGATCATCGGGGATCTTGGCGAACTAGAACGCGGGATTTATGAATTGTCGCTTTTTCAAGGAGATAGTAGAACGTCAATTAAGCTGATAAGGGAATAAATGCGGCCAAAGCATTTCAGAGATTCCGGTTCAAGCCCGGATTGACATCTCGCCGGGAATTACATCTTGCCCCGAAATCACAAGATCTAACTTCGCCGCCCATGATCGTTGTCACTGGTGCCGCAGGTTTCATCGGGAGTTGCTTGATCGGCGAATTGCAGCGCGATGGCTGGGCCGACATCGTGGCCGTGGATGATTTCTCCCGCGCCGACAAGGCACCGAACCTCGAAGGCAAGAAGCTCACCGCGAAGGTCGATCGGAAGGAATTTTTGCAATGGCTCGACGAGAACGAGAAGCTCGTGCAGTTCATCTTCCACCTTGGCGCACGCACCGATACCACGGAGTTCGATCGGAAGATCTTCGATGAGCTGAACGTGCAGTACAGCAAGGATGTGTGGGAGCGTTGTGTGAAGTATGGGATCCCGCTGGTGTACGCATCTTCCGGCGCCACGTATGGCGAAGGCGAACTCGGCTATTCCGATGATCACGAACTGCCCTTCAAGCTGCAACCGCTGAATCCGTACGGTGAGAGCAAGAACGAGTTCGACAAGTGGGCATTATCACAAGAGAGAAAACCGTACTTCTGGGCAGGATTGAAATTCTTCAATGTGTATGGCCCGAACGAGTACCACAAAGGCCGCATGGCGAGCGTGGTGTTCCATGCCTTCAACCAGATACAGGCGAATGGTGGAATGAAACTTTTCCGCAGCCACCGCCCGGATTACAAGGACGGTGAACAGCTGCGTGATTTCGTTTACGTGAAGGATGTGTGCAGCGTATGCCTTTTCCTGATGCAGCACCGGAAGGGAAGCGGGATCTATAACCTTGGCACCGGCAAAGCGCGCACCTTCCTCGATCTGGCTCGATCAACATTCAAGGCGCTTGGAAAACCGGAGAAGATCGAATTCATCGATACACCGATCGATATCCGAGACAAGTACCAATATTTCACCGAAGCGAAGATGGAGAAACTGCGCTCGATCGGTTACGTCAAGCCCTTCACTTCACTCGAATCCGGTGTGGAGGATTACGTGAAGAATTACCTGCGGAAGAAAGCCTACTGCTGAAAAGCCTTCCGCATTTCGATCAGCGCCGATCGCACCTTTTGCAGTTTCGATCGCACTTCTTCGATCGGTAACGGTACTTCGAAAAGGGTTGGTTCCTCCTTCGATCGCAATTGCTCGCGTGCACCGCTCAATGTGAAGCCTTTCTCCTTGACCAGGTGGTGGATCCGCTTCAGGTGATCGATGTCCTTCCGCTCGAAAAGCCGATCGCCCTTGCTGGTGCGCCGTGGCCGCATGCCGCCCATTTCCTTCTCCCAATAACGGATCAGCGAAGCGTTCACGCCCAGCTCGGCGGCCACTTCGCCGATGGTGAAGTAGAGCTTTTCGATCTGTTTTTCCTTGTAGGGCATCGGCAATGCCAAATGTATCAATCCAGCGATTGTCCCGCGTTGCGCGAGATCTCCAGCATCAGCGCATATTCCTCCGGTGAAAGATCGTTGAAGAAGAAGTTCACCGGATCGACCTGCTCGCCGCCTTTGCGTACTTCGTAATGCAGGTGCGGACCAGAGCTCAATCCGGAGTTGCCGACAAGACCGATCACATCGCCACGCTTCACTTTCTGTCCCTTGCGAACTTCGATCTTGCTCAGGTGCGCGTACAGCGTTTCGTAATCGAAGCCATGATCGATGATCACGTGCATTCCGTAACCGTTGGTCGCATAATCGGCGAAGGTCACTTTTCCATCTCCTGTCGCGTAGATCGGTGTGCCCGGTTTCGCGGTGAAATCCATGCCGCCATGGAATTTGTTGATCTTGTGGATCGGATGGATGCGCCAGCCGAAACCACCGGCCGTCATGGTGAGATCCTCATTGGGGATCGGTTGGATCGATGGGATCGATGCGAGCATTTCCTGTTTGCGAAGGACAAGTGAAGCGACCTCATCCAGTGACTTCGATTGCACGACGAGTTGGCGCGTAAGCCGATCGAGCCGTTTGCGTGTTTCGATCACCATTGCGCTGCTGGCGAATCCTTCCACGTCCTTGTAACGGTTCACTCCGCCCGACCCGGCTTCGCGCATCGTCGCGGGCAATGGATCGGCCTCGAAGATCACGCGATAGATGTTGTCATCACGCCGGCGTACATCGGCCAGCACCGTCTCCAGTTCGTTCAACTGTTTGTTCAGCAGTTCGTACTGGATCAGCAACTGTTGGTTCTCGCGGCGCAGCGTTGTCTCCTTGGGCGAATCCACGAATTGGTAGACCAGCACGATGCCGATCAACCCCACCACCAGCCCGGGTGTAAGCAATAGGGTAAGACGCTTCGTTCTCTGCCATGCCGAAAGGCGGATGCGCTCGAAGTTGAGCGTGTCAGGATTGAAGCGGTACTTCAGTTCGGCCATGCAGGGCGGTGAAGATAACTTCCAGCATTAAGCTACAACTTTCAAGGCTCAAGCTTCAAGCTACAGAACTCAGATCACGATTCACGACTCACGATTCACGACTCGCGACTCACGACTCACGACTCACGACTCAAGATTCCATCACATGTCTCAAGTTAGCGGCAAGCGGCGAGCGGGAAGTATTGGATCGGACTTTGATCCCTGAACCTCGATCCGCGTCATTCACATTCACCTTTGCGCTCCGCTCTGATCCCATTGCGGCGCGCTTCACATTCGTTCCCATAGGTCTTGCCATCGCAGCCGCACACCGGATCATAGAGCATGATGCACACATCGTTCTTGTGCTGTTCGCGCATTTTCCGATCGGGGCAGTCGGCTTCCTTGTTACAACCTGTCGCCACTACGGCCATGAGCAAAATGAGCTTTTCCATGTTGAAGTGGATCAATAATAACCAACGATCTGCGGGCTTACGAAGCTGAAATCACGCGTACCGGGATTGAAATTAGTGAAGGCATTGGGTTCCCACAGCGATCCCTGTTCCTCGGGAATGAAGGGGTAGAAACTGAGCGCCACTTCGAAGGTGTTCATCAGCAAACGTTCGTTTCGCACAAGTATTCCTGCGGTGAGTGAACTGTGTACACGCCCCGAGAGGAACGGCCGATCCTCTTCATCCAACACGCCGAAACCAAGCAAAAGCACCGGCGCGATCTTGAAACCGATCAGGTCCCACGGTGCGTAACCGACCGTTTCGAAATTGAGGATGGTGCGGTGCGTGCCGTACACCTGGCTGCTTTCGAAGCCGTACATGGCCGGCACGTTCAGGGAAAGACGGCTGCTGTATGATGGTTTGTTGAAACCCATGACCGAACTGAAGCGCACGAATTGCCTTACGTGCCAGCGGCCCAACGTGGCAAGTTGACTGAAGTATGTGAATCCACCGCGGAACGTACCATCGAAGATCTTGCCGGTGTTGAGGAACGTGCCGTAGGAGATCTCGTAGCTCAGGTAGCCGAAACCTTCGTAGTTGCGGCCCCGTGCAAGCTCCCCGCCAACATAAGGCAGGTTTGCCAGGCCTTCCCGTTTTTGCATGCCGGTAATGAATCGGATGAGCAATCCTTCGGGAACATCCTCGGTAAGACCGAAGCGGAACAGGTAGCGTTCCTTGTAGTACTGCCGCTGGCTGAGGCCAATGCCGACAAGGAAAAGCGTATTCCTGCGATAGATCCCACTGATGTCGTCGGCGAGTGAAGGCCGCCTGTCGTACCGCGTGAGAGCGATCCTGCTCCCGGCCACGATGCTGCTCACCCGGCCGGATTCCGGCCCGTCCCTTTCCAGCGGAAAACTGCGTGCGACCCAGGTATCCAAATTCACTGGATCGACCCGTTGGAAAGCGATCGGTGTTTCGTTCTCATAAGCGGTTGGTGTGCGGATCCAGTATTTGCCGAGGTAGATCCCACCCGCCCAACGCGCCAGCGGAGAGTAGAACGGCCGATCCAGCGAAATGCTCAGCAGGTCCTGGAATTCAGTGATCGAATAACTGGTGAGCGAACTCACGTAGGAGTTGCCGATGTTGTACACGCGATGATGGCCGCGCCATTCAATGAACTGGTCCTCGAGGCGGACCGTGGCACGTTGATCCAGCTCATGCCCAAGGCCCAGCAGGTTCCTTTCGGTGATGCGGCCGTTCGCCCTGGTGAGATCGCCATCGGCACCCACATCGATCGTCCAACGATCGAGCACGCGCACCACCAGATCCACGGAATCCTTCTTCAGCCCAACTGGTCTCACCGTGATCCGTGCGTCGTTCACGGCAGGCGAAGTACGCAGGATCCGCTCCGATTCCACGATCTTCAATGGATCCAGCGGATCGAAGGGACGTACCAGCAGCAGGTTGCGAATGATCCGCGGACGCGATCGGGCGTGCAACCGGTTGCCGAGCCGTTGAAGCCCATTGGTCGCTTTCATCGCAGTATCCTCCACCGTGTAACCGAACGGATCGGAAACATCGATCAGGATGTGCCGCACGATCCTACCCTTGAACTTCGCGTATGGGTTCGATCGGCGTGCAGGTAGTGCTGGTGCTGGCGGTGGTTTTTCCTCTGGATCGGGCGGAACGAAGATCGCGCTGTGGATCCATCGCGTGACCTTGCGCTTCTCCGAAAAACGTTCGATCTTTTCGTAGATCGTTTCAGAAGTGTCCGCCTTTTCCTCCTGGGCAACGATCGGTGCGGCCGTGCCGAAGCACAGCAGAGCGATCAGGAGCCGGGACCATCGATCGGATCTCACTGTAATGACCGCTGGATCATTTGGAACTTCCACGCCCACAGGAGCAACGGCAGGCACGGGCATGCAATTTGCGTTCCTTTCGGCAGTTATTCATTCGGTGGATCGGCTGGGTCCACAAGATGCGGTTGAATTCCGATCCATTTGCATGCCTTCTCAATTCACAATGCTCATTTATTTCGTATCGATGTCACGCCTGATCATTCTTCCTCTTCTTTTCCTGCTGATCACCCCGGAGATCCTGGCCCAGGGCCTCATGGATCGGAAACGGCCCGAACTGATCCCCGGTGAAGGAAAGGTGCGTCGCGGTGGTTTCTACTTCGCCCCGGGTATCACGTACCTGCTTCCGCGTGCTTCCGAAGAGAATGAGGAGATATTCCGGAATGACGACACGACCTACGTGGCGAGATACGACCCCAGTGGCAGGATCGGGCTTTACCTGGAAGCCGGCTGGTTCCACGCGACGCGTGATCCGGTGATCCTGGATTACTGGGATGTTGGCCTGGCCTACAAGAATTTCCGCGGAAGCGAAACTTCGCTTGGGATCTTGCGCCGCGGTGAACTGATCGATACGCTTCCCGGTGAAGGGGAATTCGCGGAACGCTATCTCACGCTGCATCTGAACGCGAACAAGTTCATCCAGATCCGTGATTACACGTTCCTGCAGCTCACGCTTGGCGCAAATGCCGACTACCGGATCGGAAGCGACTACGCACACACGGCGCTTCCGGTCTTGAACCAGCACACTTTTCCACCGGATCTGATCGGACAGTTGCATTTCAAGCTTGGCGTTGGTTTCAAGGTCACCGGAAGTCTTCTCCTCATTCCTTCGGTGGAAACACCTGTTTTCAGTGTGGTTCCCGAGGATGGCGGAAGATGGGGTGAGCTCGATTGGTTCAGCAGCACGTATCGCCCGCTGATCTTCAGCGTTCGTTTTCTCTGGCTACGTGCACCGAAAGGATTCAAATGTCCGCCGGTGGTTCGCCAGCCGGGAGAGAAGAAAAGCAAAAGGTATAAACCTGCGGGGCATCATCCTTAGCCTGAAGGAATTGAGAATTCAGAATGTAGATCGATCCGATCAGCGTAGGAACGGATTCGAGCGCTTTTCGATACCGATCGTGGTTTCCGGCCCGTGGCCACAATACACTTTCACATCATCGCCAAGGGTGAACAATTCCGATCGGATGCTGTTGAGCAGCGTTTCCATGTTCCCGCCTGGCAGATCGGTGCGGCCGATGCTTCCGCGAAAGAGCACGTCGCCAGCGATCACGAAGCGCTGATCCTTGCTGAACAAGGCGATATGTCCGGGCGAATGGCCCGGCACGAAGAGCACTTCCAATTCATCTTCACCCAGCTTGATCTTTTCGCCCTTTGTGATCAAGCGGCCATGCTCTGGCGAAGGCTCGTAGGGAATACCATACATCGCTGCTACGCGCGGCCCATTCTCCAGGATCGGCACATCGGCGGCATGCAATTCAGGCTTCAACCCATATTGGCGATGGACCCATGCGTTGCCAAGAATGTGATCGATATGTGCGTGGGTGAGCACAAGACGGATCGGAACAAGTGCGTTATCGTTCAGGAACGCTTCAAGCTCCTGCTCCTCATCGCGATCGGAACAACCCGGATCGATGAGAATGGCCTTGCCATCGCTGTGCAGCACATACGTGTTCTCCTGGAAGGGATTGAAGGTGAAACTGGTGATCTGTATCATGCAGGAAAAGCCCGAAATTCGTACTCCGATAAGAATGGGACTCCCCCGAAAGTAGCTAACTTCAACCAGTGTTTTCACGATCGAGACCTCCATTGAAGGCGATCACCAGCCTGTTGGGCATCGTGTTGCTCTCCCTTTCCGCACCGGCGCAATTCTATTCCGGGTCACAGCAGGAGTACGGCAAGAACCGCGTGCAGTACCAGGAATTCCTGTGGCAGCAGTATCGCTTCGAGGAGATGGAAGTGTACTTCTACAAGGAAGGGCAGGATCTTGCGAAGTACACGGCACAGGCCGCCACGCGCCACCTGAAAGAACTCGAAACGGCCTTCGATTTCGCGCTCGATGAACGCCTCCAGTTCATCGTCTACAATTCGCTCACCGATTTCCGCCAGAGCAACATCGGCCTGGCGAGCATGAGCGGCGATAATAACATCGGTGGCGCAACGCGCATCGTGGGCACCAAGATCTTCGTCTACTTCGAAGGCGATCACACATTGCTCGACAGGCAGATCCGATCGGGGATCGCGCATGTCATCATCGATCAGATGATGTTCGGTGGCAATTGGCGGGACATGGTGCGCAGTTCAACCTTCATGAGTCTCCCGAACTGGTACCTCGATGGCATCATCAGCTACCATTCCGTGCCGTGGGATGCGGAACTGAACAACCGGATCCGCGATGGCGTGATGAGCGATCGGTTCCGCAAGTTGAACCGGTTGCAGGGCGATGATCCGCGGCTGGCCGGCCATGCGATCTGGAAATACGTGGCCGATGTGTACGGGCCAGGCGTGATCCCCAATATCCTTTACATGACACGCGTGAGCCGCAATGTGGAGAGCGGTTTCCTGTTCGTGCTGGGGGTTTCGCTGAAGACCTTGACAGAAGAATGTTTCGCCTACTACAAAGGGCGCTTCGCGGATGAGGATCGCACGCGACAGGAAGCATCGCTGGAGGAATTCCCGATCAAGACGAAGAAGCGACGGATCTACAGTGAATTCAAACAAAGTCCGGACGGCCGCTATTACGCGTGGGTCACCAACGAGCTTGGCCAATACAAGGTCTGGGTGCACGAGATCGCCACGGGAAAGACGCGCAAGATCATCAAAGGCGAGAAGAAGCTGGAGCGGATCATCGACACGAGCTTCCCGATCCTTGCGTGGCATCCCACCGGCGATGCGCTCACTTATACGGTGGAACGTAAGGGTGAATTGATCATGAACACCTATACGATCGATGATCGCAAGACCAGCACGAAGCCTGTGCTGATGCTCGAGAAGATCGTAGGCATGAACTACTCGCCCGATGGGCGCAATATGATCTTCAGCGGCGTGCGCGATGGAAAGACCGATCTGTACCTGTACCACGTGATCGGCAACCGCCAGGAACAGCTCACCTTCGATCAGTTCGATGATCTCGATCCCGCGTTCGTGGACGCTGGCCGCCGCATCATCTTCTCCAGTGATCGCACCGATGATACGCTGCGAACGAAAGCCGACGTTGCCTTGGTGAACGGATCGAAGGACATCTTCCTCTTCGATCTGCAGACACGTTCACCGATCCTTACACGCCTTACGGCCACGCCCGATGCGGATGAAGTGCAGCCCATGCAGTTCGATAGCACGAAGTACACTTTCCTCGGTGAGGAAGGAGGGATCCGCAACCGATATCTGGTACGGTACGACAGTGTGATCAGCCACATCGATACCGCGATCCATTACCGCTATTTCACGGTGCAGGAACAGCTCACCGATCTGCGCCGATCCATCCTTGAGCACAACGTGGATACGCGCCGCGGAAGGATCACACAACTCCAGTTGCGTGATGGGAAATATCGCTTCCAGGCAGGTCCGATCCAGACGGGAACGGCACAGGTGGCGCCGTCGGGCGGGGATGTTCCCGAGCCGCAGGATCCAGCGAACGGCACTTCGTTGACCGATGATCTTTCACCCGTGCTGAAGGTCGATCCGCAAGTGCCGCGGCCTTCCGGAGAGAATGCGATCGACATTCAGAACTACGTTTTCCTCGACGAGATAGCGGGGGAAAAGCCTGCAACAGCACAACAGCAGACCGATCGATCGGCGGCAGTGGTCCCACAACCGGGTGATACCACTGTAGCGCAGCCATTCAAGTATCCCGAGCAGCGCAACTACAACCTCAACTTCACGATCGATGAGGTGGTGACCCAGGTCGATAACAGTTATTCCAACCAGTTCTATCAACCGTTCACCGGGCCGAATTCATTGAATCCGGGATTGAGCGGATTGACGCGGATGAGCATCAGCGACCTGTTCGAAGATCACCGGATCGTGGGTGGTTTCCGCCTCGCGCTCGATCTGAACAACAACGATTACCTCCTCGCTTGGGAGAACCTCACACGCCGGCTCGACAAACGGATCATGTTCCAGCGCCAGGCCTACCAAGGCCTCACGCAAACAGGTGTGGTGAAGGTGCATACGCACAACGTGCGCTACCAGGTGAGCTGGCCGTTCAGTGAACTGGCGAGCATCCGCGGATCGGTGATGTACCGCAACGATCGGTACGTGAACCAGGCGATCGATAACCTCAGCTTGGTCGAACGCAACTTCCATGATCACATGGTGGGAGCGAAGCTGGAATGGGTGTACGACAGTTCCCTGCCTCGCGGATTGAACCTGTGGACCGGCTGGAAACTGAAGGTTTTCGGTGAATACTACCAGCATCCCGATGAGCGCGAAAGCGACATGCAGGTGCTCGGGCTCGACTTCAGGAATTCACTCCAGATCCATCGCGAACTGATCTGGGTTAACCGCATCGCCGGGGCGAGTTCCATGGGAAGCCGTAAGATCATCCATTTCCTCGGCGGCGTGGACAACTGGCTCTTCCAGCGAGTCGATCCATCGATCCCGATCGACCTGGAACAGAACTACTATTACCAGACCATGGGCGTGCCGATGCGCGGTTTCTATTACAATGCGCGCAACGGAAGCAGCTTCGGCGTGATCAACTCCGAACTGCGTGTGCCGATCATACGCTACTTGGCCAACCGGCCGATCCGATCGGATTTCTTCAACCACCTGCAGATCGCGGCGTTCGCCGATGCCGGTTCGGCATGGACCGGCCTGCATCCCTATTCGGATGACAACACCTTCAACCAGGTGACGATCTACCGAAATCCGCTCACGATCACGCTCAGCAACCAGCGCGAACCGATCGTGTACGGCTACGGGTTCGGTCTTCGTACGCGATTGCTTGGTTACTTCGTGCGCGCAGATTGGGCATGGGGAGTGGATGATGGCGTGGTGCTGCCACGCGTGTTCTACTTCTCGCTCAGCCTGGACATCTAGAGCAACTGAACATGCAGATCGTTCAATTGATGATCGTCGGCCTGATGGCCGGCGCGCTTAGCGGTTTCGTTGGGATCGGCGGTGGGCTGGTGATGGTGCCCGCGCTGGTCTGGCTGCTGGGTTATTCGCAACACCAGGCGCAGGGAACGAGCCTTGGTGTATTGATCCTTCCGGTCGTTTTCCTCGCCGCGCGCAACTATTACAAGGAAGGCATGATCGACATTAAGATCGTGGCGATCATTGCGAGCGCATTCATCATCGGCGGATACTTCGGCAGCAAATGGGCGCTCGCGCTCCCGGCTGAAACAGTGAAGCGGGTTTTCGGTGCCGTGATGCTTTTGGCTTCTTTGAAGCTGATCTTTGGGAAGTGATCGAAGAACTGAAAGAACGGATCGGGGCGTTGCACGAGCGCATGGTGCAATGGCGGCGGCATCTGCATGCCCATCCCGAACTCTCATTCCAGGAACATGCTACGGCCACGTTCGTCGCGGAAATCTTGAAGGCGGAAGGGATCGAAGTGCGCACAGGCATGGGTAAACTGAAGCCCGATGCGGAAGGCACCGGCGTGATCGGGATCGTGAAGGGCGAAGCAGCGAAGAGCGACCGCATCTTCGCGCTCCGCGCGGATCTGGACGCATTGCCGATCACCGAGATCAAGGACCGAACGTACCGATCGAAGAACGAAGGCGTGATGCATGCCTGCGGACATGATGCGCATACCGCGATGTTGCTCGGTGCGGCGATCGCATTGCATCAACTTCGATCGAAATGGTCGGGTACGGTGATGCTCGTTTTTCAGCCAGGAGAAGAGAAGGAACCGGGCGGCGCTGCTCTTTTATTGAAAGAAAAAGTCTTCGATGATCCGAACATCAGTGGGATCCTTGGGCAACATGTGACTCCTGAGATCCCAGTAGGACAGGTGGGTTTCCGATCGGGACCGTTCATGGCATCGGCAGATGAGATCTACATACGCGTAGTTGGAAAGGGCGGCCATGCCGCAGCACCGCACCGCACCATCGATCCGGTGCCGATCGCCGCGCAATTGATCACCGCTTTGCAACAACTTGTGAGCCGGCGCGCAAAACCTGGTGAACCCACGGTGCTTTCATTCGGGAAGGTGATCGCCAACGGCGCCACCAACATCATTCCCGATCAGGTGCTGATCGAAGGAACGTTGCGCACATTCAAGGAGGAATGGCGCACGCAACTCCATTCGTTGATCGCGAACCTTTCGCATGGCCTCGCTGAAAGTTTCGGTGCTGAATTGGAGATCGAGATCAGGAAAGGTTCGCCACCATTGGTGAACGATGCAGAACTCACCGATCGGTGCCGCCAGCACGCGATCGAATTCCTGGGAAAGGAGAACGTGCTGGAATGCGATCAGCGGATGGGCGCGGAGGATTTCGCGTGGTACTCGCAGGTGATGCCCGCGTGCTTCTACCGCCTCGGCACCGGAAGTGCGGATGTGGCCGGATCGACCGTGGGCCTGCACCGATCGGAATTCGACATCGATGAAAGTGCGTTGAAGATCGGTGCGGGATTGATGGCTTGGGGTGCGTTGCGGGAGTTGGGATCCACCAACTGAAGCAGCGATCTCATAGCTTTCTGCGTCTTTGAAGAGAAATATAGATCGCCATGATCATCCACACCCCGATCCGCTCGTTCCTGTTATCCCTTCCGTTCTCGTCGATCGCTGCCATCGGCCAAACCGATGTGACCTTTCCGAATGTGTCGGCGCAGTTTGAAGAGGTTTGGCTCTGTATGACCCCGAACAATGGTCAGTACTACATGTACGAAACGTATCAATATTCAGCGGAACCTTCGATCGATTCACTTGGCTTCACTTGGGGCCTTTTGGGCAATTACCATATGATCGCGATCGATGGTCCCAAAATATTGATGATAAGCGAATCGTATCCTGATTCGATCCTAACACTGTACGATTTCAGCCTGCAAATGGGAGATACGG
>JAEZDL010000058.1 GCA_023418095.1 Bacteroidota bacterium
CTTCTGCAAAGCCCGCCGAGAACACTCCTGCCAGAGGGCTGTCAGCAGTACTCGAGGCGGCCCTTGGCGGCGCGCCGGGCAAGGCACAGTTTCCGGTCGGGAAACCGATCGGATCGCCGAGCCGGCCGGAAAAGCTCGACAAGGCCCCCAAGCCGTTGCCGGGTGGGGTTCGTACCAGGACCCCGAGGACGGGCCACCGCTGAGGAAACAGGCCGGGCGCTCAGCGCCCGGCCTTGTCCGGAGAGACCATGATGAGCATCTTCCGCTGGTTCGAGTCCCGCCTGAACCCGTTTCCGAGCGAGGAGCCGGTCGAGCCGCCGCGCACTCTGGTGGCGTTCTGCCTGCACTTCACCAAGGGAGCATGGCCCTGGCTCGTGCCCTCGGCAATTCTCACCGCGCTGATCGCGGCGACAGAAGTCTGGATGTTCTCCTTCCTTGGCAACATCGTTGACTGGCTGAGCGATGCGAACCGCGCCACCTTCCTTTCCGATGAAGGCTGGCGGCTGGCCGGTATGGCCATGGTGGTGCTGGTGGTGCTGCCCCTGATGGTGTGGCTCCAGTCACTCATCAACATGCAGACGCTGATCGGGAACTACCCGATGAGGATCCGCTGGCAGGTTCACCGCTACCTGCTCAAGCAATCGATGACCTTCTATCAGGACGAGTTCGCTGGCCGCATCGCGACGAAGCTGATGCAGACCGCGCTCGCTGTCCGCGAGACAGTGATGAAGCTGGTCGACATGCTGAACTACGTGGTCGTCTACTTCACCGGGATGCTGGTCATAGTGGCGTCGCAGGACTGGCGCCTCGCGCTGCCACTTGCCGTCTGGCTGATCGGGTATGTCGCGTTGCTGCGCCACTTCATCCCCAAGCTCGGCGCGATCGGAGAGGAGCAGGCTGATGCCCGCTCCATGATGACCGGCCGCGTCGTCGACAGCTACACGAACATCCAGACGGTGAAGCTGTTCAGCCATGCCCGCCGGGAAGCCTCGTTCGCGCGCGAGGGCATGAGTGACTTCCTGAAAACTGTCAACCGGCAGTTCCGGATGATCACGACGCTGTACGGGCTGCTCTACCTGCTGAACTCGCTGTGCCTCGCCACCATCGCCGCCCTTGGCATCTGGCTGTGGCTCGGCGACCTGATCACTGTGGGTGCGGTGGCCACTGCCATCGGCCTCGTCATCCGCCTGTGGGGCATGTCGCAGTGGGTGATGTGGGAGATGACGGGACTGTTCGAGAACGTCGGCACCGTCCAGGACGGTATCGGTTCCATCTCGCTGCCGCGCCTCGTCGACGACCGGCCGGACGCCAAGGAACTCGTCGTGTCAAAGGGTGAGATCGCGTTCGAGGGCGTGCGCTTCCACTATGGCAAGTCAAAGGGCGTGCTCGACGACCTGACGCTGACGATCAAGCCGGGTGAGAAGGTCGGGGTCGTGGGCCGATCGGGCGCCGGCAAGTCGACGTTGGTCAACCTCCTGCTGCGCTTCTACGACATCGAGGGAGGTCGCATCCTGATCGACGGGCAGGATATCGCCGCGGTGACACAGGACTCACTGCGCGCCAACATCGGCATGGTGACGCAGGATACGTCGCTCCTCCACCGCTCGGTGCGCGACAACATCCTCTACGGCCGGCCGGACGCCTCCGAGGAGTTGATGGCCGACGCGGCACGGCGTGCGGAGGCTACCGGCTTCATCGCCGGGCTGACCGATCCCAAGGGCCGCAAGGGTTTCGACGCCCATGTCGGCGAGCGCGGCGTGAAACTTTCCGGCGGCCAGCGGCAGCGCGTGGCTATCGCCCGGGTGATGCTCAAGGACGCTCCGATCCTCATCCTGGACGAAGCCACGTCCGCGCTGGACTCGGAAGTGGAGGCAGCAATCCAGGAGAACCTCTATCGCCTGATGGAGGGAAAGACGGTCATCGCCATCGCGCACCGCCTGTCGACCATTGCCGCAATGGACCGGCTCGTGGTCATGGACCAGGGTCGCATCGTGGAAGAAGGCACCCATGCCGACCTGGTTTCGCTAGGCGGTCTGTACGCGCAGCTCTGGGCCCGGCAGCCCGGCGGCTTCATCGACGTGGACGCGGACGTGGAGAAGACGGCCGCAGAGTAAGGGGCAGTTACCCATCGTCTTCCTCGACGCTGCACCTATATGATGAGCAGGCATGTTGAATTCACGTGATCAGGACGAGGCGCCCGGCCTCCGGGAACGCGCATGGCGGGCGGCCGAAGGCGTCATCGAGCCTTTCGGGGACACCGATCGGGCCGTGCTGCCGCAGGATGCTCTCAAGTTCATCCTGTACTTCGCCAACCAGGCGCGCGGTCCGTTCATCCTGTTGCTGATCGTTGGCGGGCTCGCCGGCGCAGGTGACGCCGTCCTCTACTGGTCCGTGGGCTGGCTGATCGACATCCTCGATGCGTCCACGCCGCAGACGCTGCTGGCCGATTACTGGCCCCACCTCACCGCCTTCCTGTTGCTGGTGCTGGTGGTGCGCGCGGTTCTGATG
>JAEZDL010000098.1 GCA_023418095.1 Bacteroidota bacterium
CGTGAGTCGTGAGTCACGTCTCTCAGAACACACGTTCACGCCTCTGGTGATCTTAGTTCTACATTCTACATTCTACATTCTGAATTCTGAATTCTACATTCTAATTCTAGGTTCAAGATCCTGCAACGGTTTTCTGTCTACTCGTTCCGCCTGATCACCCTGCATGGATCTCCGGCGGCCATCACATCGCTGGGAATATCTTTCGTTACCACGCTGCCGGCTCCGATCACAGTGCGATCACCGATGGAGACGCCGGGGCAGATGATCGCACCGCCACCGATCCACACATCCTCACCGATCGTTACCGGTTTTGCGAACTCGATGCCTTTCGCACGTTCCGTGTGATCCATGGGATGTGTAGCGGTGTAGATCTGCACGTTGGGACCGATCAATGTTCGCGCTCCGATCTTCACCTGCATCACATCGAGGATCACGCAATTGAAGTTCAGGAAGACCTTTTCTGCCGCGATGATATTGTAGCCATAGTCGCAATAGAATGGCGGTTGCAGCCATAGGTCCGGATCAGCGTTCGGCAGCAATGACCGGACGATACTCTTCCGTTCATCGGCTTCACGTTCACTGCTCCTGTTGAGCTGTTCGATCAGCAAGCGGGCTCTTGATCGTTCTTCCACCAAGATCGGATCGAGTGGATCATACAATTCACCGGCGAGCATCTTCTCCTTTTCACTGCGCATTCCCTGAAATTACGGTCGATCATTCAGCATTCACTCTTCACCAGTCACCAGTCACCTTTCACCATTCACCTTTCACCCTCTTCCATCCTTTCCTTTGCAGCCGTGAGTGAACTGAACTTCCCGATCAGCATCAAGATCCCCGTCGCGTGGGGCGAACAGGATCTTTTCGGTCATGTGAACAACATCGTCTATTTCCGATATTTCGAAAGTGTTCGGATGCATTTTCTCGATCGGATCGGCGTGTTACGATCGCATAAGGAAAAAGGTATCGGGGTGATCCTCGCGAGCACCACATGTGATTTCAAAAAACCGGTGGAATGGCCGCAGCAACTGATCGCACGCACGGGTTGCGATCATGTGGGCAACACCAGTTTCACCATGCGATACGAGATCACCGATGAAGTGGGCGATGTGGTGGCCAAAGGCAGCAGCGTGCAGGTGATGTACGATTACAACCGTGGTTCCAAGATCGCGATCCCCGATGGTGTGATCGCCGCGATAGCAGCTTTGCAGGGATCGTAACTTGCGCTCATGATCCGATCCAGCGCGTTCGCCATTCCACTGCTTCTGCTTTCAGCATGCTCTGCTCCCGTTGCAGAGGATCCCACGCCTGTTGCAGATACCACAGCGATCAGTGAAGTGAAGGTCGATCGGCTTACAAGCGAAGAACTGATCGGCGCGCTGATCGGCAAATGGATCAGCGAACAGGGCGACGATAGCACTGTCTTTCACGAACAATGGGAACGTATCGATCCAACGCATCTGCAAGGGATCGGTTTCGTGATGCTGCGGAATGATACCGTTTCGATCGAACACCTGAACATCAATGTAACTGATTCGGGAACGTTCTACGCCGCGCAGATCCCTTCGCAGAACGACGGCGTGCCCGTGTATTTCGAACTTCAGCCCGGCACGGACAGCCTTGTTTTCGTGAATGCTTCGCACGATTTTCCGCAGCGGATCGTTTATTCTCCCGCAGATCCGATCGGTTGGACAGCCACTGTATCCGGTCCGGTTGATGGCGAACGCCGCGCGATGCAATTCCATTTGAGGCCGCGTGAGTAGGATCCGCCGCGCATTGGATGTATTCTCCGAACGCTGGAGCCGCAAGCTTCAACGCCTGATCGCGCACCTGGTGCCGGTGATCGCGCTGTTGTTGATCGCCATGGCCTACTACCTCGGGATCCGCACCGAACGCACCGGTTTCGTCGCCGAAGTGCTCGATCCGAACCTGAAGAAGATCACCCAGCCGGTCTTGAACGCCTTCCGCGGAAGACCGCCCTCTGTGCACAAGCTCATGATCGGGATCACCGATGAGCGTATGGACAGCCTGCGCATGATCCGTGAGAACGCGATCGAGAACGGGTGGCTGCATGCTGACCAGAACATCGCATTCACTGTTCAACTTTCATTCGGTGAGTACGGCGTGCTCGCCACGATGAACCTGCTCGAAGGTCCGTCGCAACAACTCGCCTTCAGGCGCTGGCCGTTCCACCTGCATCTTTCCGATGGCGACACGCTTTTCTGGATGAGCGCGATGGATCTGCGTCCGCTCGATGATATCTCCTCGCTGTACGCATGGTTGTTCCAGAAAGCGCTGCGCGATCGCGGCCTTCTCACTTACGGGCACGAGATGCTCGAACTTCGATTGAACGATCAGGACATGGGCCTGTACACGTTGGAAGGTGCATCGGACAGCGCTACGCTCGCATTCTGGGATCGAAGCCCGGGACCGATCCTGCGTTTCGATGATGCGTTGCTGGCGGGAGCACGTGAAGCGTTGGAGGTCCGTGCGTTCCCTTCACTTGCGCCACCGCAGGGCGACTGGCTCGTGGCCCCGATCATAAACGCCCGCGTGGACAGTGTCGCCATCGATGCGGAAAGTTCGCGCAGGTATGCCGCCGCAGTACAACAATTGGAGGATCTGAGATCGGGTCGCAGACGGCCTTCGCAAGTGTTCGACATCCCTTCGCTGGCAAGGCTTTTCGCGCTTGCCGATCTGTTCGGCGGGCAGGATGCCATCAGCTGGTGGAACCTGCGATTCCTGGAGGATTCCGTACCGGCCAATTGCATCGTGGTGCCAAAACGCACACCGGCAGGCGAACCGATCGAAGCCATCTCGGCACTGCATCTGGAAAACCCGCTCAGCTTCGATCCGCGATCGGCGGGATTCCAGGAAAAGCTCTTCAACGATTCGATCTTCTACCGGCACTATATCGCGAACCTCGACACTTTCAGCCAACGCGGATGGCTCGAAGGTTTCCTTGAACGGATCGGTCCGGGGTTGGAGGAACGCGCAACGATCATTAAGGCTGAATATCCCCAGGAGATCCTCGATACCATGATCTTCGATCACAACCGCACCATCATACAACAGACCCTGCGGCCGAAGGACCTGGTACTTGCCTACGTACAGGACGCGGCGGGCGACCGGCAAAGGCTGGCGCTTGCGAACGTGCATTCGCTACCGATCCGTGTTGTATCGATCGTTTCGGGAACCGATACCGTTGAACTTCCCGAGCCGGTGGTCCTGCTTCCGCGTGAACTGGACAAGCCACTTTCGTACACGCTGGTCCCAGCCCGCATGCCTCGTGATCTCGGGGAAGCCGAACGCATACTTGTACATGTATTGGGCCTGCAGGAATTGCGATCGGCCGCCATACGCACCTGGAGCACCTTCGAAGCGAACTGAAACATCCGTGGATATATTCGGCTCCATAAAACCGGAAACAAAATGTCGATCCTAAAGGAATTCAAGGAGTTCGCGTTGAAAGGCAACATCGTGGACCTGGCCGTGGCCGTGATCATCGGCGGTGCTTTCGGCAAGATCGTGAGCTCGTTCGTGAGCGACATAATCATGCCATTGATCAATCCACTTATGCCCGGCGGGGACTGGCGCACCATGGAGGTGGGACCCGGCGTGTTGATCGGCCAGTTCCTTGGCAATGTTCTCGATTTTCTTGTGATCGCCCTGGTGATCTTCATGATGTTGAAGGCGATCTCGAAAGTGCGCAGGGAAGAGCAAAAGACACCGGCTGCGCCTCCGGGCCCCACCAACGAGGAGAAGTTGTTGATGGAGATCCGCGACGCACTGCGCAACCGGCCGTGATCGCTACAACGCACGTGTTGATCATGCATTGATCTCCACACCCTGCTCAACCATCCTATCGTTCAGAACGGCATGGCGGGAAAGTTGTACGATCGGCGCAGATGCCAGGGATCGGGTACCACATTTCGCATGAACAGTTTCCGCCAGGCGAGTTGCTTCAGCTTGCTGTAAAGGCCGAAAAAGCAGGCTTCGGCTTCTGCCTCAGTTCCGATCATTTCCACCCGTGGAGTGAAGCGCAGGGCCACAGCGGTAATGCCTGGACGTGGCTGGGTGCGGCAATGGCGCGCACATCCATCCCGTTCGGTGTGGTGAACTGTCCCTCATTCCGGTACCATCCGGCGATCATCGCACAGGCCGCTGCGACTTTGGATGAAATGTTCCCCGGCCGGTTCTGGATCGCAGCGGGCAGCGGCCAGGCCTTGAACGAGGCGATCATTGGTGAGCAATGGCCGGCGAAGAACGAAAGGAACAGTAAGTTGCGTGAAGCAGTGGAGATCATGCAGGCATTGTGGAACGGCGAGACAGTTACGCGCAAAGGACTGATCGCGATAGAAGATGCAAAGCTCTACACACGGCCACGCACTACCATAAGAACGATCGCTGCTGCGATCAGCCCGGAGACGGCTGGTTGGGCTGCCGGTTGGGCCGATGGCCTGATCACCGTATCGCAACCGATGGATCAACTGCGAAAAGTGATCGACAGCTGGAATAGCATCGGTGGTGAGGGAAAACCGATGATCCTGAAGATACAGGTGAGCTATGCGAAGGATCGGGAAAAAGCGCTGCAGGGCGCGTTCGATCAATGGCGCACCAATGTCTTCGGAAGCCGATTACAAGCTGAAGTGCGCCTGCCTTCACAATTCGAAGAGGCTGCCGCGCACGTGAAGCCTTCCGATATGCAAGATCATGTATTGATCACCGATGATCCCGAACAGATCGTGGATCGGTTACAGGAATACGCACGGCTTGGTTTCGGTGAATTGGTGCTCCACAATGTGAACCTCGATCAAGATGCATTCATCGACATGTGTGAAAAGCATGTTCTGCCAGGCTTTCAAACCCCATGATCGCTTGTGGATCCACATTGGAAATGTTAACGCATGTCCGCTGCTTGCACCGATGCTTCGCAGCGCATCTATATTCGACCCGTGAACCAACATCAAGGACCAGAACATTAGTATGAGCAAGTCACGACCTGTTTCGGAATTCATGGAGCGGCATTACCGGCACTTCAATGCCGCCGCCCTCGTGGATGCCGCGAAAGGATACAAGGAACATCTGGCGAAAGGCCGGAAGATGATCATAACGCTCGCCGGTGCCATGAGCACCGCGGAGCTGGGAAAGATCCTCGCTGAAATGATCCGGCAGGACAAGGTTCAATTCATCAGCTGCACCGGCGCGAACCTCGAAGAGGATGTGATGAACCTTGTGGCACATGATCATTACGAACGCGTACCGAACTACCGTGATCTCACCCCACAGCAGGAACGTGATCTGCTGGATCGCGGAATGAACCGCGTAACGGACACGTGCATTCCTGAGGAGGAAGCGTTCCGCCGTCTGGAAAAACACGTCGTTGATCTGTGGGTGAAGGATGACAAGAGCGGCAACCGCCGCTTCCCGCATGAGTACTTCTATGAGATGATCCGAAGCGGTGTACTGGAACAGTATTACCAGATCGATCCGAAGGACAGCTGGATGATCGCCGCGGCGGAAAAGGGACTGCCGATGGTGGTCCCCGGTTGGGAGGACAGCACGCTGGGCAACATATTCGCAGGCCACTGCATCGCCGGTGATTGCAAACCGGGCATGATGAAGAGCGGGATCGAATACATGATGTTCCTGGCCGATTGGTACAAGAAGAACGCGGGCAACGATGGCATCGGTTTCTTCCAGATCGGCGGAGGCATCGCTGGTGACTTCCCGATCTGCGTGGTGCCCATGCTGCACCAGGACCTGAAGGATGAAAGCGTACCGTTCTGGAGCTACTTCTGCCAGATAAGTGACAGCACTACGAGCTACGGCAGCTACAGCGGCGCCGTACCCAACGAGAAGATCACGTGGGGCAAGCTTGACATAGACACACCGAAATTCGTGATCGAAAGTGATGCGACCATCGTTGCGCCACTGATCTTTGCATACGTATTAGACAAGTGATAGAACCATGCAACGCCTGATCCGCTCCTTCAACACACTTACCGACGAACTAAAGGAAATGCTGCAACAGCAGTTCCCCGATGGCATCGACAGCACGCACATAAAGACCGTGCCCACCGCCAAAGG
>JAEZDL010000124.1 GCA_023418095.1 Bacteroidota bacterium
AACCTGCGCAGGTAATGCTGCGAAGGGATCGGCGCCGGTGGCGCACCTCCGTGGAGCGACATTCATACACGGAGAAAATGAGGACCCTATTTCTTTCAATCGCCTTCTTGCTTGCTGGCTGGATCGATGCGCAAACAGTGCTCAGTGGGATCATTTCCAACGAAAGCGGGGAACCGTTGGAAGGTGTGAACGTGATCGTGGGCTCGACGATCGAGCTCGGTACGGTAACGGATCGGAGAGGGGCGTTCGAATTGCGTGGGCTGCGTGCCGGAATTGTGCGCTTGCGCGCGAGCCACGTGGGTTATCAACCGATCGATACCGCGATCGTGCTGCAGGACGGAGAGAACCGGATCGATCTGCGGATGAAGCTGCATGTTGTGTTGATGCGTGAAGCGGAGATCAGCGGTGTGCGTTCGGATCGGCGCGCACCTTTCGCGCAGACCACGATGAATCGTGAAGAGATCCAGCGGATCAACACCGGCGTTGACCTGCCGATACTGCTGGATCTGCAACCGGGCGTGGTTACGACAACCGATGGCGGAACGGGGATCGGCTACACCGGTCTGCGCGTGCGCGGCAGCGATGCCACGCGGATAAACGTTACGCTCAATGGCGTTCCGATCAACGATGCGGAAAGCCAGGCGGTGTTCTGGGTGAACATGCCCGATCTGGCGAGCGGCCTTGAGGATGTGCAATTGCAGCGCGGCGTGGGCACGAGCACGAACGGGCCGGGTGCTTTCGGCGCAAGTATCAACATGCGATCGACCGTGGTGCGACCGCAGGCCTTCGGTGAAGTGAGCGTTTTCGGCGGATCATACGGAACACAACGTTATTCGGCTCGTTTCGGCACCGGCATAATGAATGGCGGTGACAGTACAGCGCGCAGCGGATTCAGTCTGGATGGTCGTTTGAGCAGCATTGCGACGGACGGCTATGTTGATCGCGCCAGCGCCGATCTGAAGAGCTATTTCCTGCAAGGTGCGTGGCTTGGGGAGAAACGATCGCTCCGCTTCATCACCATGAGCGGCAAGGAAGTGACCTACCAGGCGTGGGAAGGCGTGGCCCCTGAGATCATCGATACAAATCGCACATTCAACCCGTACACGTATGAGAACCAGGTGGACGATTACCGGCAGACGCACTACCAGCTTCTGTTCGATCAGCGGATCGGAAATGATGCGACGTTGAACCTGACACTTTTCCGTGTGCAGGGTGAAGGATTCTTCGAGCAATTCCGCGAGGATGATGATCTGGCAGACTACGGGATCACTTCGATCCATAATGGTGATACGATCGAAAGCAGCGATCTGATCCGGCGCCGCTGGCTCGACAATGTCATGCACGGCGCCAACCTCACGATCGATCGGCGGATCGGTGCGCACCGGCTGATCGTTGGTGGCAGCTACAGTGATTATCGCGGCGACCATTTCGGTGAAGTGATCTGGCACCGTTTCGCTGATGCCGATATCCGTCACCGTTATTATTTCAATGATGCGCGCAAGACCGATGGCAACGTCTTTGGAAAGTTGATCTATGCTGCGACGGATGATCTGGATCTGTTCGGCGATCTGCAATTTCGTAATGTGGGCCACGATTTCCTCGGCTTCAACAACGATCTGGAGAACGTGGATCAGAATGCGGAATGGACCTTTATCAATCCGAAAGCGGGTTTGAGTTGGAACATACATAAAGGCGGAAAGATCTACGCCAGCGCCGCGTACGGAAGCCGCGAACCAAGCCGCAGAGATCTGGTGGAAAGCAGCGAGCAGAGCAGGCCAAGGCCGGAACACATGATCGATTACGAAGCCGGTTATGAGCGTCGCGGTGGAAGAGCCTCGATCGGTCTGAACCTTTATTACATGGACTACACTGATCAGCTTGTGCTCACTGGTGAATTGAACGATGTGGGTTATGCGTTGCGCGCGAATGTTCCCGAGAGTTATCGCGCTGGCGCCGAGCTATCGTGGGCGGCACAATTCACGAAATCCCTGACGTGGCGTGGCAATGCAGCGCTCAGCAGGAATGTGATCCCAAGCTTCACGGAATATGTCGATGATTGGGATACGGGTGAACAACGCGCGATCGAACATGGCGAAACCGAGATCGCATTCTCACCATCGATGGTCGGAAGCAGCGAGTTGATCCTCCGATTTCTCGATCGGCCCGATCGCACGATCGGTGAGATCGCATTCATCAGTAAGTATGTTGGCGAACAATTCCTGGACAACACAACGAGCGAAGCAAGAATGCTCGATCCGTATCTGGTGAATGATGTGCGCGTGAACGTTTCGCTGTTGAAGTTGAAGGGTGTGAAGAGCATCGACTTCAACCTCACGCTGCGCAACATTTTCAGCGAGCTCTATGAAAGCAATGGCTGGGTGTACAGCTATTTCTACGAAGGCGCGCGCAACGAGATGATCGGGCTTTATCCGCAGGCGCCGTTCAATTGGTTGGGTGGGGTAACGGTGCGGTTCTGATCTGTGGATCGCGTAGAACGAAGAACGGCGCCCGATCGGGCGCCGTTCTTTTGGATCGTGTTTCGTTGGATCAACGCTGGATCACCAGGCGTTGCATGTAGGTGTGTTCACCGGCGGTGATGTTCACCATGTAGGTTCCCGCCGCCATGCCGCCATCCAGGTCGATCACGGTGGTGAGAAGGTGGCCGCTGGTGGCGATCGTGCGCGAGAGCACCTTCCTACCGAAGAGATCGAACAGGTCCACGCTCACGGTGGAAGTGCCTTCCGGTACCTCGCTCAGTGAGAGGTACAGCTGATCGCCATTGTTCGGGTTGGGCCACAGGTTGAACTCGGCGTTGTTCACCTCGCTCATCATGCTCTGGCCCGCACCGGCCTGTGCGTTGGGGTTGATACCGCTGTTGAGAGTGCATACGTCACCCCATGGGCACCACTGCCCGTTCTTGAAGGCGCGTACATCAACTTCGTACTGGGTGCCATCCACAAGCACGGGTGAAGTGGGTGAAGCCGTCCACCACAGTTGCACGAAGTAGCTCGTGTTGGTGCGGATCACCTCGAAGCCTTCAGCAGGCTGGCGGAAGCGGAACTGGTACTGGGTGGCACCGCTCACGGGGCGTGCATGCACGTACTGGTTGGGTGCGAACTGGCGGTATTCGCCGCAGCTTAGGAACTGGTTGCCGGGGATGTCCATCAGCTTGGTAACGGGGCACTGTGCGGCAACAGGATCGATCTTGAAGCGGCATGCAGGACCCCACTCGTGGTTCACACCGTTCACGCGGCCACGAACGCGCACGTTCATGAGCACACCTTCGGGGATGTGGTAGGTTGCCAGCCAGTTGTTGATGCGCAGGTGCGCAGCACGAGCCGGGCCGGTGCCGTAGCCATGGGAGGTGTTGTGCCCACGGAACCAGCGGAAGCTGTAGGTGCCGTTGGGATCGAAGAACCAGAACTCATAACCGGAGTTGTTGTCCTGCGCGCTGTTGGGCGCGCCAGTGATCCACTCTGCGCTCACCTCCGGATCGAGGCTGGCCACGATGAACTCGTTGCTGAGCCAGTCCAGCTTGTCGCAGCTGGTGTAGATCAGGCGGTCGTCGCTCAAAGGCAGGCAGAAGCCCTGGTCGTTGGCGATGGCGCTCTCACTTCCGCTGAGGAAGTTGCGGCGGTTGTCGATGATGCGTGCACCATCGGGACCGGCCATGCGAAGGATGTAGCCACCGTTGTTGCCACTGGCCATGCCATCACCGGCGCTGTCGTACACCTTGAGCATGTAGCAGCCGTTGGGCACCGTGCAGTTCTGGGTCACCACGGCGCTGCTGGCGTAAGGTCCGCCGGAGCATACCACCGTTTCGGTGCCCTGTTCCATGATCTCCCAGGTGGTCTGGTTGCCATTGGCATCGGTCTGTACCTCCATGGTAAGCACCGCCGATCCGGCCGGTACACCTACGCATTCACAATTGGTGTTGTAGGCATCACCGAAGGTCTCGGAGTTCCCATCATCGCAGGGATCGCCGATGTTGGCCTCGAACTGCGGGCAGTCGAACACTTCAACGGGTGTGCC
>JAEZDL010000173.1 GCA_023418095.1 Bacteroidota bacterium
AGACATTCATCGATGAGATCGCCGAACGCGTGCTCACGCTGGAAGGCCGGCCGTTGCACACCTTCAGCGCCTACCTCAAGAACAGCGCGGTGAAGGAGAAGCCCGATCTGCGCGGAGCGAAGGATACCGTCGCGGCGGTGATGGAAGATATGAGCGCATTGATCCGCATCCATCGTGAAGTGGTGAGCGTTGCAGATGAGACAGGCGATGATGCAACATCAACGCTGATCGGCGATAACATCGTGGTGCTCGAGAAGGATCTGTGGATGCTTCGCGCTTACAGCGGTTCCTGATCATTTGCGCGATCACCGGCGCAATACTTCAAGCGGACGGATCTCAGCTTTGCATGTAAAAGATCGGAATAAGTATTACCGGAAAGATCCAGATGTAGTGGTTGGAATTACTCTGGGTGAGCGATGCCTTCTTTTCTGCAATCGGCCCATCTTTACCGCCTATGTCCGGAAAGGCTCTTTTCCTCTATACCGAAGCCGCGCCATATGTAATGGCCTGCCTGGAAGAATTGGCTCGCTATACAGAAGTGCATCTGGTGCGCTGGCCGGTGAACAAAGAGGCGCCGTTCAAACTGAGCGCGGGCAACGTGCACGTGATCGAAAGACCGGATGATGCAGCTCTTGATCGTATTGTCGATCTTTTGCGACCGGATGCCATTTTCATCAGTGGTTGGGTCGATAAGGGTTATCTGAAGATCGCAAGAAGTCAACGAAAGAGAGGTATACCGATCGTGTTGTGCAGCGATACAGCCTGGCGGGGAGATCTCAAACAACATCTTGCATCAGTCATCGGACAACTCTGGATCAGACGAACATTCACTCATGCCTGGGTCACCGGTGAAGCGCAGGCCCAATATGCGCGAAAGCTTGGGTTCGGGAGCGATCGGATCAGGACCGGATTCTACTCCGCCGATACCCGGCATTTTCTTCATCTCGGTGAAAAGCTTCTTCAACATCGTAGATCGAATTGGCCTCATCGCTTCCTCTGCGTTGCACGATATATCTCCACGAAAGGACATCAATACCTCTGTGACGCGTTCGCCGAATTGTGTGAGGCCGGTGAAGCAGGCGATTGGGAATTATGGATCGCAGGTACCGGCGAACTTCATGATCAAGTGAAGAACTCCACTTCCGGCAGTCATCCCTGCATTGTTCACATCGGATTCAAGCAGCCGGATGAGATGGAGGAAGTGCTGGCCCAATGCGGTGTCTTCGTGTTGCCCAGCCTGTATGAGCCCTGGGGGGTGGTAGTGCATGAACATGCGTGCGCTGGATTTCCTCTGGTGTTGAGTTCGGCGGTGGGTGCCGCAGAGCGATTTCTGCATGAAGGCGGGAATGGCCGATCGTTCACCGCCGGTGATAAGAACGAACTTAAGGATGCAATGCGATCCATGATCCGACTTTCCGATCGGGAGCTACATGAAATGGGTCAACGGAGTTTGGAACTCGGCAAGGCCTGGGGACCGGAACAGTGGGCGCGAACGGCCTTGGACCTGATCCGTACACGCCGATGAAGCCTCAGGTGCTGGTCTTGATCGATTGGTACAAGCCGTTCTTCAAGGCCGGCGGTCCAGTGCGCAGCCTGGTGAACCTGGTGGAGCATCTGCACGATCGGATCGACTTCCACATCGTGACAGGTGATCGCGATTACATGAGCGATCGATCACCGGAGCAACTGCGCCGTGATGGTTGGGAAACAGGCGATCTTGGTGAAAAGATCTGGTATGCTTCGAAGGAAAGACGATCGCTTAAGAATTGGATGGCGCTGCTGGAGTCGCGGAAATGGGACGTAGTTTACATCAATGGGATGTTCTCGTTCTGGAGCACGATCGTTCCGCTGTGGATCCTGAAAGGTTCGGCACAAAGGCGCATCGTCGCAGTGCGCGGAATGCTGGCGAAAGGTCCCATGCGTCAAGGTGCATTGAAAAAGCGGGCGTTCATTTTTCTGATGAGGTCGATCGGCGCGTTCAAGGATGTGGAATTCCAGGCCACGAATGCGGAAGAGGTAAAGGATATTCGAAGGTGGATCGGCGGCGATGTGAAGATCCATCTCGTACCGAACATGGCCAGGAGGAGCAGATCAACTTCCTTCGTTCCGATCGATAAAAGACCGGGAGAATTAAGGCTGA
This sequence comes from Bacteroidota bacterium, assembly GCA_023418095.1. Taxonomy (GTDB): domain Bacteria; phylum Bacteroidota; class Bacteroidia; order Flavobacteriales_F; family PHOS-HE28; genus PHOS-HE28. The sequence goes on from JAEZDL010000173.1 coordinate 2,141, forward strand.
TCAGCCCCGCACGGATCGCAGAGGAAAAAGGAACGCTGTTCGCGATCCAGCGTTTGGCGAAGTTGAAGGGTGATGTTCGTTTCGATCTGCATGGCACCGTTTACGATCAGGCATATTGGGCGAAGTGTAAAGCCGCCATTGCTACATTACCCCCAAATGTGAAGGTCGAGTTGAAAGGTCAATTGAGCGATCAGGCGGTGATGGATCGAATAGCACAGGCACATGTACTATTCATGCCCAGCACCGGTGAGAATTTCGGGCACGCCATGTTGGAAGCTTTATCCCTAGGTCGACCACTTTTGATCAGCGATCGAACACCCTGGCGGAAACTGAGGGAACAGAACGCCGGGTGGGATCTTTCCCTTGAGCATCCTGGGGGATTTGAAGAGGTGCTGCAGCAGTTGGTGGATATGGATGATGGATCCTTCAGAAAGCTCTGCGCTGGTGCTTTCACCCTGGGTAAGCGATATTTGGACGATCAAGAAGTGGTGAAGAAGTGTCTGAGCATGTTCACGACGTAATGGAGCGAAAGCAGGTCGACCTTTCCCGCTTCGACAACTCGAAGACATTCGATCCTGGCGCAGGGCTCATCAAACTCACGCTCTGGTATTTCACGAATGCACTTTTCTTCATCAACCCATTGTTCCCGTTCCGATCACCGAAGCCTGCACTATTACGTCTGTTCGGTGCGAAAGTGGGGAAGGGGGTGGTGATCCATCCGGGGGTGAACATCAAGTTCCCTTGGAAGCTTTCGATCGGAGATCACACTTGGATCGGACAGCGGGTGTGGCTGGACAATTTGGATCGGTTGACCATCGGGAGTAACGTGGTGATCAGCCAGGGCGCCATGATCATCCAAGGCAGCCATGATTACAAGAAAGTGGATTATCCAACGTATACGAAACCTGTGGTGCTGGAGGATGGATGCTGGGTGGGGGCCGGCGCGATCGTGACATTGGGCGTTACCATGCGCAGTCATTCCGTGCTGGCCGCTGGAAGTGTGGCGACCAAGGACCTTGAGCCTTACATGATCTACCAGGGAAATCCGGCGGTGGCGGTGCGGGAGCGGGTGGTGCAATGAAGATCACCCTCATCACCGTTTGCCGAAACGCTGTATCCGTGATCGCGGAGACGCTGGACAGCGTCCTTGCCCAGACACATCCACGGATCGAACTCATAGTGATCGATGGTGCCAGTACCGATGGTACGGTGGAGATCCTGCGAGGTTATGAGGAGAAGCTGCGGGGGCATTCAAGCGTACGGATGGTACTGGTGAGCGAACCCGATAAAGGCATCTATGATGCGATGAACAAAGGTCTTCGCCTTGCTACGGGTGATGTGATCGGTTTCGTTAACGCCGGTGATCTGCTGATGGCGCCGGATGTGATCACCAAAGTGGTGAGCACTTTCGAGAACTCAAGCGCTGATGCCGTTTATGGCGACATCATTATGGTGGATGAGAAGGAAATCTTCAAAGTCCATCGCACCTGGCTTAGCGGTCATTACGATCGGGATAATTTCCGCAAAGGCTGGATGCCGCCGCATGTGGCAACGTTCATCAAGAAAAGCATTTACGATCGATACGGGCATTTTAATACCGATCTGCGAATCGGAGCGGATTACGAGATCTTGCTAAGGTTTCTTTACAAACATCGGATCACCACGGTGCACCTGCCAGAGATACTGGTGCGCTTCCGGCTCGGCGGAATGAGCAACGGCAACCTGAAACAGATCCTTCAAGCGAATCGTGAAGTGCGTGCTTCGTGGGGCTTGAATGGCCTGAAAGCTCCGCCATTGCTGGTGACACGGAAACTTTGGAGCAAAGTGATGC
>JAEZDL010000192.1 GCA_023418095.1 Bacteroidota bacterium
CATGCGCTGGCTTTTCATCTGTGACGCCGGCCAGCGATGAGATCATGATGCCGCCGGTCTCCGTCTGCCACCAGGTATCCACGAGCGGACATTTGTTCTTGCCGACGTGGATCTTGTACCAGTTCCAGGCTTCCTCGTTGATCGGTTCACCCACGCTGCCGATCACTTTCAACGAATCGAGCGAATAGGCCAGCACATGGTCCAGTCCGGCGGCCATCAAACTGCGGATCGCCGTGGGTGCCGTATAGAAAATGTTCACGCCGTGTTTGTCGATCACCTGCCAGAAACGGCCGGCATCCGGAAAGGTCGGCACCCCTTCGAAGACCAATGTGGTAGCGCCCGCGAGCAAAGGCCCGTAGATGATATAGCTGTGCCCGGTGATCCAGCCCACATCGGCCGTGCACCAGTGGATGTCGCTTTCTTCATATTGGAACACATTGCGAAAACTGTAGTCGGTGTACACCATGTAGCCACCGCACGTGTGCACGACGCCTTTCGGTTTGCCGGTGCTGCCGCTGGTATAAAGAATGAAGAGCGGATCTTCGGAATCCATCACTTCGGCCGGACAATGTTTGTCCACATGCTTCAATTCATCGTGCAGCCACACATCGCGGCCCTCGACCATGTTCACCGCCCAGCCCAGCCGTTCGCATACGATCACCTTCTTCACGCTTGGGCAATGTTCCAGCGCTTCATCCACCACGCGCTTTACGGGGATCTGTTTGTGGCCGCGGTTCAAACCATCGCTGGTAAGTACGATCGAAGCCTGCGCATCCTGGATCCGATCGGTGAGGCTTTGCGCACTGAAACCGCAGAAAACCACACTATGGATCGCCCCGATCCGTGCGCACGCCAGCACCGCCACCACCAGTTCGGGGATCATCGGCATGTAGATGCAGATCCGATCGCCCTTGCGCGCACCATTCCATTTCAGCACATTCGCATAACGGCAAACCTGCTCATGCAATTCGCGGTACGTAAGCCGCAGATAGCGCTCCTTCGGATCGTTCGGTTCCCAGATCAGTGCCAGCTTGTTCCCGCGTAATTCCAGGTGCCGATCCAGACAATTCTCGGTGATGTTCAGTTTTCCGCCGCTGAACCATTTCACGTTCGCTTCAGCCATCGATCCGTCGATCACTTTCTTCCAGTGCTGGTGCCATTGGAACCGATCCGCCTGTGCGGCCCAGAATTTTTCAGGATCGGCGATGCTTTCCTTGTAAGCGGCGCGGTAATCTTCATTGCTGCGGATGCGGTGGTGTTCCATAGGTTTAAATGCGAATGAAAAGTAAGCACGGAAGGTTTGGGCGAATGCCGCTTCCCCGCAAGTACTGCGGGGCAGCGGCACCGGGCTATCCGTTCCAAGTCCGCACTCGCAAAAGCCTCGCTTGCGGGCTTTCCACTGCTTTCCCTTTCGCAGTTTGGTAGACGTTAGCGAGTTATTCGTCGAAGAAAATTGAACATTCGTCTTGACAACGGCCGCCGTTTCTTCTCAAATTGCGATCACCAAACGAGACAGAAACGATGTGGCCGATCCAAACACTCACCCTGCTGCTCTGCCTTACCGACGAAGAACAATTGTTCGCCCAGAAGGCACCGCAGGAACCGATCATGATCACGATCGAAGTGAAGCACGTTGGTTCGGAAACTCCTTACGAGCAGGACCCGATCTGGGAACCGATCGGCTAGACCAGGACCGCTGTTCGTGTGTGTTGAAGACCCCGGTGCCAGTGCCCAGGCATCGGGGTCGCACGTTTTCCCCTTTGTCATTTCAACGATCCGGATATATTCGTGGCCCCAAGCCCGCAGCCAATGCGCTTTTCCTTCATCCTTACCTCGTTCTTCGTGATCTTCACGTCCATCACGTTCGCGCAGAACAAGACCGATCGTGCGCACGTGGAATGGGGACCCGATCTCACCGACAAGAAGGATGGTTCATTCAGCCATGTTTTCGGTAACACCGATGAGCATGTTTACATGATCGTCCGCCGCAAAAAGGAGGCGTTCGTCCAGAAGATGGATCTGAACAGCAAAGTGATCTACCAGAAACTTCTTCCCATGAAGATCGACAAGGCCGAGCATTCCCTTGAGCGGATCTCGGTTTTCGGCGATCGGATCCTGGTATTCAGCCAGTATTTCGACAAGAAACAGAAGATGAACGAACTCTACCTGCGGATCTTCGATGCGGCTGACATGAGCCCACAAGGCCGGTTGCAGAAGATCGCCTCGATCGATGTGGAAAGTAAAAGAGCGCAGGGCGGTTTCAGCATGAGCATATCGCCCGATGAAAAGAACGTGCTCGTTGGCGTTCAACTTCCGTTCGTGAAGGACAACAAGGAGCAATTCACCCTGAAGGTCTTCAATGAGGATATGATCCTGGCCTGGGAGCAGGACGTGGTGCTTCCTTACATGGACAATGAGTTCAGCGTGGAGCAGATGCGCGTGGCCAACGATGGATCGGTGGTCGTGGTGGGCGTGAAATACGCCGAGAAACGTGAAGCGAAGGCGATGAAGAAGGAGGGAAAGGCTTCATACACCTATCACCTTCTTACGTACGATCCCGATGGCGGTGCGCCTGAAGATCATGCGCTGGAGGTGACCGATAGATTCCTGCAGGATCTTACGCTCGATCTGGGGAATGAAGGGGATATCCTCGCCGGCGGATTCTATGGAATGAAAGGCACGCATGCGATCCATGGTGTGTTCTTCCTTCGACTTGATCGCAAGACCAAGGCGATCCTTCACTCCAGCTTCAAGGAATTCGGCAAGGACTTCATCACGCAGTACATGACCGAGAAGGAAGAGAAGAAGGCGACCAAGAAAGCCGAGAAGAAAGGGGAGGACCTGGAGATGTACCAGTTCGATCTTGATGATCTGGTGCGTCGCACCGATGGTGGCGCCGTAATGGTGGGTGAACAATACTACGAATACCAGGTTACGACGTGTACCACCAGCGCGAACGGCGGGCAGACCTGCAGAACGACGTATCACTACGTTTACAACGACATCATCGTGGTGAATATCGATCCGGCGGGCAACATCGAATGGGCCGCGAAAGTGCCCAAGCGGCAACACACCGTGAACGATGGCGGTTACTATTCGTCCTACGCACTCGCTGTGAAGGAAGATCGGATCTACCTGATGTTCAATGATAGTGGCAAGAACCTTTTTCTTTCACCCGGCCAGAAGGTGGAGCCGTTCAAGCTTACCGGCAAGGAAGCCCTGATCACGCTGGCCACGATCGATGCGGACGGCAATGTTTCCCGTGAGGCACTGCTGGCACCCGATAGGCGCGATGCGATCGCCCGGCCGAGATCGTGCGTGCAGCTTACGGATGATCGCATGTTCATCTACGCTTCCCGGAAGAACGATCACCGTTACGGATCGGTGGTGTTCCAGTAAGCCGATCGTTCACCGAACAAGCTTCTTTGGCCGGATCATCGATCCGGTAAAGGCGTGATATATATTGCGGGCGAAGCCATTCGTTGGAGATGCAAAATTCCGATCGCAAGAAGCGCATTCTTCATTCCGCCGGTATGCGGATGCGCACGACGATGGACGAATTGCGTGAACGGATCGGCGATCTGCGCGCGGTAACGATCGGTGATGACAATGCGGAGAGCGCCAGCCAGACGGAAAGCACGCACGGATCGGACGTGGAGTTGATGAACCAGCTGGGCGAACAGCTCGAACACCTGCAACAGGAACTGGAGCGGCTGCAAGCGATCGACCCTGCGGAAAGATCGGAGCACGTGCAGTACGGCTCGGTCGTGCTCACGGACAAGCGCAATTTCCTGGTCGCCGCGAGCATCGAGGAATTCGAAGTGGACGGTGAACATTTCCTTGGCGTTACGCCGAAGGCTCCACTGATCCAGAAGATGTTGGGAATGGGAACGGGAGAAGTGCTGGAGTTCAACGGAACAGCATACACGATCGAAAAGATCTTCTGATGGAATTACATGATATCGGTATCGGCGCTCGTGTGAAGCATCCCACCATGGGCATCGGGGTGGTGTACGATCTCGATCCGCGTACGGTGCACGTCTTCTTCAAGGAACATGGCGAACAACCGATCAGCAGGTCGTTCGCAGGATTGGTCACCATCGCTCCAGGGCCGGAGATCGCCGGGGCAGAACTTGATCTGGAAAGTGTGAAGGGGGCGTTGAAGGAAGTGCTCGAAGAAGCGCAGATGCCACAGCGGCCGGTAGAGATCGCCAGGCGATTTTTCGGCGGAAGCATCGAGATCAAACCCCGTGATCCCGCCTTGAAAGGGAAGGATCTCCCGATCGATGATCTGTTCCACAAAGTGGTGATGATCCGTGATCGGTTCCGCGTGCTGGAGCAGAAGATAAATGCGCATCCCGCCCTTTCGGACGGCGACAAGGTGGAGTTGCAACAATATATCACGCGCTGCTACGGAAGCCTCACCACCTTCAACATCCTCTTCGAGGACAAGGAGGACCAGTTCGTGGGGCAGAAAGGCGAGCGCTAAAAAAGGAACCCCGGCTGGGCCGGGGTTCCATCAAGCACCGGGGAAACCTCAGTTCTCGGCCTTGGCCGCATCACCGAGGCTAACAGCCATGTCCTCCCAGGTCATACCGGTATAATTGCGTTCCGCCTTCGCTGTTCCATCCTCCGCATACCGTTCCCACGTACCGGTCTTCACCCCGTTGGCCATCATTCCGGTGCTCTCGACATTTCCATTCGGGTAGTAGAAGGTGAAGGTGCCATGCGCCGTGCGCAGATCCGCATCGGCATAGGTTCCCGTCATTCTCAACCTTCCTTCGTTGTCCTTTACCACCACGGCATAGTGTCCGTTCTCCGCTTCCGTCACCGTGCGGATGAAAGTCTCCTTATCCTTCGGTGTGGCCGGGGTCACAAGGTCCCAGCGTACTTTGTCCTGGCGAAGTACGCGATCGGAACCTGTTCCACTGGGATCACCGTTATTCTCAACATTGGCATTTGCAGGTACTTGAAGTGATAGGATCGCGCCTGCGATAAGAAGTGTGTTTAAGGTTTTCATGGCTGTTGGATCTTTGGTAAGTGTGATCTTTTCCGCTTTTTCCTGCTTCCTTCCAAGACCGATCGGATGCCACGATCAACCAGGTTTTCCATGCGTGGAAAGGGTTTCACGGCCGATCGTGGGATCTTGAACGATCGCTTCCTCATTCGGGATGAAGTTCCTCCCCATAATGGGTCTAGATCACGTCCACTTCCACGGCCTGGGGAATTCGTGGAACAATGCCCTTGAGGGATCCCAACGTGGAATCCGATCCTCTTTTGTGTGTTGAAGGAATGGAGCGGATTCCCCACGCGGTGATGGCAACGCCGCATTGGAAAGAAGAATGAGTTTTACAGGGAATTGTCGGTGGAACGAGCGTAGCGGATCACTTCAGCGCGGCCCTCTTTGATCACCACTTCGGTATAGCGGCTCTCGTCGAAAGGCTTTTCCACCGTGAAGAAGGGAATGATCGCGATGATCGATCCACCGATCAGGTGCGGCAGATGGATCCGATCGGAGAATCCGAAGAGCCAGGGCGATGCTGCGAGCACGACCCCGATCGCCACATCGATCCACAGGTGGGTTCTCACTTTCAGCAATTTGATCACCCCCATTTCGAACCGGGTGAAGAGGCTGGTGATCACCAGGGCACCGCCGAGTACGAAGGGGACCTGCACGGCCATGCCGCGCGCAGCGTGGTACTCAAAGATCCAGGGCGAAACGATCATCACGATACCCAGCAGGTGGTCCAACAAGCCGTGCGTCAGCGTTGGAATGTATCGGGGGTGCTGCATTTCACTTCTTCCTACCCGATCGTATGCCGATCGGATCAGGCCCTGACCTTCATCAATGCGCGAAGATCCTCCAGCGTGTTGGCCTCTTCGATCTTTTTATCGTGGCGCCAGCGTGCTATCCGCGGAAAACGCACGGCGACACCGCTCTTGTGGCGGGAACTTTCACTTATTCCCTCGAAGGCCAGTTCGAACACGAGCTCGGGCTTCACCTGGCGCACCGGACCGAACTTTCCGATCGTGTTCCGCTTCACGAACGAATCCACCTTCTTCAGTTCCTCATCGGTCAATCCGCTGTATGCTTTTGCGAACGTGACCAGTTCGCCATTGTTCCATAGGCTGAAGGTGTGATCGGTGTACAGATCCGCACGGCGGCCATGGCCCCGCATGGAGAAGGTGAGCACCGCATCGATCGTGAGCGGATCGACCTTCCATTTCCACCAATCACCTTTTTTGCGGCCCACCTCATAGGTGCTGTCGTTCCGTTTCAGCATCAATCCTTCGGCGCACATTTCACGTGCTTTTTCGCGGGAATCCATCAATTCATTCCATGTGGTGAACGGAACGATCTGCGAGATCCTAAGCGTGGGATGGCCGGCTTCCGCAACGATCCTTTCCAGGATCTGCCGGCGCAACGAAAGCGGTTCCTGCCGCATATCGCGGCCTTCGTATTCCAGCAGATCGTACGTCATCAGCACGATCGGGACATCGGCGAGCACTTTCTTGCCAAGTACTTTTCTCCCGATCCGCTGTTGGAGCAGATTGAAAGGGAGCGGTGCATCCCCACGCCAGGCCATGATCTCACCATCGAGCACGGTGCCTTTGGGGATCACGCCCTTCAACGCTTCGAACTCCGGATACTTGTCGGTGACGAGTTCTTCGCCGCGGCTCCACACATAATGCTTCG
>JAEZDL010000260.1 GCA_023418095.1 Bacteroidota bacterium
CCCGGCTCGCCCCTGATGGCAAGATCTATATCAGTACGGGCAATGGGACCCGGTATCTGCATGTGATCCACCAGCCTGATGTACTTGGAATGGGTTGCAATGTCGAGCAAAGGGGTGTTGAGCTACCCACGTACAATGCAAACTCCATCCCCTACCACCCCAACTACTGGTTGGGCCCTATTGATGGCAGTTCCTGCGATACGTTGGATATATCGGTTGGGCTTCCGGCCAGTGATATTGCCTTATACGTGTCGGTATATCCCAATCCGTCAACAGGCAGCTTCACGCTTAGATTTTCAGCCCAAGCAGAGGCCGGTGAATTGGAAGTTCTAGACATGGCCGGCCGTGTGATCTATCGCCAGCGGCTGGCCCCATGGAGTACCGTACAAAAAGTTGAGCTGCCGGGTGCATCGGCGGGTATGTACCACTGCAGATTGCGTTGGCAGGACCATACCGCCACAACAAGGTTCGTGATCGATAACCGGTGAAGCCATGAGGATATTGCTGCTGATACTCCTGCTTTCACCTGCCGCGATGCGGGCACAGGAAGTGGCGCAACACCCGCCTCCCGCCAATGAGTACACGCTGCACTTGCTCATGGCAAAGCGCCCAGCGGAGATGGCCCCGGAGCAGTGGAAGCTGATCGTAGGCAACCCGGCCAATGCTACGCTGTTTCCGATCCGCCTGACGCAGGCGATGCTAGATACGCTGGATGCCATGCAACTTGATCGGCGGTACCAGTATGTGATGTTGAACTCGATCAGATGATCGGAATATTAGCAGATCAGTCGATCGGAATATCCCTGTGAAGATCGATAGGGAGTTCTCGGCGTGCAAAGCCGCGATCCTTCGTTTCTTTGCGCAACGGCCGCTCCGATGGATCAAAGCTCTCCCCTCAAGTACAAGCGCATTCTTCTGAAGCTCTCCGGCGAAAGCCTGATGGGCGACAAGGCCTACGGGATCGATGAGGACCGGTTGGACCATTATGCCACGGAGATCATTGCGATCGCGAAGATGGGTGTGGAGGTGGCGGTAGTGATCGGTGGTGGCAACATCTACCGCGGCATGCGATCGAACGGCAACGGCATCGATCGGGTACAGGGTGATCACATGGGCATGCTTGCAACCATGATCAACAGCCTTGCGCTGCAGAGCGCTCTGGAGGAAAAAGGCTTCAAGACACGGTTGCTCAGCGCGATCAAGATGGAGCAGATCGCCGAGCCGTTCATCCGCCGCCGCGCGATCCGCCACCTGGAGAAAGGCCGCATCGTGATCTTCGGGGCCGGTACTGGAAATCCGTATTTCACCACGGATACGGCAGCAAGCCTTCGCGCGATCGAGATCGAAGCGGATGTGATCCTGAAAGGCACGCGCGTGGACGGCATCTACACCGCCGATCCGGAGAAGGACAAGAGCGCGACGAAGTACGATCGGATCACGTTCAACGAGGTATATGAGAAAGGCTTGAACGTGATGGATCTCACCGCTTTCACGCTCTGCAACGAGAACAAGCTGCCGATCATCGTATTCGACATGAACAAGCCGGGCAATCTTGTGAAGCTCGTTGGCGGTGAGCCGGTAGGCACGCTCGTGGAGTTCTGATCCGCCTGCGGCCGAACGCTGACAGCGGTCCGTTGGTTATTTTTGCGCCCTCTTAGCATTCTGCCATGGCCGACGTAGACAGCACCCTGAAGACCTGCGAGGACCACATGCGCAAAGCAGTGGACCATCTTGAGAATGAATTGACGAAGATCCGCGCAGGTGCGGCGAATCCGGCGATGCTGGATATGGTCCGTGTCGACTATTACGGCCAGATGGTACCACTTTCACAGGTCTCGGCGATCAACAGCGGCGATGCGCGCACCCTGTTCGTGAAGCCTTGGGAGAAGAAGATGATCGATCCGATCGAAAAGGCGATCATCGGTGCGAACCTCGGTTTCAACCCGAGCAACAATGGCGAAAGCGTGATCATACACGTGCCGATGCTCACCGAGGAGAGGAGGAAAGCATTGGTGAAGAGCGCGCACGCGGAAGGTGAGCATGCCAAGGTGGGCATCCGCAGCAGCCGCCAGAAGGCGATGGATTCGATCAAGGTCGCGAAGAAGGACGGACTTCCCGAGGATGCGGCCAAAGGCTACGAAGCCGATGTGGAGAAGCTCACAGCGAACTACAACAAGCGGGTGGATGCCTTGATCGAGGCGAAGGAAAAGGACATCATGAAGGTGTAAAAGAGGATTTCATTCCGGGCTTGACCCGGAATCTTGACGTCCCCATCGCGATTTCGGCTCAGGGCCGGAATGACAAACCTGATCATGCCCACACCGGACTTCCTTCGCTACAATTGCGGCACATTTCAATGCTGCTACGCGATCGGAGCAACGATCGCCTGAATTCGTTGTACGCGTCGCTGTGCCATAGTTCGCGGAAAGTCTGCGTGCGCAGATCGCCCAATTGATGGTGCGCATCCTTGTCGAAGCAGCACGGCACCACTTTGCCATCCCACGTGATCACGCAACTATGCCACATCTTCCAGCAATCGTCGTTCAATTTGTTCTTCACCTGCCAGAGGCCGCTCTCATTCCGCGTGTAGCGTGAATAGCGATCCTGGATCGGGATCAGCGGATGATCGTCCCTGGGATCGTAGATCTGCGCGGTCTTCAGCCAAAGCTCATCAACGCCGATCTGTTTTGCTAGTTGGCGTGCTTCCGGGATCTGGTGCTCGTTGGGCTTCACCACCAGGAATTGGAAGACGACGTGTGGTGTAAGGCTTTTCAATTTTCGTTTCCACTCAACGATCCGCTTCGCTCCTTCGATCACCTTCTCGAGCGAACCCTCCCTTCTGTAGGCGGAATAAGTTTCCTGCGTGGTACCATCGATCGAAATGATCAGGCGTGAAAGCCCGCTGCGCACGGTGGCTTCCGCCTTCGCATCGTCCAGGAAATGTGCGTTCGTGCTCGTGGCGGTATAAAGCCCTTTCCTATCCGCGTATTCCACCATTTCGAGGAAACCGGGGTTGATGAATGGCTCGCCCTGGAAGTAGAACGTGAGCGCCCATAGATCTGGCGCAAGTTCATCGATCACGCGACGGAAAAGATCCTGCCTCAGATTCCCGGTGGGCCGCGTGAAATTGCGCAGGCCGCTCGGGCATTCGGGGCACCGAAGATTACATGCTGTGGTGGGTTCGAAGCTGATGCTGAACGGCATTCCGCCGATCCGTGGCACTTTCGATCGCTTCGCTTGCTGGAAGCTCGTCCACAATGCGATCGCATTTGCCGTGCGGCGGAAACTCGCCTTGCGACCCCATTCCAGTGCATCGCGCGATCTGGCCAGCATGCGTGCAAGTTACCCAGATGCCTCCGATCGGGGCCAGGCTGTTACTTTTCCGCCGTCAGTACGTCCTACCGCCGTTGATCCCTGATCGATGCCGATGCGCCTATTCATTTTTTTCATCCTTCTGATCCCTTCGATCGCAATTGCGCAGATCGAAGTGAAGGGAAGGGTGGTGGATGATCGCACGCTGGAACCGCTCGCCTTTGTTCACATCCTTGCTGAAGGTGCGCGTGAAGGAACGACCACTGATATCAACGGACAGTTCTCGATCCTGGTGGCCGATCCTTCGATCGCTCTGCAGTTCAGTTATGTGGGTTACGCACCATTGCGGATCGAAGTCGATCCCGCGGGACCGATGCTCGTGCGTATGAAGCGCAGCGCAGTGGAATTGAAAGCGGTGGAGATCCTGCCCGGTGAGAATCCAGCGCACCGGATCATTGATCGCGTTCATGCGAACAGGAAAGTGAACGACGGAATGCGCAACCGCAGCCATCGTTACCGATCATACACCAAGACCATCTTCACGGCGGAAATGGACAGCGCGGTGTTGAACGATCCGCTGAAAATGGCCGAATTGGACAGCAATGATCGGGAGGCGATCGACTGGCTGGACCGGCAGTATCTGCTGTTGATCGAAAGCGCGACCGCAAAGAGCTTCATACCACCGGCGGCAGAGAAGGAAGAAGTGCTTGCGATGCGCGTCAGCGGGCTGAAGGATCCTTCATTGCTTGCGCTGGCTGCTTCCACCAAGACCTTTTCGATCTACGAACCGCAGATCACCATCAACCAAAAAACGTATTTGAGCCCGATCGGTCCGGGAAGTACCGATCGGTACTTGTTCATTCTTCAAGATACGCTTTACCACGGCGTTGATTCCGTTTTCATCATCAGTTTTCAGCCGCGGCGTGGGAAGAAATTCGAAGGATTGAAAGGCGCGCTCTACGTGAACACGGATGGCTACGCGCTGCAGAACGTACTCGCGGAGCCAGTGGAGAGGAGCGGCGGGATCAGCCTGCGGTTGCAGCAGGAATTCCGGAAAGTGAACGGTTCGGTATGGTTCCCATTCCAATTGAACACCTTTCTCTACCTGGACAATGTGCAGATCAATGATTGGAAGTTGATGGGGATCGGTCGCACATACCTGAAGGATATCGAAGTGGATGTGGAGATCGAACGAAAGGAAGTGCGCGGACCGGAATTATCGATCGAAAGAGAAGCGATGAGGCGCGATGATCAGCTCTGGAACGGGCTGCGCGAAACGCCGCTCGATCAACGTGAATTGAACACCTACCACGTGATGGACAGCATCGGCGAGGAAGCGAAGTTCGATCGGAGGTTGAAGTGGTTCGCCGTGTTGATGTCCGGCAAATTTCCGATCGGCCCGTTCGATCTGCGCTTGCGTGATCTGGTGAATTACAATGAATATGAAGGTCTGAGGCCAGGACTGAGCCTCGCGACGAACGATCGGATCAGCCGGTATTTTTCGATCGGCGGCCATGGTGCGTATGGTTTCCGTGATGAGGCCTTGAAATACGGCGCGGATCTTTCAGTTACGCCAAGGCCTGGGCGCGATCTGGAGATCCGCGGTAGCTATGAGAACGATGTTGCGGAAAGCGGCGGATCGGACCTCCCGATCAAGGGTCGTTACATCACCGAATGGTACCGCATGTGGACCGTGGATCGCATGGATCGCATGGAGCGGTTCCGAGGGCAGATCGGTTTCAGGGTGAATGGATCGCTTAAGTTGTGGATCGGTAGTGAGCGCGCCGAACGGTGGAACGAGATCGGTTATCAATACGTGGATCGAGTTTCGGAGAACATCAGTTTCCATCGTGATCGCTATGCCACGGGAAGCATCTTCGCGGGTCTTCGCTTCGCTTTCCGCGAGCGTTTGGTAAGGTTGCCCGATCGGCAGATCAGCACGGGAACGAAGTGGCCGGTGCTCGATGTACACGCGTCGAGATCGATCACAGGGCTTTGGCAGGGTGAACTGGATCTCTGGCGGATCGAAGCACGGCTGGAGAGAACATTCCGGTTAAGAATGCTCGGTGATCTTTCGATCCATGTACGTGGTGGCGCGGCGCAGGAGAATTCGCCGTACTCGTTCCTCTTCAACATGCGCGGAACTTTCGATCGCGACTTCGGGGTGATGGTGCCCAACACGTTCCTGGTGATGCGGCCGAACGAATTCCTTGCCGATCGCTATGTGGCCGTGCACATGCAACACAGCTTCCGCAACCTGATCTTCAAATGGAAGAAATTCCGGCCGATCCCTGTTCTGGTCGGAAATGCGGCCTGGAACGGGCTTGCTTCACCCGAAATGCATGAAGGCCTGTCGTTCACTACGCTTGGCGATGGTTATTATGAAGCAGGTCTTCAGCTTGACAACCTGATCAACGGAGCTTTCTCAGGTTTCGGCATCGGTGCGTTCATGCGGCTCGGTGAGCATATGTTCGAAAAGGGCCTGGATAATTTCGCTTTCAAGCTTACGGCCACGCTGCGGTAAGGCTTTCGGGCCGGTATGTCGTTCCTTTGTGCCCCGATCATGCTCCCTGATCGGCTGCAAGTGAATGTGGGCCTGGCTTTCGAATCGCATCCTACGTTATAGGGCTTGGATCCTTGTGGTCCTTGGCGTGCTTACCGTGTTCTTTTTCTACCAGATGAGGAATGTGGAGGTGAGCTACAAATTCGGTGGCCTTCTCCCGAAGACGGATAGCGCGTACATCCATTACCAGGAGCTGCTCGCCAACTTCTCCGAGGATGGCAACGTGATCGTGCTTGGTGTTCAGGATCCGGGGCTCTATGAACTGGAAAACTTCCAGGCATGGTGGCAGTTGGGTCACGATCTGAAGAAGCAGGAAGGCGTGGATTCGGTCTTTTCCGAAGCGCACCTCTTCGAATTGGTGAGGAATGACAGTTTGCGCAAGTTCCAGCTCGCGCCGATAGTTCCCACCCGGCCTGAGACGCAAGCCGAGGTGGATAGCATTCATCGCAAGGTGCGATCGCTTCCGTTCTATCGCGATCTGTTGTACAACGACAGCAGCAATGTGAGCCTCATGATGGTCTTCGTGAACGCCGCGAAGTTCAATAGTGAGGAGCGAGGCAATATGGTGGACCTGATCGCGGCGCGGGTGGACGAATTCCAGCAGGATCGCTTCAAGGTCTATCGCAGCGGACTGCCTTTCATACGAACGGTGGTCACAGAGCGCACGAAGAGCGAACTGCTGATGTTCGTCTGCATGATGATCGTCACCGTGGCGATCCTGCTTCTTCTGTTCTTCAAGAACTGGCGTGTGGTCTCCATGTGTTTGCTGGTGGTGGCGGTGGGCGTGATCTGGGCGGTCGGTTCGATCGGTCTAATGGGTTACAAGCTCACATCGGTCATGGCGATCATTCCGCCGCTGGTGATCGTGATCGGGATCCCGAACTGCATCTTCCTGATCAACCGGTATCATTTCGAACTGACACGTCACCAGCACAAGATGCGTGCGCTTTCGCGTGTGATCGCCCGCACCGGCATGGCGTCGTTCATGACGAATTCCACCACAGCGGTGGGCTTCGCCACATTCGTGCTCACATACAGCGATGTGCTCAAGCAGTTCGGCGTGATCGCTGCATGGAACATCATGGCGGTCTTCGCGCTCAGCATTTTGATCATCCCGATCCTGTTCAGCTACCAGAAACTACCGGATATCCGGCATCTTGCGCACCTCGATCGCAAGTGGGTGAATGTGGCCACGTCCGGTCTGGTGCGCATCGTACAACACCACCGCAAGTGGGTCTATGTCTCCATGCTGTTGGTGGCAACGGTCGGACTTATCGGTGTGTGGCAGTTGAAGAACGAAAGCCACGTGGTGGACGATCTGCCGGCCGATGATCCGGTGATGAAGGATCTTAAGTTCTTCGAAGCGCAATTCAATGGCGTGATGCCGCTGGAAGTGATCATCGATACGCGTAGACCAGGCCAGGCGCTGAAGGAGATCAACCTCAAGAAGATCGACCAACTGCAGGATTCGCTCGATCGCTATCCGGAACTGTCGCGATCGCTTTCGATCGTTGATGCGGTGAAGTTCACGAAGCAGGGCTTTTACGGCGGCGATCCGGAGCGCTACCAATTAATAAAGGCGAACGAGAAGGCCTTCATCCTTCCATACCTGGAGAACGCACAGGAAAAAGGTGGAATGGCGCGGTCTTTCATCAACGAGGATCGGAGCGCAACGCGTGTGACCCTTCAGATCGCCGATGCCGGAACCGCGCGCATGGATGAATTGATCGCGGAATTGCGCAACGAGATCGACAGCATTTTCGATCCGCAGAAATACCGTGTGTTGCTCACCGGAACGAGCGTCGTTTTCCTCGAAGGAAGCAAGTACATGGTGGACAACCTGATCATTTCCTTGATCCTTGCGGTGCTTGTGATCTCGGGGATGATGGCATTGCTCTTCAATTCACTGCGGATGGTGTTGATCTCGTTGATCCCGAACCTTATCCCACTGATCGCGACCGCCGGCATGATGGGCTACCTCGGAGTGAACATCAAACCGAGCACCATCCTGGTCTTCAGCATCGCGTTCGGTATCTCTGTCGATAATGCGATCCATTACCTCTCGCGCTATCGCCAGGAATTGAAGTTCAGCAAGCACGACATCCACACATCCGTCACCAATGCGATCCGTGAGGCGGGTGTAAGCATGATGTACACGAGCATCGTCCTCTTCCTGGGTTTCGGCCTTTTCGTGTTCTCGGATTTCGGTGGAACGCAGGCGCTGGGAATGCTGATCTCCTTCACGCTGCTGGTCGCGGTATTCACCAATCTGCTGATCCTTCCCTCGATGTTGCTCAGCTTTGAGAAGACGATGACGACCACTTCGTTCGAAGAACCTTTGGTGGACATGGGCGATGATGAACCGGAAGTGGATACGCAAGAGATCGGCGATCAGGAGAAATAGATCGAAAACCCCCAACTTGCGCTTCTTATTGATCGATCGATGAAAGGGATCATTCTAGCCGGTGGTTCGGGCACGCGGTTGCATCCGCTCACACTCGCGGTGAGCAAGCAATTGATGCCGGTGTACGACAAGCCGATGATCTATTATCCGCTGAGCACGCTGCTCGCGGCAGGCATCCGCGAGATCCTGTTGATCAGCACGCCGCACGATCTGCCGCACTTCAAGAAACTGCTGGGTGATGGATCGGCGCTCGGCTGCTCATTCACCTACGCCGAGCAACCTGTTCCCAACGGACTTGCACAGGCTTTCGTGATCGGGAAGGAGTTCGTTGGAAATGAAAGTGTCGCGCTGATCCTTGGTGACAATATCTTCTACGGCCGTGGCCTTGGCCGGACTCTCGCTGAACATACGAACCCTGAGGGCGGATTGGTGTTCGCCTATCATGTGAGCGATCCGGAGCGCTACGGCGTGGTGGAATTCGATCAGCAGAACCGGGTGATCAGCATTGAAGAGAAGCCGAAGCAGCCTAAGAGCAATTACGCTGTGCCCGGACTGTATTTCTACGACAATGAAGTGATCGCGATCGCGGAGAAATTGAAGCCCAGTGCGCGCGGCGAATACGAGATCACCGATGTGAACCGTGAATACCTGCGTCGCGGGAATTTGAAGGTGGAGATCCTCGATCGCGGCACCGCGTGGCTGGATACTGGAACGTTCCGATCACTGATGCAGGCCGCGCAATTCGTGCAGGTGATCGAGGAACGGCAGGGCCTTCGGATCGGTTGCATTGAAGAAGTGGCCTACAAGAAAGGTTTCATCGATGCGGATCGGTTGCGTGAATTGGCGAAGCCGCTGGTGAAGAGCGGCTATGGTGAATATCTGTTGAAGCTGATCGGGAATTGATGGATCCCATCACGCACTATCGTGATATGGTGGATCGCGGGATCGAAGAGTGGATCGCATCGCTCCCGGCTACATCATTGTACGAGCCGATGGTCTATCTCATGCGGCTTCCGGCCAAGCGCATCCGGCCGATCGCCACATTGATGAGCTGCGAGCTTTTCGGTGGTGATCCGCGATCGGCACTGGGGCCTGCGATCGGGATCGAATTGTTCCACAACTTCACATTGATGCATGATGATATCATGGATCAAGCTCCATTGCGCCGCGGACATTCGACCGTGCACGAACGCTGGAATATCAATACTGCGATCCTCAGTGGCGACGCGATGCTCGTGAAAGCATACCAGTCGATCGGGAGCGATCCGGAGGTCCTGCGCATCTTCAATTCGCACGCACTTGCTGTTTGCGAAGGTCAGCAGAGCGACATGGATTTTGAGCAGCGGAGTGATGTGAGCACCGCTGAATACATGGAAATGATCCGCCGGAAGACCGCGCTTTTACTGGCCTGCGCAATGCGGATCGGCGCATTGATCGCCGGTGCCGATCAACGGAATTCCGAAGCGATCGGTAGGTTTGGTGAACATCTCGGCATCGCATTCCAGTTGCGCGATGATCTGCTCGATGCCTTTGGCGATCCTGCGAAACTGGGAAAGCAACAAGGCGGCGATCTGCGAGCGGGAAAGAAAACACTTCTGTTGATCAAAGGACTTGAAACAGAGAAGCAAAATGGCACCTCGATCTTGAGCGATCAACTTTCCATCGATCCCGATCGGCGTGATGTTGGATCGATGTTGCGGGAACTTGAACTGCTTGGCATTCGTGCCATGGTCGAAGCTGAAATTGAAGGCCATGAGCGATCCGCGTTGCAAGCGCTCGCGGCGATCGATGTGCCAGGCGAGCGAAAGAGGCCATTGCAGCAACTCGCTGCTTCATTGATGTCGCGGCTTCACTGATCCCTTCGCAGCAGATCGGTCAACGCGATCTCGAGACCCTCGAATTCGAATTTGAAACCTGCGGCTTTCAAGCGCCCATCGCTTGCGCGGCTTCCTTCGAGCAGGATCGTGGCCAATTCGCCTAACAACAGATGCATCACGAATGCTGGAACATTCGGCATGAAATACGGCTTGCGGAGCAAGCGTGCGAGCGTCCGCATCATTTCATCGTTCGTTGTTTCCGTCGTGGGCCCGGCATTGTAGGCTCCTTCCATCGATCCATTCGCGATCGCGGATCGATAGATCCGCACAAGATCGCGAATGTGTACCCACGGCATCCATTGATCACCCGATCCGAGCGCCGATCCGACTCCGAATTTCACCGGCGTCATCAATTTTGAAAGCGCTCCGCCCTTTGCGGAAAGCACTACAGGCGTCCGCAATTTCACCACACGGCAGATCTCCTTCCAACGATCGGCCGCAGCTTCCCATTCCTTGCTGATGTGAGCGATCGTGTCTCCGCCCGGCGGATCTTCCTCGGAAAGGATCCGATCCGTGGTGGTCGCGCCATAATATCCGATACCTGCAGCGCTGATGAAACTTTTCGGACGTAGACCGAGTTTTTTCGTGCGATCGAGTAGAAGTTGCGCTGTTCCCGCACGGCTTCGCACAAGTTCATCGATCCGTGCCTTCGTCCAGCGTCTGTCCGCGATCGGTGCACCGGCGAGATGTACGATATGATCCACGCCGATCAATGCATCATCATCCATGTTCCTGCGATCGGGATCCCACTGAAAGATCCGCACAGCACCGGTGGAATGCGAAGAACGGCTAAGGTGTCGCACTTCATGTCCTTCGCTGAGAAGCGATCTCGTGAGTGCAGTTCCGATCAGGCCGCTACCGCCGGTAATGAGAATGGTCCATCGATCAGCGCTCATCGCTGTAGGACCACACGGAACATGAATTGTCCGCCGGATCGGAATTTGCCGTGTACGGCGTAGGTCCCGTTCACCAGGTTTCCGGGGAAGATCACTTCCGATCGTACACCGGCTTGTAGTCCTGTGATCGTAGTGACCTTTCTTCCCTGCAGATCGAGGATCGTAAGTCCATCGTCGATCGGCTCCCTGCTCTCAAGAACGATCTGGCCGGTGCTGGGATTGGGATGCACGCTCACCGCGTGAAGTCCGATCTCCGGCACGGAGATCAATACGCACAGGCTGTCGGTCTCGGGCAGGAACGAGATCGTGAGCTGCGCCGAGGTGATGCATTCACCCTCGCCTACTTCGTATCCATAGACCCCCGCAGGGTCCGTCGAAGCCAGGAAATTTCCGCTGTGCACATTGCCGTCGGGCGTTGTCCAGGTTCCGCCGGAGGACGGTTCGCCGCCAAGTGAATCAAGCAACGCGAACGTTGGTGCCTGCGGACAGACAAGGATCGCGTTATCGATCCCTGCGGAAGGAACATCGTTCACAGTTGCTGTATAAACAAAGGAACGGGCACCGTTCGCGGGACAGGCATCATCTTCAACAGTGATCACGAAGACGCGATCCCCTGCTGGCAGGTCCAGATCCGTCCAGCAGATCACAACGCTCAAAGGATCCGTGCCGGTGGTTTCGATCGATGCGCCAGGAAGGATCTGATCGATGTTGTTCCAGATCGACAATGTCTGTCCCTGATCCGGATCGGTGAATTCGATCGTGACGCATCCATCGCTTGCATTGCACATCGCAAAGGATCGATCGCCGGTGATCGTCGTGCTACCGGAACTTGAAACGATCGTTCCAGCGGCCGCGTCCGGTGCAGGGTTCGAGCATGTTGTGACCAGGAACGGGAAGTCGCACATCACACTGCCGATCCATACGTCGTTCGTATCATATTCATCCACCTGCACGGCCACCACGATATACCCTTGTTGCGTGGGTGTGAAGGTGATCTGGCCATACACATCGAGGGCCATTCCAGCGACCGGTTCACCACCGTAATTCGGGAAAACGTAGTTCACGGAAACTGGGGATGGGCTCGCGAACCGGGCATCGATCAGCGAATATTCCATCCGTGATCCATCGGGATCCGTGGCGCCTGCATCGAAGTTCACCGGCTGGCCAATGCAAACACGCGGTACGCCGTTGTGGTTGAAGACCGGTGAATTGTTGCACGGATCGGTCTCGTTATCGATCCGCGTTTCGAGGTAAAGCCCTGGGGTGGATTGGATGTTCACGCTCGGTTGCCGGCAGCAGATGGACCACGAGATCGTCCAGTAATTGCATGGGCTCAGGTAGATCTCCGTGGCGAATTCATACAGTTCGAAACCAGCGATCGCACCACCGGAACACGTGGTGTTCAATGAATCCGAAGCGCAAAGTTGGGAGGGAAGCGGTACCTGCACCGGCGCGATGTTGCTCACATCGAACACCACACCGCATGAATTCGTGAAGTGGAGCGATTGCGCGATCATGGGGAAACCGCTGCATTCGCGCATCAATGAAAGTTTCACCTCGAAATAATTCCCGCCGAGGCACGTATAGGTGATGCTTCCACCGGGAAGGTGTTCAGCGACTGCGGGCTTCAGGACCAAGGCAAAAAGGAATGCGAACGCGATTCGGGGGATCATACGCCGGGTATTTGAACGTGGAAAGATATCTGGTGCCGGAATATTCCGCCAGTGTAGCAAAAGAAAAAGGCATCCGAAGATGCCTTTTTTCGATCGGAATTTCGGATCGTCAGCGGGCGCGCTCGATCGTCTTGAAGTCCTCGTCCAGAAAACCTTCCTTCTTCCCGAATAGCGATTGATCATCGCGCTGGAACATCAATTCACCGGTGCCGGCATTGAAGATCCGCTTGAACGTATGCTTGTTCTTGTAGTCGCCGGTGATCACCACATCGGTAACAGTTACCTGGCTATCCTGCTTATCGATCGCTTCCATGAGCCCGCTCACAGGTTTGATCTGGTTCGGCGATGTGTAGAATTCCTTCAATTTGGCCGCATCAGGGATCGTTTTGTCGAGGTGTTCCTGCGCGATCCAGAGTTCGGTGTCGCGGATGTGGCGGTGACGATCGGAGTAGGTGCGATCGGCAGTGGTCTTGTCGGTGATCTTGCCGCTGGCGACCAGATCCAGATAATTCTGCAGGTGCTTCGTGTAAAGGTGGAGCATCTTCGCTGTTCCCTTCTCGTTCATCACCTTCGGGTCGATCAGCATGAAGGCGAGTTCCTGTTCCACCGGAATGTTGGTGAAGGCGTTGTCCTTGCTCTCCAGCGCATCGCCTTTCTTCGGCTTCCAGCCCTGCACAAGCGTGAGGAATTTTCCCTCGAATTTCACCGGATCGGTCTTCGAGATCTTCATCAGATAGGTCTTGTCCGGCGAGATCGGTTGCATCGCGAGGTCGCTCACTTTCACGAACTCGTAGCCACCGCTGAATTTCCAATCGGCCTTGATCGCGTCCATGAGCGCCGTGTTGTATGCCGTGCTGGCATCATCAAGAACAACGATCGTGGTATGGGCTTTCGCTTTCTTTACGGCATCGGCATTGAAGCTGCCGTATTGGGCGAAGAGTCCGATGGAGAGGAAAAGCGAGAAGAGAAGGGAGAGCGAACGCATGATCGGAGTAACGTTGGTTAAAGGTTCTTGAAAGTCGATGGCCGCGGGCGAAAATAATGCCAGACCGAAGGGAGGTGACTTTGCCCTTCGCGCGCAGTTGCTGGCTTTGGGGCTTGGCGCCGATCGGGCCGAGGTGCTGCGCCGCACTGTGGATCAACTGAACAAGGACCTTGGGATGCAGGCCGATCCGATCAAAGCTCCACCCGCTGATGACCAGGCTTTCGAAGTGCTGCGCGCACAAGTATTTCCGTTGCTGGAGCGGCTTTTCACAACCGATCCGCATGCAGCGAACGTGGCGATGTATCGTGTGGATATACCGCAATTCCTCCGCGATCGTGCGCTGGCGGAGGGCGGGATCCATGCGTTGGCGGGCGAAGTGGTGCTGAGGTGCCTGCAAAAAGTGCTCACACGCATGCGTTTTTCCGGGGAATTCTGAGGCCAGGCATCGATCGGTGCAACAAAACCGACGGCGTTCCGTACGATCGCAGGGCCCAAAGGGAACAACTACCTTTGCACCAGGATCCTGTCTCCCCGCCCAAAGCGGGGCCCTATCATGGACAAATTCTCATACTTGAGCAACGCTGATGGTGCCGCGCTCGATGGCATCTACCAGCAATACCTGAAAGATCCAGCTTCAGTAGATGAAGGCTGGGCCCGTTTCTTCGAAGGGTTTGATTTCGCGCGCCAGCGCAACGAGATGCTGCCCGGCCAGAACGGCGCGGCTTCTTCGGTCGCGAACGAGCATCTTCGGAAGGAGTTCAAGGTCTTGGAGCTGATCCAGGCCTACCGCGAGCGCGGCCACTTCTTCACACAGACCAATCCGGTGCGGGAACGCCGTAAATACGAGCCAACGCTGGATCTGAAGAATTTCGGTCTGTCAGATGCGGATCTCGATCAGGTATTCGAGGCTGGGGCCGAGCTCGGGATCGGTGCGGCGAAATTGCGCGACATCATCGATCATCTCTACCAGACCTATTGCCGCAGCATCGGGGTGGAGTACCGCTACATACGGCAGCCGGAAAAAGTGCAGTGGTTGCAGGAGCGCATGGAGCGCACGCGCAACACGCCCGATTTCGATCTGGATGCCCGGAAAGGTTTCCTCAACAAGCTGAACCAGGCCGTCGTCTTCGAGAAATTCCTCGGAAAGAAATTCATCGGCCAGAAGCGTTTCAGCATTGAAGGCGTGGAAACGTTGATCCCCGCGCTGGACCATATCATTGAACAAGGCGCCGAAAAGCACGGCGTTCAGGACATCGTGATCGGCATGGCGCACCGCGGTCGATTGAATGTGCTCGCGAACATCCTGCACAAGACCTACGAAAGCATTTTCGCGGAATTCGAAGGTCGCGATTACGACGACGCGCTGGTGGAAGGCGACGTGAAGTACCACATGGGTTACTGCAGCTGCGCGATCACCGAGAAGAAGAAAGGTGT
>JAEZDL010000275.1 GCA_023418095.1 Bacteroidota bacterium
TTGCGGATCGAGAACCATTCGCCGATGATGCGGCCTTGATCTTTGCGAAAGCAGAACAAGGGATCTTCGAGTTGCATGTATGTTCCCTCAGTTTTCCGAACATTCATTACCTTGTGGAAAAGATCAATGGAAAGAAAAAGGCCATGGAGGCCATGCGGTATCTAAGACCAATGGTCAAGATCCTACCTCTGGATGCACAGTGCATCGAGGCGGCGATCAGAAGAAATGGTATCGATCTCGAGGACGACATACAATTGGAGTGTGCCGTTGCTGCTGATATCGATGTGATCATAAGCCGGGACAACAAGGGATTCCGGAATGCGAAGATCCCGGTGCTCTCGCCCAGTACTTTTCTTCAACGGTCATAGGACCGCAACTCGATCATTGGTAATTGGATATTGGATATTGATCATTCCCGAAGGGCGGGCGAATTCCTGTCTGGTCGTGTCTTCGCCTGCAAGTCCTCGGCCGTCAAATGCACGGCCTGTGGGCTTTCCAGCTTCGCCACTTACGCGGTTTTAGTGTTAACGAGAAGATCGTGGCCCACGAAAAAGTTCAGGTTCCGATCGACCTGTCCCTTGATCATTGAATATTGGACATTGGCCATTGATCATTCCCAAGCCCTTCTACATCATCGCCAGATACTTGTTCCCCACGCTCGATCCATAGAGTTGCTTGTACCGCACCTTCTTCTCGATCGCCTGGATCACCGTTTCCACATGGTTCACTTTCTGCTGCTGGCCGATCAGGTTCAGGCCGCCGGGGCTTAGCACGTTGATCTCCATCAGTTTGTCGCCCACGATGTCCAGGCCCACGAGGAACATGCCGTCGCTCACCAACTTCGGCCGTACCACTTCCACCAGTTGCAGGATCTCATCGGTGATCTTCACCGTCTCGGCATGGCCGCCCGCACTGATGTTGCTGCGGATATCATCCTTCGCGCTCACCCGGCGGAATGCGGCATACTGCCCACCGGTCACCAGCGGCTGGCCGTTCATCACGAACAGGCGGATGTCGCCATCCTTCGCGGCGGGCAGATATTGCTGCGCGATCACGTAGCCATCGCGGCTTATCGCATCGATGATCTGCGCGAGATTGCCGATCGTTTTCGCATCCACCTTGAACACGTTGCTTCCGCCGGAACCTTGCAGCGGTTTCAGGATCATGCGCTGTTTCTCTTCCTTGAAGAACGCGCGGATCTCCTGCACATCGCGGGTGATCAGCGTTCGCGGACGAAGGATCGCCGGAAAATGCTGGAAGTACATCTTGTTGATCGCGCCGGCCAGGCTGCCCGGATCGTTGAGGACGATCACGCCATTCGCTTCGGCCACCGCGCCGTACAGGATCCCGGCCTGTACCGCCCAGGGCCGATCGGCCATGTCATCCGATGGATCGTTGCGCAACATGAGCACATCGAGTTCGGCCGAGCTCACATGTTTGGGCTTCGCCTTCTGCACGGCATTGAAGAAACTGGAAACGGTACGGAATTCCTTTTTTGGCGGCTCGTACGACTTGCCACCCATGTGGCCATCGGGCGTATAGGTGAGATCGCCCACGCCGATGAAGAGCACACGGTGACCCATTTTATGCGCCTGGTAAGCGAGATGTACGGTGGTGTAGCCCTCGCGCTCGGTATCCATTCCGTTTATGACAAATGCAATGGTCATGTTCTGTGTATAAGATCTTATAGGTCGAGCAGGCTGGCAAGGTCCATGCCCTTGCGCAGAAGTTTCACACGATCGAGCGCTTCACCATGCAGATATCGCGGCATCATGGGCTCTTTGAGCACGCGCCGGTGGTGTAGATCGGTGATCAGCCCAAGGTGTGGAAGTGCGAATTTCCCGGTGAAGAAAAGTCCCAAACCATCCGCCGATCCATCGAGATGATCGATGAGCGCGCGCAATCCTTTCAGGTACACCGCATCCTTCGGAAAGCCGCCACCACGGTACACGCGTGTGGTGATGTTGAATGCGGTGCGAGCGGCGAAACCATGTTCCTTCTCCAGCATCGAGAAGCATTCCACATAACCTGCTCCCTGGATCAACGCATGAACGGCGAGCACGCGGCCCGCAAGCAGTTTCAAGCGTGAAGGGTTGAGTCCGCCGGTGAGGAATTCGGCCATCACCGCGAGCCCTTCCTGCAATTCCTCGTAACCGGCCATGCCCACATACAACTGGTGGAACGGTTGCCGCTGGCCATTCGCGTACGTGAGAATGTGCGTGCCGACCTCGTGATGCAGCAATGCTTGCGCATGGGCTTCATCCACCGTGGATCGTTCGCCCAGCAAAACGGTGTTCTTCGACACCATCACACCGGGGATCTCGTTGCTCATGCGCACTTGCAACGGCGTATCCGGAAATAAAGGCGCGTAGAACGCCAGTTCCTGTTTCACCAGTTCATGGAAGTCATCCACGTTCATCTTCGCTGCTGGTGACTGATCCAACCGATCCACCTGAGCGATGATGTTGAGCGCCTGTGTGCGGATCGCATCATCCACACCGCCATACAAACGCAGGCCTGAATACAGGAACTTCTTCCGGCCGCGTTCGCTCAGCAACGTGGCCTGCGTGTCGAGTTCGTCGCGTTTGCTGCGGAAGATCGCTTGCAGCGTCGTGTCCTCCATTTCATCGATCCGCAGTTCGTAGAGTTCACGCTTGATCCGCTCGGGATCCACCGAGATCAGCCGGTAGTGCAGATCGGGTCTCTTCTCGTATCGATCCTGGCGGAACTGGACCCAGGCTTCTTCGGTGTTCACGGGCGAAACGTTCAACAGCAGATCGAAGGAGCTGCTGATCCGCGCAAGAGCCTTGTCCACGTTCATTGCCAGCCGCGAGAAGCGGGTGCGGCCGAACATGAGGTGATGCTCGTAACGTTGTGGTGCCTGCAATCGCGCGAAGGCATGGACCGTACGTTTGATCACATCGGTGAAGCGATCGCGCAGCCGGCGCAACGCGATCCCGCTCAACTCACCGCCCGATCCGCGGTAGATCTGCGGCACTTCGATCCCGATCAAAAGGATGCCTTTCTTCTTCAGTTCCTCCAGATCGAAAAGTGGCGCGGCATGCGGTGGATGTCGATCGTTGCTGTCGATCATTTCGAGCTTCGCCCGGCGCCATCGCGAAACGATCCCGCGCAGCCCTTTCTCCAATTCCTCCGCGGTCTCCGGCGCATTGTTCAACGGACCGATCACCTTGAACGTATGGCTGTTCACCGCAGGATCGGCGGCCCATAGTTCCAGGAGAAGAAAGGCCGGCGTAACCTCCTTCACCGATGCCTGCACAGCCTCTATCAGCGTGCGCACTTCACCGGCGAGCGCGGGATCGGACGGTACGCGCAGGTAGGCGGTCTGTGCACGCACGATCTGGTCCACGCCTGTTTCGAATTCGCCGTTCTCCGATCGATGGATGCACAGGAAAGGCAGCGGCCTATCGATCATCATGCGGCCATTGAACGGCAGCGCGCGCACCACTCGGCCGCCTTTGGTGAGGCGCCGTTCGATGTGCTCCAGCAACCCGGGCAGGAGCAGCGTGTCACCCACGAGGGGCCGCGATGTTCGCATGCATCAACTCGATCACTTTATGGGCCGCGGTCTCCAGATGGATCCGCAGATCTTCGATCATTTGGTCATCCGGTTCGCCGGTCCATTCATCCATGAAGATCTTTTTGAATTCGATGGAGATTGGGCAGACGCGCGAACCGTAGTTCGTGTAAAGCCATTTTCCGAAATAGCCGCCCTTGAACTTGATGTTCTCGCGCACATCGAGCGAACGGCCATTACGCATCGGTTTGCGCAGGGCTTCCATGACTGCTTCCACCACTTGTGCCCATTCCTTGCGATCCATGTTGCCCGTGCCGATGTTCACTTCCGGGTTCTTCTCCGGATCATCATCAATGCCGGGTGCTTCCCGTTGATGGTTGTAGGAATGCACATCGAAGACCACCACGCGATCATGCCTGCGCAACGCCTCATCCATCATCGCACGCAGATCGTTGTAGAACCCGTCATAAAGTTCCATCGAAGCATCACGTTCCTTCCAGGGAAGATCCTTGTATACGTTCAAACCCCAGGCATCCTCGGGTCTCAGGTAGATCGCCTTTTGCGGCGGACGGTTCAGGTCCACTTCGAAGCGTGAACGTTCACCCACGATGCGGCTGGGCACCACCTGCGCGATCCTGTCCGTGAACGGATCCTCTTCGCGCAAGCGCTGCGCACGATCGAGCAGGCAGTAACTAAGCAATGATCGGCGCATGTGGCCACCCGCATGAATGGCGGCGGCGATCAGTGGGCCGTTCCCTTTCGTGAAGGTCGCGATCGGAGTTCCCATCATGAAAGCTGGTGGTTTCCAAGATCATGCCTTTGCGG
>JAEZDL010000038.1 GCA_023418095.1 Bacteroidota bacterium
AGATCGGGCTTGTAGCGGAACTCACTGATGGGAACAACACCTTCGCTCTTGTAGCCGATGTTGATCACCACTTCCTTCTTGTTCATGCCCACCACGGTACCCATGAGCACTTCCTTCTCGGAGATGCTGCTGAGGGTGTCCTCGTAGGCCTTTTCCATCTTCTCCCGCTTCTCGGAACCGAGATTCTTCGTCTCATCCTCGATCGTTCCCCAGTCGAAATCGGCTGGTGGTTCGCGGAATTCGACGGTGGTCCTGCCATTCACGGTAGTGGACTTCGGCATCTTGCGCGTTGGCGCCGGCGCTTCGGCCGTTGCCTGATCGATGCCTTGCTGTTCTTCTGCTGCCATATGGGCGAGCTTATTACTTGTATCCTGGCCCAAGGGGGAACTGGCCGGGAGGGTTTTGTTTGCCCACGGAACCCCTGCGTGAGCTTCTATTTTCGATCACCACCGAAGTGGTTGCCGGAAACGGGCCGCAAATGTAGCATTATTTTTTGAAGTTGAGGCAGTTGGGTCGATGTGGTCTTAGGTCGTTGGTCCTGGGTACCAGGTCCAAGACATCCTTAGATTCCTCCCAGTAAACCGGTAACTTTGCAGCGCCGATGCGCACCTTCACCATTCCCACCCAATACCGAAGCGATCTGATCGGCAGGTTGAAGGCTTTCCGCAAGGCACAGGATCCACGGAAAAAGGACCTTTCCCCCACCCTGCTCGATCTTGGCGCCGTACGGTTCATCTTCGCGCGGCATTTCGGCTTCTGCTATGGCGTGGAGAATGCGATCGAGATCAGCTACCGCGCGCTGGAGGAGAATCCCGGCAAGCGGATCTACCTCCTGAGCCAGATGATCCACAATCCTGCGGTGAACGATGATCTGGCTTCACGCGGCATGCGCTGCATACAGGACACGCACGGCAACACATTGATCGACTGGAGTGAACTGAAGGCCGATGATCTGGTGATCATTCCTGCGTTCGGTACCACGCTGGAGACCGAAGCGAAGCTGCGCGCGATCGGCATCGATCCGCTGAAATACAATACCACCTGCCCCTTCGTGGAGAAGGTGTGGAAACGGAGCGATCAGCTCGGCGATCAGCAGTACACGGTGGTGATCCACGGGAAGGCGAAACACGAGGAAACACGCGCCACGTTCAGTCATACGATCCAAAAAGCGCCAGCCGTTGTGATCCGCGATCTGGCGGAAGCTGAATTGTTGGGCAGGATGATTCTTGGCGAAGAGCCGATCGAAAAGTTCGAAGAGCATTTCCGATCGAGGGCCAGTGAAGGATTCGATCCGTTGAAGCATTTCGATCGGATCGGTGTGGTGAACCAGACCACCATGCTGGCCACCGAAACCCAGGCGATCGCCGATCACATGAAACAGGTGATGATCGGCAAGTACGGCGAAACCGATCTGAAAGCGCATTTCGCCGATACGCGTGATACGCTCTGCTACGCCACCAACGACAACCAGGACGCGACCACCGAACTGCTTAATGTACACGCGGACCTGGCGCTGGTGATCGGCGGTTACAACAGCAGCAACACCAGCCATCTCGTTGAATTGCTGGAACAACGATTTCCCACGTACTTCATCAAGGATGAAGAAGAGATCCTTTCTTCGCTCCAGATCCGGCATTTCAATTATCCACAACAACGATCGGAGGTCACCGAAGGCTGGCTTCCCGCGAACCGTCCGATCACGATCGTGCTCACCAGCGGCGCCAGCTGTCCCGATACATTGCTCGATCGGGTGATGCTGAAAGTGCTGAGCTATGTGGAAGGCGCAAAGGATCCGATCGAAGTGGTGCAAGGGCTGATCGGATAGATCTGTTCCAACTACCGATCGCTTAATTTTGATCCAATGTCAACCGGCGCGATCCATAAGAAGATGATCGACGAATTCCTTGAGAAGATCAAGGACTGGCCGGATGATGCGAAGCGCTCGTTGGTCGAGAAGATCGACCGGATGCTTAAGCTCAAAAAGAAGCCTCAGAAGAAAAAGCTGGGAACCTTGGATGCTTTTGGTGCGTGGCAGGGGCCGGAAACCGCTGATGAAATAATTGAGATGATACGCAGTTCAAGAACGATCAATAGAGAGCGCGAGTCGTTCGATTGAGTTTTGCTTCAGTTCCTGCTTGATACGGATATCTGCATCTACTTCACCAAGAAGCTATTTGGTCTTGCAGAAAGACTGCGTACACAAGGATTGGATAAATGCGCGATATCCGAGATCACTTATGCGGAATTACTATACGGCGCAGCGAATAGTCAGATGCCACTCAAAAATGCAGAAGCGGTTGAACTTTTCATTGTCGATCTCGAAGTAATTCCGATCTCTTCGGCCATTCCGATCTTTGCGAGAGAGAAGTCGCGTTTACGAAGGATCGGAAAACCTTTGGAAGACTTCGACCTCTTGATCGGTGCAACGGCCATTCATCATGACCTCACGTTGGTGACCAACAACATGCGCCACTTCAACCGATTACAAGGAATTAAGCTTGAGGACTGGACCAAATAGCTCCGATCAAATTATAGCAATGGCCAATGAGATCGTAGCCGCTCTTCGATCTGTGATCGAACCCTTACGCTCCCGATCTGCATTGGACAGTAGATCGCGAGGAAGGTTTCTACACCAACACGAAAAAGCCCGACCCGAAAGGGAAACCTGAATTCTTTGCCTCCGCACAAGTGAAAAAAGCAGCGGTGAGTTTTTACCTGATGCCGGTCTACTGCTTTCCCGATCTGCTGGATGGGATCTCACCCGGATTGAAGAAGCGCATGCAAGGCAAAAGCTGCTTCAATTTCAAGCAGCCCGACCCGGTGCTTTTCAAGGAACTCGGCGATCTGGTGAAGCGATCGTTCGATCGGTACAAAGCCGAAGGAAAGGTCTGATCGAACTTGGCAGGGGGATCGCTAACGTTGCGATCTATTCCGATCATTTTCATGGATATTCAAGTATGGCCCGGCGCGCCTTTCCCTCTGGGAGCGACGTGGGATGGCAAAGGCGTGAATTTCGCCCTGTTCAGTGAGAACGCCTCCGGTGTGGAGTTATGCCTGTTCGATTCCCCAACCGGTCCCGAACATCGCATCCGTGTCGCCGAGATGACCGATCACATCTGGCATTGTTACCTGCCCGGCATCAAGCCCGGCCAGCTGTACGGTTATCGCGTTCATGGCGAGTTTGATCCGACGAATGGCCATCGCTTCAACCCAAATAAACTACTGATCGATCCGTACGCGAAGGCGATCAGCAGTACGATCGAATGGAGCGATGCGATGTTCGGTTACGAAATCGGCCACGCCGAGGAAGATCTGAGCCAGAGCGGATCGGACAGCGCGCCGTTCGTTCCAAAGAGCGTTGTTATCGATCCGAATTTCGATTGGGAAGGCGATGTACCGCCAAAGATCCCGTATCACCGCACGATCATCTACGAAACGCATGTAAAAGGCTTCACCAGGCAGCATCCCGATATTCCGGAGGAATTGCGCGGTACTTATGCTGCGATCGGCCATCCGGTAACGATCCAGTATTTGAAGGAACTCGGTATCACGGCGATCGAACTTATGCCGGTTCACCATTTCATTACCGATCGGCATTTGCACGATAAAGGGCTCACGAACTATTGGGGCTATAATTCGATCGGCTTTTTCGCTCCTGATGTGCGTTTTTATTCAGGCGATCCGGTCACCGGCGGGCAGGTGCAGGAATTCAAGCAGATGGTGAAGGAACTGCACCGCGCCGCGATCGAAGTGATCCTTGATGTGGTCTACAACCATACCGGCGAAGGCAATCACATGGGGCCAACGGTCTGTTTCCGCGGTGTTGATAATGCCAGCTACTACCGCCTCACGGAAGACAAGCGATATTACATGGATTACACCGGCACGGGAAATACGTTGAACACGACTGTGCCGGCGGTGTTGCGCCTGATCATGGACAGTCTTCGTTACTGGATCCTTGAAATGCATGTGGACGGTTTCCGATTCGATCTGGCTTCCACGTTGGCGCGCGAGCTTCATGAAGTGGATCGGCTTGGATCGTTCTTCGACATCATTCACCAGGATCCCGTGATCTCGCAGGTGAAGTTGATCGCAGAACCTTGGGATGTGGGTGAAGGTGGTTACCAGGTGGGCAATTTTCCGCCGGGTTGGGCTGAATGGAATGGCAAATACCGGGATTGCATGCGCGATTTCTGGCGGGGATCGGATAGCATGCTCTCGGAATTTGCGGAACGTTTCACCGGATCTTCCGATCTGTACAAGGATGACTACCGCAAACCGCAGGCGAGCATCAACTTCATCACCGCGCACGATGGTTTCACGTTGAACGATCTTGTCTCCTACAACGAAAAGCACAACGAGGCCAACGGGGAGAACAATAATGATGGCGAAAGCCACAACCGATCCTGGAATTGCGGTGCCGAGGGACCGACCGATGATCCGGCAGTGAACGAACTACGCGCACGCCAGAAGCGCAATCTGCTCACCACGCTCTTTCTTTCACAAGGTGTGCCCATGATGGTGGCCGGTGACGAATTCGGCCGCACGCAACAAGGCAACAACAACGCTTACTGCCAGGATAACGAGATCTCGTGGCTTGATTGGGAAAGTGCCGATCACGGCCTGCTTCGCTTCACGAAGGAATTGATCCATTTCTACCACGCGCATCCCGTTTTCTCGCGCAAACGCTGGTTCAAAGGGCAGCCGATAAAAGGTGTGGGCCTCGAGGATATCGCGTGGTTCCAACCATCGGGCGCTGAAATGAGCGAAGCGAACTGGAACCATGATCCAGCGCGATCGGTGGGGATCTACCTCAACGGAAAAGGCCTGCGCATGGCGGGGCCGAAGGGTGAAGCGATCACCGATGATAGCTTCTTCATCATCTTCAACGCAGCGGATATGGATTTTGAATTCAGGTTGCCGCCCGAACGATTCGGTGAGCAGTGGGTGAAGGTGATCGATACCGCGACGGATCTGGTCGCGGGTGAATCCGCTGTGCATCGCGCAGGCGACAGGGTGCTTTCGAGCTCGCGATCGGTGACCGTTTGGGAGCAGCGCTCAAAATGATGCTGCCAATGCGAACGACAGCCCGAACGCATCGCTGATCGGAATTCCGCGTTCGCTGATCGAATACCAGATGTAGGTATCGAGCCCGGTGAATTCCGCGGAAAAGGAGACGTTCCTGAACAAGCTGCCATCCGGCATTCGCCGGATCCATCGCGCCCCGAGCCCCAACGTGCCATGCAATTGTGGTGCGGCATAATACCCGGCGGGGAATTCCGAAGGAAGTTTCAGGTAGCTGTAGCGCCCTGTTTCGATCAACAGATTCGCGCTGAGCGATGGTGACACGTGGAATTTCCGATCGGAGGGATCGGGGCGGAAGATCAGATCGTTGCGAACGATGATCTGGTGGACCGCCGGGCGATCACCGGCCGGTGGTGCGAAACCATACATCAGTCCGGGATGCCAGCGACCCCTGGCGAGCACGGGCCCACCACCAACGGAGATCAACCCCTGATAGCCGGCGAACTGTACGCGCAAATGCCAGTGCCTTGCACGCTTTTCCATTTCCTGCGGTAGGACCACTGATTGAAGGGAAAGGCCGAGGATGAGAAGTGTGCAGCGCGCGATCAAAGTCCTATCCGTTCAACGGTTATCTCGTCAGCCAACGTTATCCGCACGTATTCGCGATCCTCAACCCACGGGATCCCCACGCGCCGCATGCCGTTCGCATCGGTATTGTCCACGAAAGCATGCAGGTGCCCGTGGATGAAGAGCGGAACGTGATGCTCATGCAGCACCTGCCTGATCTGCGCGCCTTCGCCTGCGGCAAGTTGATCGTTCTCCAAAGGAATGTGCGCGATCACGACCGGCGTGAGATCCGCGGATGTGGCAAGCCGCTGCGTGAGGCCGGTCATATCGATCGGAAATTCGCTTTCCCACACGGTATTGTCGAGGAAGATGAAGCGGAACCCTTTCAGATCGACGAAGAAATTGCGCGGACCGAACATGTTCTCATAGACGATCTTTCCAGTGCCCAGGTGATCATGATTCCCGATCGTCGCGATCCACGGCGCATTCAACTCCATCATGTTCTCTGCAAACCATTCAAATTCCTGCAACAGGCCTTGATCGGTAAGATCACCTGGCACGATCACCACATCGACCGTTGGATCGGAATTGATGCGATCGACAAGATCGGCCAGGTCGCTGTAATGGTAATGTGGATCGCTGATCAATGCGATCGTGATGGCACCAGTGTCCGTTGCGGCTGCGTTGCGCCACTCTGCGATGTTCCGCTCGTTGAGAGCACTGTGTGCGACGGATGTATCTGTATCATACGGGGTGATCTTGAAGACATCATCACAGCCGGAAAGAATGAGAGCAAGAAGAATGAACAACCTAGCCGATCGCATCAGAAGAGATTGGTAGTACAAAGTTCAGGTGCGATCGCACTGATCGATCACTCGGAGCCAACGCGTGCCAGCACTTGTGCGATCACATCAAGCGCATGTTCGAACTGTTCCTGTTCCGTCATATCGCTGTTGTCGATCACGATCGCATCCGGCGCCTGTATCAATGGATCGGCGGCGCGTGTGGTATCGTCCTCATCGCGCCGCCGGATGTTCTCCATCACGCTTGCGAAATCGACTTCCAGACCTTTTGCCTTCAATTCGGAATAACGCCGCATGGCACGCACATCGGTGCGCGCGGTCATGTAGAATTTCACTTCGGCATCGGGAAGCACCACGGTGCCGATATCGCGGCCATCCATTACCACTCCGCGTTCGCGGCCCAGCGCCTGCTGCAGTTTCACCAGTTTGGCCCGTACTTCAGGAACCGGGCTCACCAAGGTTACGTGCCGGCTCACTTCCATCCCGCGGATCTTCGATTCCACGTTCCTGCCGTTCAGGAACGTCTCATTCCTGCCGGTCATCAGGTCGTGGTGGAAGCGGATATCGATCCGATCCAACTCCTGGATCAGTGCGGCCTTATCCAACCTCCCATCGCGCACGAACCCGTTCTCGATCATGTAGAGCGCCACCGCCCGATACATCGCACCACTATCGATGTACGTGTAGCCGAGGTGCAGTGCAAGATGCTTCGCCAGCGTGCTCTTTCCGCAGGAGGAAAAGCCGTCCACGGCGATGTTGATGCGCTTCAATTGGGAACCAGGCTGGGGAGCGAAGGTAATCTCGTCGCTTACGGCATCCGGCGCCGGTGCCACCAGCAATTCCTCATCGATCGGTGTTCGCAGGTATTCCATCGGTCTTCGATCGTTGCAGATCCGCGAAGCGCACGCCCAGCGTGAAGGTATTCGATATACCGGCCAGATGCAACTGCGAATAACCGTAACTGATGTGGATCTTGCTCACCCGCAGACCAAGGCCGAAGCTCAACCCGGTGATCGCAGGTTTGTCCGGCAACACCAATTCCTGGCGCCTGCGGTGGTTGTAACCCACACGCAGCATGAAATTCCTGCTCAGCAATATCTCCACGCTGGGCACAAGATGAAGCATCGCCTTCTCTCCTTTTGTGATCTTGTCCTCGATCGCTTCACCGGTGGTGGGATCGATCTGCTGCACCGCGTTCGGGTCCACATACGTGAGATCCCACTTCTGCAATTGCTCCATCATCAAACCAAGCCGGAACGGAGCATGTTTGAATTTGTAAGTGGTGCCGATCTGCACCTGGAAAGGCAGCTTTTCGCGTTCCTCCGTGAAGGGAGATGATTGATAGCCGATGTTCCGCACCAGCGCTCCCACCGTGAGCCCCAGCGACCTTTTATGGAACACTCCGCCAAGGTCCATCGCCCAGGCGGTTGAATTGTAGGTATCGTAGGCGCTGGTTATGAACTTCATGTTCGCACCAACGCTGAAAAGGCTATCAACAGGAATGCCTCCACCGATCTGCACCACATATTCGCCCGCGCTGAATTCGCCAAGCTCGGTACCGGATTCATCCGTGCGCATGAATGTTCCGTAATCAACGTATTGCACCGTGGCGGCCACAGTGGCTTTTACGCTGTCGAAATGGTGCGCGTACGATGCGTACCCAACTTTGATCCCTTCAAAATACGGCAGATAGCTCAGCGCCGCCTGGCGACCCATCTCCTTGTTCAACAGGCCAGGATTGAATATGCCCAGGTTGATATCGTTGTCATAGACCGCGATGTAGTTCCCCCCCAACGCCGAAGCCCGTGCCGAACTTGGGATATCGAGGACCCTGAAAGCGGAACTGCCACCGAGCTGTGCACTGGCAGATGAAATGAGAACGCAAAGAAGAAAAGCGGATAGATATCGGGCCATCGCGGTGGGAACGAAGATAGGCGGGTGGTATTGTATCGCAATTCTTTTTGGGCGTTCCCCTATGGGTCGGGCCAACCGCTGCAAGTCCGCACTCGCAAAGCCTCGCTTGCGGGCTTTCCGCTCATGTCCCTAACGCACATCCGCCCTCCAAAGCAGCGATCCATCGCCATAACTGAGAAAGCGGTAATCATTCTCCAGGGCATGATCATAGATCTTCCGCCAGTCATCGCCCACAAAAGCCGCCACCAGAAGAAGCAGCGTGCTCTGTGGTTGATGAAAATTCGTGACGAGCGCGTCCGCGAACTTGAACTCATAATTCGGAGCGATCAAAAGCCGGGTGCTTCCCGTGCATTGATCCTTTCCCCGTGACCTCGTGTGATCGATCACCGCTTGCAATGCCTCCTTCGGTGAGACCTTTCGATCGTGCGATCCGTACGGTTCCCATTGATCGATGTCCATTGCCTCCCCGGCGGTTCCATTCAAGATCTTCAGGCCATACCAATAAACGCTTTCGATCGTGCGAAGCGCTGTTGTTCCGATCGGAATGATCGGTGCCCGTCCCAATTGATCTTGGAGTGCGATCAACGTGGCCAATGGAAGATGCACGTGTTCCCTGTGCATTTCATGATCTGCCATCCGTTCGGCCTTCACCGGTAGAAATGTTCCCGCACCAACGTGAAGCGTGACCTCAGCCTTACGGATCTTCCGATCCTGAAATTGCCCAAGCATTTCAGGAGTAAAGTGAAGGCTTGCCGTAGGAGCTGCGATAGATCCATCGTGCTTCGCGATCACCGTATTGTAGCGTTCGCGATCGCCGATCTCATCGGGCCTTGCCATATAAGGCGGAAGCGGTACGTGACCGATCCGCTGGAGAATTTCCGCGAACGATAAAGCTGCGGGTGACCATTGAAAGGAAACGATCTCGTGACCGATCCGATCGGCCTTCAATTCAAGCCCTTCATTCTTTAGTGAAAGGGTTTCACCCGGCTTCCATCGGCGACCGTTCCCGATCATGGCTTGCACTTCGATGCGTCCACACCGATCGAACGCTGTTCCGATCGCCGATCCATCCGCAGGCCCGGTCACCAGGATCTCGATCCTTCCACCGGAACTTCGTTGCATCACGATCCGCGCGTTCACCACGCGCGTGTTGTTCATGATCAGGAGCGAACTTTCCGGAAGCAGATCTGGAAGATCCTTGAAGATGCGATCAGTGATCGCGCCATTCCGGTAAAGCAACAATTTGCCTGCATCGCGCTGCGCAAGTGGATGTTGCGCGATACGATGCTGCGGGAGCTGGTAGGTGAGATCGAAGATCGAAAGTTCCCGCGGGTCCATTGCGCGAAGATCGCGATACTGACCCTACGCCACCTTCAACGCGTTCGCCACCTTTTCCTTGAGCAGCGCGTGTTGCACCACTTCGATCATTTCGGTGACGTAGGTGAAGCGCATTCCTTTCGTGTAGCGCACATCGATGTCCTCGATATCCTTGCGATTATCGGTGCTCAAAATGATCTCCTTGATGCCGGCGCGTTTCGCAGCGAGGATCTTTTCCTTGATGCCACCAACGGGAAGTACACGTCCACGCAAAGTGATCTCGCCGGTCATCGCAACGAACTTTCTCACTTTCTGCTGCGTGAACGCACTGGCAAGACTTGTGAGCATGGTGATCCCTGCTGAAGGTCCATCCTTCGGTGTGGCGCCTTCGGGCACGTGCACGTGAACGTTCCAGCGCTTGAACACATCCGGATCGAGGCCGATGATGTTGCTGTGAGCTTTCAAATATTCCAGTGCGATCATCGCACTTTCCTTCATTACATCGCCAAGGTTTCCGGTGAGCGTGAGCTTTCCTTCACCCTTGGTTATGCTGGTCTCTATGAAGAGGATGTCGCCGCCCGTTGGTGTCCATGCAAGACCGGTGACCACACCGGCCACATCGTTGCCCTGGTATTTGTCGCGTGCATGGCTCGGGCCATAGATCTTCACCAACTCATCCGTAGTGATGGTGAGGTTATGCTTCTGTTTCAGTGCGATCTGCTTCGCGCGGTAGCGAACCAGTTTTGCGATCCGCTTCTCCAAGGTGCGCACTCCGCTCTCATCGGTGTAATCCTCGATGATCGCTTCGAGCAGTCCGGGGCCAAGTTTCAACTGCTTTTCCTTGATGCCGTTCTCCACGAACTGCTTCGGCAGAAGATGACGCTTCGCTATCTCGAGCTTCTCTTCCTGCGTGTAGCCATTCACCTCGATGATCTCCATCCGATCGCGTAGAGCGGGATGGATCGTGCTCAAACTATTCGCTGTGGCCACGAACATCACGCGGCTCAGATCGTATTCAACCTCCACGTAGTTATCGTAAAAGCTGCTGTTCTGCTCCGGATCCAGGACTTCGAGCAATGCGCTCGCTGGATCGCCATGGAAGTCCTTGCCCACCTTGTCGATCTCATCGAGAACGAAAAGCGGATTGCTTGTCTGCGCTTTCTTCAAGCTTTGGATCAGGCGTCCCGGCATCGCACCGATGTACGTTTTGCGGTGACCGCGGATCTCGCTTTCATCGTGAAGGCCGCCCAGGCTCATGCGCACATATTTGCGCCCGAGCGCTTCGGCCATGCTCTTGCCAAGACTGGTCTTACCAACGCCCGGCGGGCCGTACAGACAAATGATCGGCGCCTTCATGTCGCCCTTCAACTTCAACACGGCAAGGTGCTCGATGATCCTTTCCTTCACTTTCTCCAACCCGAAGTGATCGCGATCCAGGATGCGCTGTGCGTTCTTGAGATCGAATTTGTCCGTGCTGTATTCATTCCACGGAAGCTCGAGCAGTAGCTGCACGTAGTTGTGCTGAACGCTGAATTCCGCGCCGGCCGGATTCATGCGTTGAAGCTTCGCAAGTTCCTTCTCGAAAACCTCGGCAACGTTCTGGCTCCACTTCTTCTTGGCGGCGCGCGCCTTCATCTCCTCGATCTCCTGCTCGATCGGATTTCCGCCCAGTTCATCCTGGATGGTCTTCATCTGCTGATGCAGGAAATACTCGCGCTGCTGCCGGTCCACTTCGGTGCGCACCTTGCTCTGGATCTCGTTCTTCATCTGCAGCATCTGCAGTTCGCGCGTGAGGTGCGCGAGCAGCAGCTTGGCACGTTCGCGCAGATCGGCCACCTCGAGCATCTTCTGCTTCTCGGCCACCTCGGCGTTCATGTTGCTGCTGATGAAGTTCACCAGGAAGCTCGGTGAATCGATGTTCTTGAGCGCGAATTGCGCTTCCGTGGGGATGTTCGGGCTCTGCTTGATGATCTCCATGGCGAGATCCTTCAGCGAGCTGATCAATGCATCGAATGATTTATCATCCTTCGCGGGGCGCAGTTCGGCGAATTCCTTGACCCGGGCGGTGAAGTATGGATCCACCTTCACCATGTCGATGATCTCGAACCGCTTCTTGCCTTGTATGATCGCCGTGGTGCTGCCATCGGGCATGCGCAACATGCGAATGATGGTGGCGATCGTTCCTACGCGGTTGAGGTCCTCGGCACGCGGTTCTTCGATCTGGCCGTCCTTCTGGCTTACAACGCCGAGCGTGCGACTGCCGCGGTAGACATCCTGTATGAGCCTGATGCTCCGATCGCGACCCACCGTGATGGGGATCACCACCCCGGGGAAAAGCACCGTATTGCGCAACGGAAGGATCGGAAGCTCCGCCGGGGTGCTCTCGGCGTTCATCAATTCCTCATCCTCCGCGGTGATCAGCGGGATCAGTTCGGTCTCATTGTCCAGGACTTCTGAACTGAACAGGGCATCGTGCGTTCTAGCTAGGTCGCTCATCGAAACGAAATGGGGCCAGGATGTCAGCTTACAAAGATACCAACCCTCAGAAGGCTTGCGGATCGGTTTTCTTCAACACTTCCGGCCCCGGTCAATGATCATGCCGCCCGGCCGATCCATGACAAGGCGTCAGGC
>JAEZDL010000143.1 GCA_023418095.1 Bacteroidota bacterium
CCGACGCCGCGCCGTCCGAGGAACCAGTTGGCGTCGCCTTCCTCGGCCAGGAATCGCGGGTGGTGCCAGAGCGTTCCGATCCCGAAGATGTGCCCGAACTCGTGCACCATCACGTTGCGCCAGAGGACGGCACCGTAGGCGTGGTGGCGCGTGTAGACGGTGTCGATGTACAACTGGCCGAGCACGGGACGCTGACGCTGGGCGCCGCCCGGCTCCTCCTTGATGATGCACGGCCCCGCCTTCGCGAGCGCGGTGCCGTCGAAGTTGGCGACGTTCACGTAGACACGAAGGGTCGTGATGAGCTCGTCGGAGATGGGCTCCGACTGTGCACGGCTGCAGAAGCCGGCGGGCACCGTGACGCGATCGGGCTCCAGGTCGGCCGGTCCCACCACGACCTTCTGCCACTGAGCGAGCCCCTGCCGCACGTACTCCTGCTCGTCGGCGGTGACGCGCGGATCGAACACGAGATCGACGTCCCACTGCGCGTGCGAGGGACGCGTGACGGTGAGGGCGACCGTGTCGGCCCTACCGCCCACCCTGGCCTCGACCTCTGCGACCCCGCTGCCGAGGGCGAGGAGCACATCGCCCTCCAGCTGGACGATTCGCGGGTTCAGGGATCGGTAGGTGACGGGACGCTCCACGAGCGCCGTTCCGTCGTCCGCGAGGACGACCGCGGGCGCGGACACCGAGAGCTCGACGCTCGCCACGGGGATCGGTACCACGCGGATGGAGAAGCCCGTGCTGCGACCCTCGACCGTCGCGACGATCCTCGCCTCGCCGATCGCGACTCCCTGGACCTCTCCATCTACGGAGATCGCCGCCACCGCAGGCGTCTCACTCGACCATGCGACGGTGCGTCCCTCGAGTACTCCTCCGTGGGCTCCGCGCACCACCACCCGCGGGCGCACGGCACGCCCGATCACGACCGAGTCCTCGGCCGCCGCGAGCGCCAGCCCCGCCACGGCGTCACGCTGCACCGAGATGCCGACCGTTGCTCGGGCCGCCGCGGCCTGGGCGGTGAGCGTCGTCGTACCCGGACTCCTTCCCCACACGCGTCCCGACGCGACGATCGCGATGGTAGTATCGTCGCTCGTCCACGTCACGATGGGCGCCGGGATCATCGCCTCGCCGCGCTGATCCTTGACGGCGACCGAGAGCGGGGTACTGGCCTGCTCCCAGACACCGTCACCCCCGACGACCACGTCGATCCGGGAGGCGACCGGGGGCTCGACCGGGTCACTGCCGCCGCACGCGACGAGCACCGCGACCGTAGCCAGGGCAGCGGAGAAGGAGGGAACACGCATGAGGGCCTCGCTCCGGAGAAGGGAGTGCGTGGCGCGGATGGTCCCTCAGGCAGGCGACACCCGTGGACGCGCGACTGGCGCCTCGATGGTGATCGCGAGCATCGGGTAGAAGACGAACGGCAGGAGCCAGAGACCGATGGCGAGTGGTACTCCATGGCCGAACCGGCGGGAGATGCCGAGCGCCGCGAGGAGCATCACCAGGAGGTTCACGAAGGGCACGATCGCCAGAAGGGTCCACCATGCCGATCGCCCGGCGATACGTAGGAGGACGACGACGTTGTAG
Source organism: Bacteroidota bacterium (assembly GCA_023418095.1). GTDB lineage: Bacteria > Bacteroidota > Bacteroidia > Flavobacteriales_F > PHOS-HE28 > PHOS-HE28. Next base: position 1,588 of record JAEZDL010000143.1, read on the forward strand.
ATCGGTACGACCGCTGCCCAACCAGGCTGGCCCGCGACCCGGAAGAGTCTCCAGAGCGCGGCCGTGGTGACCGCCACAAGCGCGAGGAAGACGACCAGGCCGAGGAGATCACCGGACTCCTGGCCAAGGGCGGACTGCCTGAGGAGCGCGAGCAGGGGCATGATGACCTCGCAGTTGGATGTTCGCGCCGCCGGTCGGGCGCGTACTGCGAGGATGCTCCGGGCACGCCGAAGCTTTCATGCGTCCGTGACGGGCGAGCGGACTATGGTCGCCCCGGTCGCCTCGGCACCTCGGTTTCAGCTCACGACGGTGGCTGTGGTCTTGAGTTGAACCGAACGGAGGGCGGACGCCATCGCGACTGCGTTCGGATACCTCGCCCCGGCATCGGTGGCGAGCGTCGTGCGAAGGACGGCGGCGACCTGCGCATCCAGCCCGGGCGCCAGCGCAAGTGGGTCCACCGGCGGGCCCGTCAGGATGCGACGACGGTCGAGCGTCCCGTCGGCAGCACGGAAGGGGTGAAGGCCGGTGGCGGCCTCGAATAGCACCACGCCGAGGCTCCAGAGGTCGAATGCCGGCGTGGGGGGCAGGCCGAGGAGGGCCTCGGGCGACATGTACGGCGGAGTGCCGCGCAGCAGGCTCCCGGTCTCCGCATCGGTCGGAAACGGTGGATTCCCATCCGTCCATCCTGCGACCCATCGCCGAATGCCCGGCGCCCAGGTTCCCCCCGGCGCCTCGTTCGCGAGCGTGCCGTCGAGGATGCGTGCGAGACCGAAATCCAGCAGCTTCGGCTGCCCGTCGTCGGTGAAGCCGATGTTGGTAGGCTTCACGTCGCGGTGGAGGATGCCGGCTGCGTGTATCGCGCCTAGTACGTCGGCTAACGCGATGCCGAGAGACACGACCTCCTCCGTCGCGAGGATGCCACGGGCGAGCCGCTCGGCGAGCGTGCCACCGGACAGGTACTCGCAGACGAGCACCGGACGCCCGTACCAACTCTCCGCTCCGAAGATGAGGGCGAGATTCGGATGCGTGACGAGAGCCATGGCCCTCGCCTCCCGACGGAGCTGGAGCGATTCGTCGGGCGTGAGCATCGGGAGCGTCTTGAGCGCGACGGGACGTCCGAGTGCGAGGTCGGTCCCCCGATACACCACACCCATCCCGCCGGCACCGATGCGCGAGTCGATCCTGAAACGGTCGCCGATGATTCGGGGGAGCGCTCCCTCCTGAAGCGTCCCACTGCACCGTGGGCACACCCCCTCCGCTTCATCATCGGCCAGCGCACCGCAGGCCGCGCACTCGTGAACGGGATCCGGTGCGATCTCGGGGTCGCCCCGCCGCATCCCGGGCATCCCCCCTCCGCCGAGCGTAAG
>JAEZDL010000171.1 GCA_023418095.1 Bacteroidota bacterium
GTCAGCGAGTTTGGGTGGGTGTTTGACATGCTTGCTCGGTTTCCTCTTTCGGAGCGGCGCCGCTCCTTAAGGGTCGCAAATATGGATCGAAGAAAGTGAAAAAAAAATGTGCGAAGATGTTTTGCGATAAAGATTTTTTCACATGGGCCATCGCGTGCTTCGATCTTTCTGAATCCCTTGACTGGCGCGGCATGCAGAAGGCCGCCGATCGTGGCGCGATCGCCGATGGGAAGGTGTTCCAGAGCGACGAACGATGCATCACACCGATCCACTCCGGATAAATTCTCGTGATGCAGGTGTGGATCATTTCAGGATCGGTGGGCGTCCCCTAAATTATGCGATCCGCGGCCGGGCGCAACTATCTTGTTCGGCCTGCCTTCGATACCTTTCCCCAATGTTCACGCACGAAGTGGAGCTGCGGGTGCGCTACGGCGAGACCGATCAGATGGGCTATGTGTACTACGGCAACTATGCGCAGTACCTCGAAGTAGGCCGCGTGGAAGCCTTGCGATCACTTGGTTTTCCGTACCGAAAGCTCGAGGAGGAAGGCATCATGCTACCGGTACGTTCGCTCAATATCACCTACCACGCACCGGCTTTTTACGATGATCCGATCACCGTCCGCACTTCCATCGCCGAAATGCCAACGGCACGCATCCGCTTCACGTATCACATCCACAACGTAGCCGGCGCACTGCTCACCGAAGCAGAGACAGTACTGGTGTTCGTGGATAAAGTGACCATGCGTCCACGCAAAGCACCCGCGGCATTTTACGAGGCGATGAAGAAATTCTTCAGTTGAAATTTCTGGGCGTGCCGGCGCTCACCCCGCAGTACTGCGGGGGCAGCGCCGTCGCGCTCTTCGTTGCAAGTCCTCGCTCGTTCCTCGCTGTGGGCTTTCCACTGCGATCGCTCACGCAAGATCCGGCGTTCAACAAGATCCGATCGACCATATCAGCATCATCGAGAACAGATCACCTGCGAACCTCACTACAAGATCCAGTTCACGATCACCATTCACCATTCACCATTCACCACTCGCCGCTAGCCACTCGCCACTCGCTACTCAAAACTCCCGACTCACGACTCGCTCTTCACCTCGATCCCCCGCGCCCGCCAGCGTTCCACGCAGTCATTCACTTTACTCCGCGGCACCGCGATCACGGCATTCACCACCGCTGCGAATTCACTCTTCACCACCTCACCTTCCATAGCGATCACTTCGCGCTTGATCGTCTCGAATTGTGCGTGCGTGCAGGTGATATCGATCTTACTGAGCACCACACGTGCAACGATCTGTGCTTGTTCCAAAGCAAGTTGCGCCGCTTCGCCGTAGGCTTTTATCAAACCTGCTTTACCCAAAAGGGTTCCACCGAAATAGCGCACGACAACAACCGCGGTGTACGTCAGTTGCAAGCTCAAGATCCTGTTCAGGATCGGTTTTCCGGCCGTGCCTGCCGGTTCTCCCGCGTCGTTCGATCGGTTTTGTTCGCCCGCATCGCCGATCACCCACGCATAACAGACATGCCGTGAAGAGTGATGTTCCTTCGCGATCGCATCAACGCGTTCTCTGAATTCATCCTGGTCGCGGATCGGAAAAGCGATCGCAATGAATCGGCTCGCCTTTTCGCGCAATACAGCCTGCGCCTCCGTGATTATCGATCGGTAACGATCCTCCATCATGCGTTCAGGATAAGCACCAGTGCAACGATCGCGAAGCCGATCCCGATCACCTGCATCGATCGCAAACGTTCCTTGAACATGATCATCGATGCCATCGTTCCGATCAAGATCACGCCAACGTTCATCAGCGGATAGAAACTGCTTGCCGGAAATCCACCTTTACTCAGTGCTTTTACGATCATCACCAGCGCCGCATAGTTCACCACGCCAAGCACCGTTCCACCGATCCAGACGCTCGTTCGTTTGAACACTATACTTCCTTCGCGACGCAGCGCCAACGCGACCGATACCACCGCTGCCGACATGAACGTCATCGTTGGGAACACCGCTTCACTCGTTGCGTCGAGCCGCGTGCGCTGCATCCAATTGATCCCGATATCGATCACCGCATTCCCAAGGAAGATCACCGTTGGAAGTTTCCATGCGCCACGCAAACTTCCGGGTTCCTTCACCAATGAAGCCAGCGCAACACCGGCGATCGCAAATGCGATCCCGAGCCATCCAAGCAGACCAGGTGTTTCATGGTAAAGCACCACCGCGGCGATCACAGTAAGCACCAGGCTCATGCGGCTCGCCACCGTGGTCGCTGCAACGCCGGCGCGCTGCGTGGAAAGTCCGGTGAAATAGAAGTTGATCACAAAGAACATTCCCAATCCGATCGCCGGGAACCACAGTCCGGAAAGATCATTTGCCAGCCACGGTGGCGCGAAGATCAGGCCGGCGATCACGGCGGTCACATAGTTCACTGCGATCGCGGGAAGCAACGGCACCTCGCGCCGATCGAAGATCTTGAAGAGAAGGAAGAGCATCGCCATCAGGAAGGCGGCCGCAGCTACCAGTACCATGATGGATCGGGATCGATCTGATGTTGCGCATTGATATGAAGATCGAGCCGATCACCATTCAGGTCCGTCGTTCGGATCGGTTCAGGAAGACCGATCGGTGCAGCAGTTCCCGATCTGAAATCGTGCTGGCCAGTGATCATGCGCGCTTCATCCCAAAGTCCTTTTCTTATGAACGCGTTCAACAAGATGGCGCCACCTTCCACCAGGACCGATCGGATGTTCCGTTGCACCAATTCCTTCATCATTTCTTCAAGCGGATCGGTCCCATTGATCATCACTTGATCCGCATTCTTCAGATCGGTCCTCGTTCTATTGGTGAAGAGAAGAGTAGGTACCGCTCCATCGAGAACGTTCGATCGGAGCGGGATCTTTCCACCGCGATCAAGGATCACGCGCAACGGCTGCCGGCCATCGACCAAACGCACCGAAAGCCGCGGATCGTCGTTCACCACGGTGTTGCTGCCCACCATGATCGCCTGTTCTTCACTGCGCCAGCGATGTACAAGAATGTTGCTGGTCGCATTGCTGATCTGCTGTACGCCGCGTTCACTGCGCGGGTGCCGATCGAGAAAACCATCCGTTGATCGCGCCCATTTCAAGATGATGTAAGGCCGTTGCTTTTCGATCGATGTGACGAACCTGCGCTGTTGCCAGCGGCACTGTTCCTCTTCGATCCCGGTGATCACATCAACACCGGCAGTCTTCAACCTTTCGATCCCTTTTCCGGCCACTTCCGGGAACGGATCCTTCATCCCGATCACTACTTTCTTCACGCCACGTTCGATCAGCAGATCGGCGCAGGGTGGTGTTTTTCCGGTGTGTGAACAAGGTTCCAGGTTCACGTAAAGGATCGCATCGCGCGGGATCTCGCCGTGAACAGATCGCAAACATTCCACTTCGGCATGCGGCCCGCCGTATCTGCGGTGCCAGCCTTCCGCAAGGATGCGATCTCTCTGCACCAGCACCGAGCCCACCATGGGATTCGGCGCAACCTCGCCCGCGCCGTTCCGGGCGAGCTGCAGGCATCGCAGCATCCATTCATGGTGATCAGTAGTGGTCATGGAGATCCGCAAAGTTGCGGCTTCCCGGCCGTTCCGCGCCGGAAGCGGAGCGATCTACTTTTGCCGCATGCGCACCGGCGATAATCGCGTTGCTTCACTGCTTTCACTCTACGAGCGCGAACTCGCCGATCGATTTTCCAGCGGGGAAGTGAAGGCGATCGTGCGCAGCGTTTTCAACGACAGGCTTGGCTGGGATGCAGCCGATATCGAACTACGCAGGAATGAAGCGCTCAGTGAATCGGAACTGCTTGAAGTGTACCTGCCGCTCAAACGGATCCGATCCGGCGAACCATTGCAGTACATCCTTGGCCGTACCTATTTCCATGGTCTGGAGATCGAAGTCGCGCCCGGTGTTCTGATCCCGCGGCCGGAGACGGAGGAAATGATCGACCTGATCCTGAAAAGCGGGATCGATCCGGGATCGATCGTTGATATCGGGACCGGCAGCGGTTGTATCGCGCTTGCGTTGAAGAAAAGTTTTCCCGGATCTAGAGTGATCGGTATCGACGTATCCAACGAAGCTCTAGCCATCGCGCAGTGTAACGGTGAACGGCTTTCGATCGATGTGGAATGGCAGAAGGGAGATGTTCTCGATCCCACCTTTGCGTTACCGAAGCAGATCGATCTGATCGTAAGCAATCCACCCTACGTTCCGCGATCGGAATCGCGATCGCTTTCAACCCAGGTGCGCGATCATGAGCCGCACGTTGCGCTCTTTGTTGATGATGAGGATCCGCTGAAATTCCATCGCGCGATCGCCGATCATGCATTCCGATCGCTTTCACCGAACGGTTCGATCTGGTTCGAAGGACATTATTTCCATTCGTGTGCGGTCGCCGATCTGATGGATGAGAAAGGATTTCAGGACGTGCGGTTGATCATGGATATGGCAGGTCAGGATCGTTTCATCACAGCACGGAAATGATCAGGGGTGCGCTTATCCTGTTCTTCACTTCATTCGCCGTGCTGATCGGTATGGCGCAGACTGAAGATCTGAAGATCACCAAGCGCAAGGCACAGTTCAAACTGATGGCCAACCTGGATTTCCGGCGCACCTGGGTGCACGATGATCCGCTGGGATTCTATGGCGCGCGCATCGGGGCGGAGAAGAACAGGAACGTGATCGCGCTGGGGTTCTATGGGATCGGGCTGCCGTTCATCCGGTCGTACGAAGGCACAGCGGAGCTTGGAGAACTGGGTTTGCGGCAGATCAGGATGAAGTTCGATTTCATCACCCTCACCTATGAACGTGTCTTTGTGCGATCGAAGCGCTGGGATTGGGGCGTTCCGATCGGTGTTGGGCTCGGCAACTACCGCATCGATCAGCGTGATGCGAATGGTGAATACGTACCATACGCACAGAATGAATTGTTGCCGGTGGACCTTAGTGTTTACGTGAACTACAAGATCACCTGGTGGGGATTTCTTGGTGTCGGCGGCGGCTACCGTTATGTGTACGCGCGCGATGCGGAGATCTCGGCCGATCTGAGCAATTGGACCTGGTTCGCCAAGGCAGGCCTGCGCTTCGGTGCGATCTACAAGAAGATCCGTGGTACTGAGAACGATCAAGATGGATAAGAACAAGGCAGCAACGCGCATGGAGGAGCTCGCGCGACAGATCGAGTTCCACAATCACCGGTATTACGTGCTGGCGGATCCTGTGATCAGCGACATGGAGTTCGACATGATGTTGAAGGAGCTTGAGAAACTAGAAAAGGAATTCCCCGATCTGGCCGATCCGAACAGTCCGACACGGCGTGTCGGAGGGGACATCACGAAGAACTTCCCGACCGTTGCGCATCGCTTCCCGATGTTATCGCTCACCAACTCCTACGAGCGCGAGGAAGTGGAAGCCTTCGTGGATCGGATAAAACGTGATGTGGGCGATGTGAACTATGTGCTCGAATTGAAGTACGATGGCGTTGCGATCAGCCTTACGTATGAGAACGGCAAACTCGCGCGCGGCGTTACGCGTGGCGATGGTGAGAAGGGGGAGGAGGTGACAGGGAACGTGCGCACGGTTCGATCGATCCCGTTGATCCTGCAGGGTCACGATGTGCCCGATCTGCTGGAAGCGCGCGGCGAGATCTTCTTCAAGCGTGAAGTGTTCGATCGGTTGAATGCACAGCGGCAGGAACAGGGTGAAGAACTCTATGCGAATCCACGGAACACCGCTGCGGGATCGTTGAAACTGCAGGATCCAAAGGAAGTCGCGCGGCGCGGTCTGGCCAATTTCGTGTACGGATTGGCCGGCCCGCAATTGCCTTCGCGCAGCCATTACCAGAACATTTTAAAAGCCGCTGAATGGGGTTTCAACACACCATCGCCCGATCGAAAACGGATCGAGCTCGCGCGCGATCTGGAAGGCATCCTTGCGTTCATCGATCATTGGGACAAGGCGCGTCACGATCTGGAATTCGACATCGATGGTGTAGTGATCAAGGTTGATGATCTTGATGTGCAGGAAGAACTTGGCCTTACAGCGAAAAGTCCACGTTGGGCGATCGCTTACAAGTTCAAGGCGGCGCAGGTGGTCACGCGGCTGATCGATGTCGGCTACCAGGTGGGACGTACCGGAGCGGTAACGCCGGTGGCTCATCTGGAACCCGTGCTGCTTGCGGGATCGACGGTGAAGCGCGCCACGTTGCACAACGCGGATCAGGTCGCGAAGCTGGATCTGCACATCGGCGACAAAGTGCAGGTTGTGAAAGGCGGTGAAGTGATCCCGAAGATCCTTGGCGTGGAACCCGGATCGCGTGATCCGGATGCCGTTCCGGTGATCTTTCCGACGAACTGTCCGGAATGTGGAACGGAGCTGATCCGGATCGAAGGTGAAGCGCAGCACTATTGCCCGAACGAACATCAATGTCCGCCGCAGATCACACGGCGGATCGAACATTTCGTGAGCCGCCGCGCCATGGATATCGGCGGACTTGGAGGAGAAACTGTCCAGGAATTCTACAACGCAGGTTTGGTGAAGAACATCGCCGATCTGTATGATCTCACGAAGGAAAAGATCCTCGGGCTCGGGCACGGTTGGAAAGAGAAGAGCGCGAACATCATCCTGGATGGTCTTGAAGCGAGCAAGCGGCGATCATTCGAACAAGTGCTTTTCGCGATCGGGATCAGGCACGTGGGCGAGACCGTGGCGCGCAAGATCGCGCGATCGGTAGGCGATGTCGATCGATTGATGACGATGACGAAAGAGGAACTTACCGCGATCGATGTGGTCGGGCCGGTGATCGCGGAAAGCATCGTCGATTTCTTCGCTGTGCCCGGCAATCGCGAGATCATCGATCGATTGCGGAGACATGGCATTCAAATGCAGATCGATCCCGCGGATCGGGTCGAAGTGGGCGACAAGTTGAAAGGATTGACGTTCGTAGTTTCCGGTGTATTCCAGCACTTCAGCCGCGAGGGGATCAAGGAAGCGATCGAGAAGAACGGCGGCAAAGTGAGCGGTTCGATCAGCAGCAAAACAAACTACGTGGTGGCTGGTGAGGGTATGGGACCGGCGAAGCGAACAAAAGCAGAACAGCTCGGCGTGAAAGTGATCGGCGAAGAAGAATTCCAGGCGATGATCGTGTGAAACGGAAGGCTAGATCTTCACTACATTCGTGAAGATGAAAATGCTTTTCAGATCGGCGTTGATGATCTTCTTCGTTCTAGCAACCGCCGATCTGGTCGCGCAGGACAGCACCACAGTACGATCGAAGTGGAGCATCGGAATGAATGTTTCACCGGCACTTGCGTACCGCGATCTGGAACTGGTGGATGGATCGGTCTTTCCTACAAATCTGGTTGATGCCCGGAATGATCTGGAGGATCCGCGGTTCGGGGGATCCATCGCGATCATGGCGGCTTATTCGTTCAATGAGCGATTCGCGATCGAGGCTGGGATCGGATACACTTTACACGGCTGGCAGCTCGATCTTGATGAATTGGACTTCGGCGATCCGATCGATCCGCGAAGAGGTTTCGTCTATGCCACGGAAGATCTTGTGATCAATTCGATCCGGCAGGAATTTCATTACCTCGACTTTCCGATCCGCGGAATGATCACCTTCGGTAAAGGGCGATTGCGATCTGTTTCCAGTATTGGTGGTTCGCTGAACATCCTGCAACGCGCCGCGAACGTTTCGGTGATCAATGACGAACGGAGATCTACCGAACAAGACTATTATGAGGATCTGAATTTCACCGTGATGGCCAGCACCGGGATCGCATTCAAACCCGAAGGCCGATCGGAGTTCCGGCTGGAACCGACGTTCCGTTACGCGTTGCTACCGATAATTGATGCGCCGATCACCGGTTATCTCTGGAGCGCGGGAGTGAATTTCGGTTGGTATGTCACATTATGAATGAAGTCGGATGCTACGCTTTCTCACTTTCCTCTGCCTAGTATTATCGTTGGAGATCATTGCGCAAGACAGCACAGCGCAGCGATCGAAGTGGAGCATTGGGTTGAACGTTTCTCCTGGGATCGCATACAGGGATCTGAAGGTCGTTGATGCATCGATGGCACCTCCAGAGTTGATCCGGTTTCGGAACGATATGGAAATACCAAGGTTCGGTGTTTCAGTGGCGATAATGGCAGCGTATTCGTTCAACGATCGCTTCGAGCTCGAAGCCGGTTGCGGATATACTTCGCATGGCTGGGCAATGGAATATGAAGACAGATTATTCATAGCGAGAGATCCAAATGATCCAGCCATTCCCAGTTCATATGAACCGATCCGTCAGGAATTCCATTACCTGGACTTTCCGATCCGCGGAATGATCACGTTCGGTAAAGGTCGTTGGTGTTCAATTTCCAGCATAGGTGGTTCATTGAACCTCTTGCAACGTGCCGCCTTCGTTTCCATCATAAATGGTGAACGAAGATCGGTCGAACACGATTATTTCGAGGATCTCAATTTCACCGTGATCGCCAGTACAGGGATCGCATTCAAACCCGAAGGCCGATCGGAATTCAGGTTGGAACCGACATTCCGTTACGCGTTGCTACCGATCATTGATGCGCCGATCACCGGTTATCTCTGGAGCGCGGGAGTGAACTTCGGTTGGTACCGAAGCTTCTGACGCGAAGCCGCGTGAGGGATCGCACTGGAAACCCCGCAGGCCGGGCTTTTCCGGCCGAGGAGTTGAAAGGGAGAGCCCGGCCCCTGGCGCGGCTTCCGAGCCGGGCCAGGGGACACGCCCAAATACTTGCATTTCGGCACATTGGCCTTTCATTTGCAAAAGCTTTCCCCATCCATGCCGATACGCCGCTTTTTCCTGATCGATCGCAGTTCCCTTTTTCCGATCGTGATCCTGCTTCTCTCCGTTCTTCCGATCGGTGCGATCGCGCAGCCGGGCGGATATTCCAGCAGCGACAAAGGCGCGATCAAGCGGTACGAGGCCGGCCTGGAATGTATGCGCATGCGCAAGTGGGAGTGCGCGCAAGGTGAATTCACAAAGGCTGCGGCGGCCGATGAGAAGTTCGCGGAACCGCGGTTGATGCTGGCCGAAATGCATGAGATGAAAGGCGAGGATGATCAGGCGATCGTACGCTATCGTGAAGCGCTTGCGATCGCTCCGCGGCTTTTCCCGACCGCGCAATTGCACCTGGCAGATCTGGAATTCAAGCGCGGCGAATACGAAAATGCGCGGCGGAATTATCAAGGATTTCTGGAGAAGGAGAAGGATCCGTTGCGGAAGGAGCGCGCGCAACTTGGGTTGCGCAATTGCAATTTCGCAGCGGAAGCGATGAAGCAGCCAGTGCCTTTCGAACCAAAGAACCTCGGACCTGGCGTGAACACGGCGATGCCGGAATATTATCCGGCGATCACTGCGGACGATCGGACCTTGTTGTTCACCCGGAGAGTGAAGGCCGATGATGAGCGCGTGGGCGAGCAGGAGGATTTTTATGTGAGCGATCGGAACACCAGCGGCGAATGGCAGGAAGCGCGAAAGATCCCCACGGTGGATACCGATCGCAACGAAGGGGCCGGAACGCTTTCGCCGGATGGGCGTTTCATGATTTTCACCGCGTGTGAATTGTTCGGTGAATACGGGCCGGGAAGAAAGGGAATGGGCAGTTGCGATCTGTTCATCAGCATCCGCGTGGGCGATCGCTGGAGCCCGCCGGAGAACCTCGGTCCGCCGGTGAACAGCCGGAATTGGGAAAGCCAGCCCAGCCTCGCCAGCGACGGACGCACGCTGTATTTCGTACGCGGGATAAGCGCTGCGGATGGGATCCAGGATACGGACATCTACATGACGCAACTCGGTGACAAGGGCGCATGGAGTAAACCGGAAAAGCTCGGTCCTTCGATCAATACGCGCTTCAACGAAGAGAGCGTACAGATCCATCCCGATGGAAGAACGCTCTACTTCAGCAGCAACGGGCATACGGGTTTCGGCGGCTTGGACATCTACATGAGCCGCAAGCAGGAGGATGGAAGCTGGGGACCGGCGCTGAACCTCGGCCATCCGATCAACACCGGCGCCGATGAGAACAGTCTGCTGGTGAGCGCGAGCGGCGAAGTCGCGTATTTCGCGAGCGATCGGCCGGGCGGCATGGGCGATCTGGACCTTTACGGCTTCGAATTGTATCCGGAAGCGCGTCCGCTGGCGGTGAGCTACATCCGCGGAAAAGTGACCGATCGCACCACGGGCAAGCCGGTGGAGGCCGATGTGGAACTGTTCGATGTGAAGACCGGCGATCTGGCTACGGCGGCGTACAGCGATCCGCAGACGGGCGAATTCCTCGTGGCGCTACCGGTGGGGCAGGAGTATGCGCTCAACGCGAGCAGCGAAGGTTACCTCTTCTTCAGCGAGAATTACAACGTGCCGGAAAGCGCAGTGAAGGAACCGTACACGCTCGATGTTCCGTTGAGTCCGCTCACCGCCGGAAGCACGATCGCCTTGCGCAACATCTTCTTCAACACGGCGAGCTACGAGCTGCTTCCCGCGAGCAACGCAGAGCTTGCGAAACTGATCCAGCTATTGAAGCGGAACGCCGATCTGCGTATCGAACTCGGCGGACACACCGATAATGTCGGCAGCGACGATGCGAACCTGAAGCTGAGCGATCAGCGCGCGAACGCAGTGCGTGATCACTTGATCGCACAAGGGATCGATGCCGCGCGGATCACCGCGAAAGGCTATGGTGAAACCAAGCCGATCGCAAGCAACGAGACCGAAGAGGGCAGGGCGGAGAACCGGCGGACAGAGGTGACGGTGTTGTGATCCTTGAGAATTAGGAATTGATCATTGGTTATTGATCAATTCTTTTTGGGCGTGCCCCTTCGCACCCTTCGACTCCGCTCAGGGTACTTCGGGTCGGGCTCTTCGTTGCAACTCCTCCCCCGGGTCGGCCCGGGGTGCGGGGTTTCCACTGCGATCCCTCACGCACATCCGGCTCGAACGCAAAAAGCCGCGATCATCACGATCACGGCTTTTCATTTCGCGGAGAGGGAGGGATTTGAACCCTCGGTACAGGTTGACCCCGTACGGCAGTTTAGCAAATTGCTGGTTTCAGCACCTCACCCATCTCCAGTAGATCCGCCGGAACGCGCGACGCAGGTGCACCATCCGAAGGAACCTTTTTAATTCCATGCGAGTTTGGCATATCGATCGTAATGATCGGTCATGCAGACTGCCGCGCATCTTTTCCGATCACCTCTGGTGGGATCGTTATTCCTTTTGCTTCCTTTGATCGCTTCAGGCCAGGAACCCGAGGACCTTTATGCGGCACTTGCTCCCTCCACCGTCACCATTGTTACCGACAATTCACAGGGTTCGGGATTCTTTGTGGCCCCGAACATCATCGCCACCAACTATCATGTGATCCAGGGCAGCCGCTCAGCAGCGTGCTTTCCGAGCAACTCCAACAAGCGCTACCAGATCGAAGGGGTCGTAGCGGCCGATCGTGACCGTGATCTTGCGCTGTTGAAGGTGCGTGGTCTGGACCGGCCCGCGATCCCGATAAGTACGGAACCTGTTCGGATCGGGCAGCGGGTCTACGTGATCGGAACTCCGCAGGGGCTTCCGGCCACCTTCAGTGATGGTATCGTTAGCGCTCTCCGCCAGCATTCGGGTTATGATCTGGTGCAGATCACCGCGCCGATCTCGCCCGGCAGCAGTGGCGGGCCCGTGTTGAATGCGCAGGGACAATTGATCGGTGTGGCAGTATCACAGAGCAGGGAGGGACAGAACCTCAATTTCGCTGTGCCGGCGGTGGAATTGCATGGTTTGTTGCGCTTGCGTGGCCAGCCTGAAGCTGCCGTACCAACTCCGCCACGATCATCCGCAGGACCTGCCGATGATCGGGAACAATTCCTGAAGACCTTGGAGGAATGGGGGGATTGCCGCATAATGGCGATCACCGTGAACAAGGGATCGGTTGCCGTGAGGGGCACGAATACGATCGCCTTCACCAAGGAAGTACCTTCCGATCTGAAGGAAACATTACGACGGATCGATGGCACGGATCAACGGATCGATGATATCGTTCTACGCGAGAACGGCAGCTGGCTTGTGGTGCATGCTGGATCCGTAACGGCGAAAGGCATGCCCGCGGATCTGATCGGAAGGTTGCAGGAACGCGCGGCCGCAGGTTCAACGTTCAGGTCCATCACGGTGAACGACAATGGCGATTGGATCGTGGTGAGCCATACCGGTTTCATGGCGAGCGATACAAGATTGATCGAATACCTGCAGCAAGGCATCCGGAAGCTTGGAAGCCCATACAGCGCACATATGACGGATACCGGTCTCGTGATCTCTTACGAACGTGGCCATACGTGGCTTGGACGCGTGCCACCTGATCTGAAGGAGAAGGTCACCGCAAGTGGGGCAGCAAGGTTCCGGGTCCGATTCCTGGACAATGGTGCCTGGTCCTACACCGATGAGGATGGTGATTTCGCATTGCGGTTATGAGCTTATCGCAGCAGTTCCGATCCACGCACCGCTGAAAGGAATTCGACCATTTTCATCCCGTTCAGGAATTCGCCGTCGAAGTGATAATATTCCCAACGGCTGGTGTCCTCCAGATAGATGAACAGGCTGTCGCCGCCGCGGTTGCGTAAAGGTTTGGATCCGTGGATGAAGCTCGCACCAGCATCCTTTTCGATCGTTCCAGCGATCCGCCGGTCACTGAAACCCGCCTGCAGGCTGCTATCAGCGTCATAGTATGTCGTGCTGTTCCACATCCTTCCGGATTGCAGCATTACCGCGTTCCCGCGATCGAGGAAACGAAAGATCGTATCCGTGCCCACTACCGATCGTTCCACCTGCCACTCACAGGGAAGTTGGATCCTCAATCGCTTGAGCACGTGTTCACGTTCGCAAGGTTGAAGGGAAGATGCCGCAGGGCCGGATGTGGTGCATCCGCCGATCGCGAAGGGAATGAAGCACAGGGCGATCGCACGCATCATCTCAGTAGAGTCGCGCCCGTTTGGTGAGGAATTCCAACAGGATCGGTTCAAAGCCCGCATTGATATCGGCTTCCACCAGATCGATACGGTACTGGCCGCATTTCAATTTCAATCTGTGCCAGCGCCCGGCCATGGAATCCCTGTACGCTTCGCGGATCTCCGATGGGTGGGCCTTCACCTGCTCGCCCGTTTCCACGTCCACGAAGGTGTATGGCCGATCGGCCAGATCGAGTTCCAATTCATGCTTCCGATCCACGACATGGAAGAGGATGATGTCATGTTTATTGAAGCGCAGGTGTTGCAGCGCATCGAATACTTCGTTCTCCCGGTCGGCGCCATCGAGCATGTCGCTGAGGATCACCACGAGGCTGCGCCGTTGCGCCCGTTGTGCGATCTGGTGAAGTGCCTCCACCACACGGGTCCCCTGTCCGCGCTCGGGTGCATCTGCAGCGAGCAAAGCTTCCAGGTGTTGCATCAGGTGACGCAGATGCACCGCATTACTGCGCGCCTGTTCGGCGATCTTCACTTCATCGCTGAAGACCGTAAGCCCAACGGCGTCGCGCTGCTTCCGGAGCAATTGGATGAAGGCCGCTGCCGCATGCACGGCGAATTCCATCTTGTTGAATTCCTTCTTTTCAGCCTTCGGCGGATAGTACATGGAGCTGCTTCCATCGATCACCAGGTGGCAGCGCAGGTTGGTCTCCTCTTCGTAACGTTTCACGAACAATTTGTCCGTGCGGGCGAACAGCTTCCAATCGATGTGGCGCGTGCTTTCGCCTGCATTGTAGGCACGATGCTCGGCGAATTCGACGCTGAAACCATGGAACGGACTTTTGTGCAGGCCGGCCAGGAAGCCTTCAACCACCTGGCGGGCCTTGAATTCAAGAGCGCTCAGCGCCTGGATGTGTCGTTGTTCAAGTGCC
Source organism: Bacteroidota bacterium (assembly GCA_023418095.1). GTDB lineage: Bacteria > Bacteroidota > Bacteroidia > Flavobacteriales_F > PHOS-HE28 > PHOS-HE28. Next base: position 13,935 of record JAEZDL010000171.1, read on the forward strand.
ATTGAAGGTGTCGTTCAGTTCGAACGCATTAAAAGTATCCATTGTATGGTGCCTCCTGCCAAAGCAAAAGACCTCCGATCGTGGATCGAAGGTCTTTTACAGGAAATGATCGCGATCGGCCGCGAACTACCTGGTCGTGTTCCGATCAGGCGAGCTGGCCGTCCAGCTTTTGGGTGAGTTGCGTTTTGGGAACGGCGCCCACGCTGCGATCCACGACCTGGCCATTCTTGAAGAAAAGGATGGTGGGGATGTTGCGGATGCCATATTTCATGCTGATCTGCGCATTGTTGTCAACGTTCACCTTGCCTACAACGGCTTTGCCTTCGTACTCTTTGCTGAGCTCTTCCACCACGGGGCCCACCATGCGGCATGGGCCGCACCATTCCGCCCAAAAATCCACAAGCACGGGCTTGTCGCTCTTCAGTACGAGTTCCTCGAAGTTGTTGTCTGTGATCTCTAGTGCCATCTTATTGGGTCGGGAGCATC
>JAEZDL010000210.1 GCA_023418095.1 Bacteroidota bacterium
AAAGTTTGAGTTGGTTGGTTTAGTGAACTCTTGAGCAAATGTATCCGAGTGGCCTTTACTGTCAAGGGTTTCCGGGCCAATGCTATGAAAATGTTGAAAACATTGGCCTTTTGTTGATAACCTCGCCGGAATCCCGCCCCCAGCAAGGCTTTCGGAACTGTCGGGCAGGCTGGATCGTTGTTGATCACTTGTTAGTAAGATGGACGCTCATTCGGCATGGATCGCATCTGGCGCGCGCATTCCCCGAAGGAATTCTACTGCGGCCATGCGACGTTTTCCTTCGGGCTGTACTTCGATCGCTTCAAGCATACCATCGTTGCAGGCGATCCACATACTTCCGTGCTCTATCCTCACAGAACCGGGCCGTTGATCGGATGGAGCACCGCCGATCCGCGAACGCAGGATCTTGAAATGCATCGATCCATCGTTCACACGAAGTCTGCACCAGGCGCCGGGGTACGGGCTCATTCCGCGGATCAGATCATGCACTTCCCGCACGCTCCGATCCCAGTTTATCCGGCATGTGATGCTATCGATCTTCGGTGCGATCGGTGGTGGCGTGGTGTGCGGCCAGCTTTGTGGTCGTGGACGCAGCGTGCCATCGAAAAGTCCATTCACCGTTCTTACCATCAATTGCGATCCGGTGTGCATCATGCGATCATGCAGTTCACCGGCGGTCTCTTCAGCGCCGATCGGCATTTCCTCCTGCAGCAGGATGTCGCCCGTATCGATCTCGTGCTGGATCCTGAAGGTGGTGACACCCGTGGTCCGTTCACCATTGATGATCGCCCAGTTGATCGGTGCTGCGCCGCGGTAAGCGGGAAGGAGCGAGGCATGAAGGTTCACCGTGCCCAATGCTGGCTTGTTCCACACCACTTCGGGAAGCATGCGGAACGCTACAACTATATAAAGGGACGCATCGATCCGATCGAGCTCTGCGATGAACGCCGGATCCTTCAGTTTTTCAGGTTGAAGGATCGGAAGGCCGAGTTGCGATGCGCGTTGCTTCACAGCGGACGACTGCAACTTCTTTCCACGTCCGGCAGGTCTGTCCGGCGCCGTGATCACAGCGGCCACATCCATGCCTGCATCGATCAGCGCATCGAGCGTGGCCACCGCGAATTCCGGCGTACCCATGAAGATGAGTTTCGGTGCGCTCATGATATCAGCAGCCGCGAAGGTTGTACAAGGAAACGGTATGGCAACAGCGCATCGGCACCGGCGTAGTCCACCCCGATCCGCGGGCCTGCGATCACATCCTCATCCTTCACCTTTATACCATGGTCTTCCAGCCAGATCAGATCTCCGCACAGGTCCAATGCTGTGTGGATCGTTCGTATTCCCAAAGCTTGTGTCAAGGTTCCCGGACCAGAAGTGGTAGGTTTCGCGGGCGCTCTTCTTTTCGCCATTACATCCAACCCTGCGATCGGATGGATCGCGCGCACGAGCACAGCATGCGGAATGCCGGGCATGTTCGTAACGATGTTGAAGAGATGATGGATGCCGTAACAGAGATACACGTACGAATAGCCGCCGATCCCGTACATCGGTGAATTGCGTGCCGTCCGTTTCCCACCGAAGGCGTGCGAAGCCCTGTCCTTCTCTCCCGCATATGCCTCCGTTTCGGTGATGATGCCGGCGGTAAGTTCACCATCGATCATGCTGTATAGCACCTTGCCGATCAATTGCCTGGCCACGCTCACCACATTCTCCTGCAGGTAGAGGTCCCGTTCGATCTTCCTCAATGTCATTTCCCTCTGTCGGCTTCTTCATCCATTCGCCACCGCAACATGTCCATCTCCGGACTTCCGGAATTCGCCAGCGTGGCGATCGCATCGTTCTGCTTGTTCGTTGAATTCCTCCGGCACACATCACAGTGGCCGCAATCCTGTGGATCGTGTTCATCGAAGTAGGCGAGCAACGATCTGGAGCGGCATACAGTGGAATTCTCCACGTAACCGATCATCGCGTTGAGGCGTTGCGTGGCGCGTTCCTTCCGATCCTTCAATGCCACCGGATCCAGTTGGAGGCGTTGCGTATCCGCACGCGGAACAAGCAGGGTGATGGAAGGTGAATCGCTGCTCTTCCTGTAACTGATCACCTTCATCCGATCGAGTTCCCTCAACCGTTCGATCACCGTGGAAACCTGCCATGCGTTCATGCGCGCAAGTTGTTTCTCATCGATGATCGAAGGTTCCTCGAACATTCCGCCGTACGATCGGAGCAGCGATTCGAGCAATGGGCCGAGCCGCGGATCGCCCACGCGCAAACGGTAGATCGTATCCGTCGTGGTGGTGATCAACGCGCGTGATGGCGATCGCACACCTTCGGACAACGCGATCCTCCCATCCAGTTCCAGGGCTTTCAACGCACTGCCCACGATCCCGATCGGAAGGCCGGTGCGATCGGCGATCGCGCGAAGGTCCACCGGATAGTTCTCCATCGATCCGGAACCGATCGCGATCCCGTTCATGTCGGCGAATGCCTGGTACACGCGACGAACGTCGGTCAATGGTGGAAAGGATGCTTCCAGTTTTTCCAACGCCCTTTCCCGGTCGCCCTCGGCGATGAGCAGGAAGGCATGCGCCGTGTCGCCATCCCGGCCGCCGCGACCAGCCTCCTGGTAATAGCTCTCCAGATCGGGCGGCAGGTCCATGTGGATCACCGTGCGCACATCGGGTTTGTCGATCCCCATGCCGAAGGCGTTCGTGGCCACCACGATGCGCGTTGCACCGGTCGTCCACGCCTTTTGGATCCGATCACGATCCTCGGCGGCCATTCCCGCGTGATAAGCTTCCGCATCAAGGCCATGATGTTTCAGGAAATGGGCGATCCGCACAGTGCCTTTCCGATCGCGCAGATAGACCAACGCGGTGCCCGGCACATTGCGCAGGATCCGCAGCAACCGGCCTTGTTTATCCTCTCCGCGGCTCACCCAGAACACCAACTCCTTGCGTTGGAATCCGCTGCGGATGATGTTCGGGGAAGAGAAGGAAAGCTTCTCCATGATGTCCTGCGCCACCCTCTTCGTCGCAGAAGCGGTCAATGCGATCACAGGCACTTCGGGCCGCTGCACCCTGATCTCATGGATCTTCAGGTAGGATGGCCTGAAATCATAGCCCCATTGCGAAATGCAATGCGCTTCATCCACGGCGATCAACCCAAGTGGGATCCTGGGAAGTCTTCCGAGGAAATGGTCGGTGCCCAGCCTTTCAGGTGAAACGTATAGGAAGGAAAGCTTCCCGGCCAGCGCGCTGTCCAGCGCGTTCTCGATCTCGGCCTGTGTCATTCCGGAGATGATCGCGCGTGCGGGGATCGATCGTTCGCGCAGGCGTGCCACCTGATCGCGCATGAGGGCGATAAGCGGTGAGATCACCAGACACAGTTTTCCGCTAGCGATCGCGGGCACTTGGAAACACAGGCTTTTTCCACCACCTGTGGGCAGCAGTGCGAGCGTGTCGCGGCCTTCCAGGACCGATGCGATCACCTGCTCCTGCATCGGCCGGAACGTGGTGAAGCCCCAATGCCGCTGAAGTACTTCGTGGATCCCCGTCATGCCCGATCGGCCTTCGTACCGGCCATTTCCCTTGCAAAGGCAGGAGGGTTACCTTTGTGCCAGTTCGATGAAAAGTACAAGTTCCATGATCATTTCCGGGCAAAAGATAGTTACGCAACGTACCGAGCGATCACGTTTGTCCGGCACGGACCTTACGAACATCAAGTTCGGCCGGGTCTTCAGCGATCACATGTTCGTGATGGACTATGCCGATGGTGACTGGAGCTCGCCGCGGATCGAACCGTTCGGTGATATCACCATGAGCCCCGCCTCCTCGGTGCTTCACTACGGCCAGTCGATCTTCGAAGGGTTGAAGGCCTATCGCAGCGCGGATGGCGGCATCAACATCTTCAGGCCACAGGCGAACGCACGGCGGATGAACCGGAGCGCGCAGCGCATGTGCATGCCTACCGTACCGGAGGAACTTTTCATGGACGCGATGATCGAGCTGATCAGGCTGGATCGCGATTGGATCCCCGAAGGGGAGGACAGCGCCCTTTACATCCGGCCGTTCATGATCGCCGCCGATGATTACATCGGCATCAAGCCGAGCGATACGTACAAGTTCATGATCTTCACGTGCCCGGTACGGGGTTACTACAGCGAGCCTGTGCGCGTGCGGATCGAGATGGAATACAGCAGGGCATTTCCCGGTGGCACCGGTTTCGCGAAGTGTGCCGGCAACTATGCCGCGGCATTGTATCCCACGAAACTCGCACAGGAGAAAGGCATCCACCAACAGATCTGGACCGATGCGATCGAACATAAGTACATCGAGGAGAGCGGCACGATGAACGTGTTCTTCATGATCGATGGAACGCTGCGCACGCCCGATGCGGGCAACACCGTGCTCGAAGGGATCACGCGCGACAGCATGATCCAGCTCGCGAAGAAGGAAGGTGTTCCGATCAAGGTGGGAAAAGTGGCCGTGGAAGAAGTGGTGGAAGCGGCGCGGAAAGGAACGTTGCAGGAAGCATTCGGCGCAGGCACCGCCGCCACGATCGCCCACATCCAGAGCATCGAGGTGAATAACGATGTGTTCCAGTTACCGCCCGTCGATCAACGAAAAGTATCCAACCACCTTGCAGCCCTTCTTGATGATATCCGCCGTGGCAAGGTGAAGGATGAGTTCGGCTGGATGGTACGCGCCTGATCAGAAAAGGTCCTTCACTTCAATGAACTTGAAGTCCAGGCCGAAGAAGCTCTGGTAATCCTTCCCCGTCTCGGCCATCTCCTCGTCGCCGGTCTCGTAGTGCCAGTTCACCTGCACTTTCTGGCCGCGCTCGGTAACGGCATCGAGCTTCTGGAAGATGTTGTACAGGTGTTTCGATGAACTGGTGTCGAGGTAATCGAGCTTCATGTTCACCGTGGTCTCGCCCTTGGGTTCCTGCAGATATTCCTCCAGCCAGCGGTACACGCGGGAGTAGAACTGTTCCGAATTGTGCGGCAGCGATCGGCCGATGAATTCAAGAAGACCTTGTTCAAGGTCCAGGTCGATCTGTGGTGATGTATCGGTGCGATCGATGTGAAAACGCTTCGTGGCCATGACCGTAACGATGAGTTCGGCCAAAGGTGATGTACGGCCAGCAACGAAAGATCCACGCTGCCCGCATCCGATCAACAACCATGGGTGGATAACGGCGTGGCGATCGGCACCGATCGAAGATCAGCGGCTGCGGTATTCCGTGAGGATCTGGCTGTCCGTTGGCAGTACGATCTCGCTGTCGTTCGCGCGGCGAACCCAGTACATGTATTTGCCGGTACCTAAACAGGCGTAGGCGTTCATTTGTTCACCGGGGGCGAGCGCCTTCACGGGAAAGGTGCGCCAGATGCCGCCCTTCTCTTCGAGGGCGACCTTCACTTCGATCACATCCCCACAGGTGTTCTGCAGATCCACCTGGTAGGTGCCGCTGTGATCGCGTTTGAGGTCGGCGGTGTAGGCCTCGCAATTCGCGCATGGCTGGCCCCAACTGCTGTTCTTCTTGGTAAGGCAACCGGAGTAATTACGATCCTGCGCTCCTGCCCAGAACGCGATCAGCAACAGCCAGATCAAGATCAGGATCCTTTTGTGTCTCATCATGCTCGCGCGGGTTATGGCACTTCTTACGCGATCACGCGATCCGGGTTTCAACCTTCGCTGCGAAACCGATCGGGACACCTTCCCGTAAGAAGCGCATGCGCGGATCCATTCGCTTTTCACTGCCGCTTCGACTCCTGCTCCTTTTTTCCGGGGCGATCATTTCATTCCAGCTCGATGCACAGTTCACGATAAACGGCCGGTTGAAGATCGATGGCGGCGACATCAGCGGTTCGCGGTTGGTGGTGTATCGCAACGGACAGAAGGAACGCACCATCACCAAGGACCTTCAGAAATTCAGCATGGACCTTGATCTGAACGCGAACTATATCCTGAGCTTCGAGAAGGACGGATTCGTATCGAAGAAGTTATCCTTCAACACGAATGTTCCGCCGGAGATGGCCGCCCAGGCCTTTACGCCCTTCGATTATGCGGTCTCGCTCTTCAAGCAGTACGACGACCTGAACATGATCGTGTTCAACCAACCTGTGGGCATCATCCGTTACGAACCTTCAGTGGGCGACTTCGATTACGACACGGATTACACCAGGTCGATCCAGTCGCAATTGCAACAGGCGCTGGATGCGGTCGCGAAAAAACAGAAAGAGGAAGCGGAGAACGCAGCTGCCGAAGCAAAGCGGAAAGCTGCGGAAGAAAAGGAACAGGCCAGGTTGAAGGAGGAGGCTGCAAAACTCGCTGCAGAGAAGGCAAAGGCCGATGCCGAAGCCGCAAAACTTGCCGAAGCAAAGGTGAAGGCCGATGCGGAGGCGAAAAAGCTGGCCGAGGCGAAAGCGAAAGCCGAAGAGAAAGCGAAGGCCGATGCGCTTGCGAAGGAGCAGGCGAAGAAAGTGGAAGAGAAGGGAACGGCCGAAGCGCCAGCGAAGCAGAAGCCTGAACAACCGGCTCCAGTGAAGATGTCTGCACCCGCTGCACCCGTAGCGGCGAAGCCAGCACCGAAGGCTGTCGTTAAACCCGCACCGATCCAGCGAAAGCAGGCAGGTGATCCCATGCTGGCGCATATGAATTCGGGAAGTGATCAGCGCCGATCGATAACGGTGGCCACAGATCAAGAGGAACGGCCACCGGTGGAGATGGTGGACGAGATCACCGATCGGAAGGAGGAACTTTTCGTGGAGCCCAACAAGGTGATGACCGTGGTGCACATCACTGCCGGTGATGTTGTGACCGAGTACCGGAAAGTGATCCACAAATGGGGAGCAACTTTTTATTTCAAGAACGGCGAGACCTGCACGCAACTGATCTACGAGAAGGAAGCATACGGCGAAAGTCTCGCCGGTGCCACCCCGCGCAGCAAGTTCAATTGAAGGCGCTGTAAACTTGCGGCATGGATCGCAGTTACATCCGCGATGGCCGCGCACCGATCCCGAAGGATGAGCGGACCAGCGCATTGATGAGCCGGATCCGCGGGAAGAACACAGGTCCTGAGAAGGCGCTCCGATCCGCGCTGCGATCGATGGGGATCACCGGATACAGGTTGCATTACAATAAAGCGCCCGGCCGGCCCGACATTGCTTTCGTGAACAGGAAGATCGCGATCTTCGTTCACGGTTGTTTCTGGCACGGCTGCCCGTATTGCCGTCCGGCGCGTCCGAAAAGCAACAACAGTTTCTGGGCGGAAAAGCTCGATCGCAACATCGCGCGCGACAAACAGAAGTTGCGTGAATTGAAGAAGGCCGGCTGGCGCGCGATCACGATCCGTGAATGCCGGTTGAAGAAAGCACCGGCGATCCAATTGCGCCGGATCGAGAAGTTGCTGCGGAACGATCGATAGGATCTACTTCCGCCCGGTGATCCGCCGGATGAATCGCTTCTCGAATTCCCAAAAAAAGCTGAACTGCCCGAAGATGAAACCGTAGATCAACAGGATCACATTGTAGATCGGAAGGATCAGCAGATAATACAGGATGGAGAAGAGAAGCGGCTGTTCGCCATCGCCGGCGAAGAAGGCGACCACCGGTCTTTTCAATAACATCACCGTGGTTCCAGTACATGCGAACACGATCAGGATCATGATCACACGCCCGGGAGAAACTCCCCAACGATCGGAAAGCCTCTTCATCCAACCCTTTGATCTTGTTTGTACCTGTCGATCCATCAGTGCTGGCAGTGATCGGCGTTAAAAAGGCTGAATGTTGATGGCTGAAGGATGAACTTCGAAGACCAGACCGGTCCGATCATGGATCTGCAGATCATCACCGTTTTCTGGGGCTACTGGCCTCGGCTGTTTTCACCGCTTTCGTGAAAATGGCCACCAACTGATCGGTTTCTCCCAGCGCGTTTTCAATTAATTCCCGATCAGGATGAAGAGCGGCTCCCTTGATGATGCGTAGACACAGGAATGATTCACGCATTTCTTTCTTCACCATTTTCAATTTATGCGTGAAATCGCGGTGGCTTTCTCCCGCTTGTGCTTCACCATAGTTCAAAGCGGCGGATCCTGCAGAGCGAAGCAATTGATCGGAATAGTATTTCCCCGCCGGGCTGAAAGGCATGCTTTGAGTAAGGCGGACGATAACGATCGCATGCTCGACCAAACGATCTTCAAGAGTAACTTTTTTCTCCATTGTCAACTGCCCACCTCAACCTTCGCTTTCACCTCTTACCTCAGCCGTCAACACTCAGCCTTCAGCCTTCAGCCTTCAGCCTTCAGCCTTCAGCCTTCAGCCTTCAGCCTTCAACACTCAGCCTTCAACACTCAGCCTTCAACACTCAGCCTTCAGCACTCAGCCTTCAACACTCAGCCTTCAGCCTTCATCACTCCACCCACTCCGCCAGGAACAAATTCGTTTCACGCGTTCCCTTGTTGTTGCGATTGCTGCTGAAGACAAGATATTTCCCATCCGGACTGAACACCGGGAACGCATCGAACGTATCGCCGAAGCTCACTTGTTCCAATCCGCTGCCATCGATCCCGATCTTGTAAAGTGTGAATGGAAAGCCGCGCTCGGTCTTGTGGTTGCTGGCGAAGAGGATCTTCTCTCCGCCGGGATGCCAGTACGGCGCCCAGTTCGCTTTCCCGAGATCGGTGATCTTGCGCGCATCGGTGCCATCGGCGTTGGCGACGAAGAGTTCCATGTTGGTGGGCATCACCAGACCTTCCTTCAGCAGTTGCTGGTATTCGGCAAGTTCCTGTTCCGATCGGGGGCGGCTGGCGCGCCAGAGCAATTTCGATCCATCGGGACTGAAGAATGCGCCTCCATCATAACCCGGTTCGTTCGTCACGCGCACCACATCGCTTCCATCGATGTTCATCGTGTACAATTCCAGATCGCCATCGCGCATGCTGGTGAACACGATCCGATCGCCTTTGGGTGAAACCGTGGCTTCAGCATCATAGCCTTCTGTTTCCGTCAATCGTGAAACGATGTTGCCCTTCAGATCGCTCACGAAAATGTCGAAGCTCGGGTAGATCGGCCACACGTATTTGCCATCGGGCCGACGCTCTGGATGCGCCGGACAGGAGGCGCCAACTTCATGGGTGCTGGCGAACAGAACGGTGGAATCGCCAGGCATGAAATAACTGCATGTGGTGCGGCCACCTTTCACGCTGATCCGACGCGGCGGGTGTTTTTGCAGATCGTCCTTGAACGGATCGAACACGAAGATCTGATCGCATGAATCGCCCCAGGCCGGATTGCTCGCCTGGAACACGAGTTGTGATCCATCGAAGCTCCAGTACGCTTCCGCATTATCGCCGCCGAAGGTGAGCTGCTTCAGGCTCTTGAAATGTTTTTCCTGCGGATGGATCAGGCTGTCGTTCGTTGGAAGGAATGGGATCGGCTCGGCCTGGAGATCGCCTTCCAGTGGCCATTCCTCCATTCCGCCGGAAGCATCATCACCGGCGATACCACTGAAAGCGAGCGAACCGATCAACGCGAGCGGAAGGATCGGGTAGAAAGCACTGGGAATTCGCATGGCTTGCGTTTGGTGCCGCGAAACTATTCAGCACCGATCATATGCACGTCATGAAAGATCAAGGGGCTGCATTACCTTATAGGCATGTCGATCGACGAAAAGCCCATCAAGGGCCGCGGCGCGGTGGAACAGGTGGCCAACCGCTTCCTGCGCACGCATTATGGCGTTGCCCATTGGGAAGGTGTGGATGAAGTGGAGGAGGAGGTGCAGCCTACGAAGTATTTGATCGAGAACCCGCGTACGATCATCAATCCGGTGAACAGCCCGGATCTTTCATTCAAGTGGAGCCTCAATCCGTACCAGGGTTGCGAGCACGGCTGCAGTTATTGCTACGCGCGCCCAACGCATGAATACTGGGGATACAGCGCCGGGCTTGATTTCGAACGCGTGATCATCGTGAAGCGGAACGCTCCGGAATTGCTGGATAAGGCCTTGCGACATCCAAAATGGAAGGCCGAGCCGATCACGATCTCAGGCAATACGGATTGTTACCAGCCGATCGAACGGAAGGAACAGATCACGCGAAAGATCCTTGAGGTTGCTCATGCGTTCAACCAGCCGATCGCGATGATCACCAAGAACGCATTGATCCTTCGCGACATCGATCTGTTACAGGACATGGCGAGCCGCGATCTGGCCAGCGTGGCGATCAGTTTCACTTCACTCAACGAGGATCTGCGGCGCGTGCTGGAGCCCAGAACGAGCACAGGAAGGAACAGGTTGAAAGCGATCGAAACACTTTCGAAGGCAGGAATTCCTGTTCACGCGATGATCGCACCGATCATTCCCACGTTGAACGAACCGGAAGTGCCCACCTTGCTGAAAGCCGCTGCTGATGCGGGCGCGCGATCGGCCGGATATACCATCCTGCGGACCAATGGCGCGGTGAAACCGGTGTTCCGCAAATGGGTGGAAGAGCATTATCCCGATCGCGCGGCAAAGATCATTTCGCAGGCCAGCCACCTGCACGGCGGATCGATGAACGATAGCGAGTGGGGAAGAAGGATGAAAGGCAGTGGTGCGTTCGCGCACAACATCGAACGGATCTTCAAGATCATGCGTGATCGATATTTCGCGGGAAGGGAAAGTCCTGAACTTCGATCGGATCTTTTCAAGCCACCTCCACAAGGGCAGCTGGATCTATTCAGCTAAGCGGACTTTTTTCAGAAGATGATGCACTGCGCCGGATCGAAGCAATTCCGATCGGAAGAGTGAAAGATGATCGAGCTTTAGTTCGTCCAGAAAGATCTCTGAAACCGTCGGTGAAGGCGATCGCCGCGATCGGGCGAGCGTGATGTGCGGAGTGATCGGAAGATGTTCGGAAGGACGCGTTGACGTTGCTTCCGCGAGTGAAAGATGAAGGCCGGTCAATTGGGGGGCGGGATCGAACTTCACCCAAAGCATGTGTGGATCGTTCGTGGGCATCGCTTCGATCCTGCCATTCTTCACAAGGATCGCCGGTGTCCGCTTCGCGATATTTTCCACCGCTTCTTCGATCATCGGAAGTTCCTTGGGATCGCGCTCGCCGATGAACAATGCGGTGATGTGCCATTGCGTGATCGGTGCCATGCGCCACAAAGGATCGGTAAGGATCTTATGCGCAACGTTTTCGATCCGCGTTGCGATCGGATCTTCGATCGATGTGCCGATGAAGAGACGCATGTTTCAACGGATCGCGATGAATTCCTCTTCGATCGGCGGATCGGCTTCTTCGACCAGAACAGCGGAAACCTGCGCCGCCGGCGGACCTTCGTGGCACCATTCGATCAACGCATCGATCGCTTCCACCGCACCGCCCGCGTGGATCTTCACTTTGCCATCGGCAAGGTTGCGCACCGATCCACGCACACCCAGCTGCGTTGCCTTGCTGCGCGTACTCTGCCTGAAGTACACGCCCTGCACCTTTCCTTCCACATGAATGATCACATTCCTATCCGCCATGGATCCAAGATAATACGGCTTCGATCGGGCTCTCATCATACCACTATTGCCCTTTTCGCCTGCGAGGCATATTATCTTTACAGCGTGATCACCGGGGACTGGCGAAGTCCCCTTTTTGTTGAAGAACTGTGCCGATGTCACGTAACTACTTTCTCTTCCTTCTTCCATTCCTGCTGATCGGATCGCTGCAAACGGGCAGCGTTCCCGCGCAAACGCTACCGCCGGATTTCTCCGATGGCCTTGTACTCGGCGGATTCACCGAACCCGTGGGATGCACGTGGGATGCGAACGGGCGCAGTTACGTTTGGGAGAAAGGCGGTAAGGTGTGGATCATCGAGAACGGCACCCTTCTTCCTTCACCGTTGATCGATCTTTCCGAGGAGGTGGGCAACTGGCGCGATCATGGCCTGCTCGGCTTCACGCTCGATCCCGATTTCACCAGCAATGGCCGGATCTACCTGTTATACGTGGTCGATCGGCACCACTTGATGAATTACGGAACGCCGGCGTACAACCCCGGTGCCAATGAGTTCTTCAACGCTACGATCGTTCGTTGTACGCGTTATACGGCTGTGGGGCCCGGCTTCAATTCGGTCGATCCGGCAAGCCGTTCCGTGCTGATCGGTGAAACACCGCAGACCGGTGCGGCGATCCTGCATGAAAGCCATGGTGCGGGTACGCTGGCCTTTGGTACGGACGGCACATTGTTCGCATCGATCGGTGATGGTGGCACGTATTATTCCACCGATATGGGCGATGCGCCCGATACGTATCACCAGCAGGCGCTTGCCGATGGCATCATCCGTCCGCAGGAGAATGTGGGTGCATTGCGTGCGCAACTGGTGGACAGCCACAACGGCAAGATCCTGCGCATCGATCCGGAGACCGGTGATGGGCTCGCGAGCAATCCATGGTTCGATCCGGCGGAACCACGCGCAGCGCGTTCGCGTGTGTGGGCGATGGGTGTCCGCAATTCGTACCGTTTCAGTGTGCGACAGGGCAGCGGCAGCACCAACCCCGCCGATGGCGATCCCGGAACACTTTACATCGGTGACGTGGGTTGGAACCTGTGGGAGGAATTGAACATCTGCGACGGCAAGGGCCTGAACTTCGGCTGGCCGTTGTTCGAGGGATTCAATGTGAATTCCTACTACATGAACGTGCCGATCGCGAACCTTGATTATCCCAACCCGAACTTCAACGGGATCGATTGCACCCAGCAGTACTACAATTTCCAGGACCTGATCGTGCAGGCCACGCCGATCCACACCAATGCGCATCCCGATCCATGCGACCCGGCCGTACAGATCCCCAATTCCATCATCAAGCATTTCCACGAGCGGCCCGCGATCGATTGGCGGCACGGCATGCAATCGCGCACCGGTGGCTTCGTCGGCAACACGCCCGTGACCTATAACCTTATCGATCCCGCTTCGCCGGTCCCGGGTCCGCTTTTCGGTGGGTTCGCGGCGATCGGCGGCCCGGTGATGGAAGGGCTGGAACTTCCGGTGGGATACCAGGGCGCGAGTTTCCATGGCGATTATGCGATGGGTTTCATCAAGCGCTTCATGTTCGATGAAGAGGACAACCCGGTGAGCGTTCACGATTTCGCTGAAGGGCTTGGCGCCGTAACGTGGATCGGCGGCGGTCCCGACGGTTGCATATGGTACATCAGGTACAACACCAACGAACTGCGGCGCATCTGTTATGATCAGGCGGTGGATCTTCCGCCGGTGGCGGTGGCAGAACAGGATGCGGTGTTCGGTCCATCGCCGTTGTACGTTTCCTTCCTCGGCAGCAACAGCAGCGATCCAGGTGGCGGAGCGCTCACCTATCTGTGGGATTTCGGGGATGGTGATACCAGCACCGATCCCGATCCAGGTCATCTCTTCACTGCTTCGGGCAGCGGCCCGGAGAGCTTCACGGTAACATTAACGGTCACTGATCAAAGCGGACAATCGTCCAGCACAACGCTGCTGGTCTCCTTGAACAACACGCCTCCGGTGGTGGACATCATCAGTTTCGAGGATGGTGACTTCTATCCTGTTGGTGTGGATACGATCTTCACCCTTGTGGCCGATGTATCCGATGCTGAACACGATCAAAGCGAGCTCACCTACGCATGGCGCACGGCCCTGCACCACAACACGCATAACCATCCGGAACCGGTCGATAACAACGAGCAGACCACTGCGCTGATCAGCGGGATCGGTTGCGATGGCGAGGATTACAGGTACAGGATCAGCCTTACGGTAACCGATGCTGAAGGTCTTTCCACCACGGTGGAACAATGGATCCACCCGGCATGCCATCTGATCGGGCCGACCGCCGTGATCAATGCCGACCCGATGACCGGATTCGCACCGCTTGAAGTACAGTTCGATGGAACGGATTCGTATGATCCGGGCGAGATCGTGAGCTACGAATGGGATTTCGGTGACAACACATTCTCCAACGATCCAACACCAACGAAGACCTTCACAACAGAAGGGCCCAACTACGTGACGTTGACGGTGACCGATGATGATGGATTGACCAATACGGCGCAACGGGTGATCAACGTGATCACGCTCGATCCGCCGCAATGCATAAGTACGCAGAACGGGTTGCTTCGTGAAGTATGGACGGAGATCACCGGTACGACCGTGGCTTCACTCGTTGCCGATCCATCCTACCAGGGTGATCCCGATCTAACGGAGATCCTGGCGCAAGCGCAGACCCCGGAGAATTCCGGCAGCAACTATGGCGCGCGCCTGCGCGGTTGGATCGTTCCGGAGACTACGGGCGAGTATGTGTTCACGCTCACTTCCAACGATGCATCCATGGCCTACCTCAGCCTCAACGCCGATCCGGTGAACAAGGTGTTGATCGCGAACGTGCCGGGATCCACGCTGCCCGATGAGTACGATGCCTATCCATCGCAGGTGAGCGAGCCGATCGAACTGCAGGCAGGGGTGTACTACTACCTCGAGATCCTGCACAAGCAGGGCACCGGCGGCGATCACCTCGCGTTGCGCTGGCAGGGCGAAGGTGCAATAGATCCTGAAGTGATCCCCGGCAGTGTTCTTTCACCATGGACGGAGTGCCTGCCGGGTGTTCAGGTACGCGTGCTGTTGCAAGGTGCGTGGGATGCGGGGATCGGATCCATGCGAGATGATCTTCGGCAGGCTGGTGTAGTTCCGTTGGCCGAACCGTATTCCGCGATGGGTTTCAACGTAACGGATGGAGGTGGATCGATACAGGCGCCGATGCTTGCCGCGGGCGGATCGAACGCGATCGTGGATTGGGTGCTCGTGGAACTGCGTGCTGCGGCCGATCCAACGCAGATCATCGCAAGCCAGGCTGCGCTCGTGCAGCGCGATGGTGATGTGGTGGGCACGGATCAATATCCGCATCTGCGGTTCGATGTGCCGCCTGGTGAGTACCATGTGGCGGTGCGGCATCGCAATCACCTTGGTGCCATGTCCGCTGCTCCGATCGATCTGGCGGATCAGGTGGTCCTATTCGATCTTTCCGATCCCGGCACCGCCATGTTCGGCAACGATGCACAACGAACGCTAATGAATGGCAAGCGGGCACTTTGGAGCGGCAACGTGGTGCAGGATCAGCAGATCTCGTACGTGGGTGCGGGGAACGATCGCGAACCGATCCTTCAGGATATCGGTGGTGTGCCCACAGCGGTGATCACCGGCTACCACAACAGTGATGTGAACATGGATTCATACGTGAAATACGTGGGGCGTCGGAATGACCGCGACCCGATACTGTTGAACATCGGCGGAGTGGTGCCCACTGCTATCCGGGAAGAGCAGCTTCCATAGACTTCTGTTCGTCCGCCGCCATCGCTTTGAGGTAGGCGGTGAGCGCCTGCCCGCGCGGTTCGCTGATCACGGCGTTCAGGATGGCCTTCGTCCTATTATCGAGCACCTTCTTCACGCTGTCATCGCTGGTGCGCTTCTCGAATTTCTTTCCGGTGGTCATGGCCTTTGAGTTTATGATCGCAAGCTTCAAACGATGCACTTTTCCCTCAATACCATGATCGCGGTATTCGTTCCTTTCAGATCGAACTGATACGTGTTGATCGCAGTATTGCGATATCGATCCCTTCCCCCAGAGAAGAGATCGCCATGGCTTTGATCTCTGATTAGCAGTTATGATCAAGCCTGAGAACTCCATCTGTTTATCAACGATCGAGTATCGGAACCGGTGATATGCTATATAACTTTAAAGTAGATAAATCGCTTGTTACAGTAAAGATCGATCGTTATGATGATGAACTCTACTACATTCTTGTCACGTTGGAATGGATCATTTGCCCTGCTCTTCGCTTGCATGATCCCATCACTTGCCACCGCACAGGTGGATCACGTGGTGATCAGCCAGATATATGCGGGTGGGGGCAATTCAGGTTCAACCTACAACGCGGATTTCGTGGAACTGTTCAACCCTACTGGAGCTGCGGTCAACCTCACCGGCTGGAGCCTTCAATACGCCACGGAAACGAACACATCGGGTTACGGAAGTATTGTTGCCTTGAGCGGCACGATCGCTCCTGGCAGGTACTTCCTGGTGCAACTGGCCACAGGTACCAACGGCGCCGTTCTGCCGGCAACGCCCGATCTGAGCAATGGCAGCATGAACATGGGCACTGTAGGCGGGAAGGTCATTCTGGCCAGCAATACGACCCCGATCACAGGCACAGGTTGCCCGCCCGGGCCAAGTGTTGTGGACCTGGTGGGCTGGGGAAGCGGTACGAACTGCTTTGAAGGTTCGCCCACCGCTGCCCAGTCGAATACTTCGGGAAGACGGCGGACCAACAGTTGCAACGACACCAACAACAACGCCGCGGATTTCGCCGCTGCCACGCCTCCTACTCCACGAAATTCCGCGACCACTCCAGTATACTGTTATCCTGTACAATTGGTGATCACGAGCATTGTGCCCGCTACACCTACGGCCGGCGAAACCTTCAATGTTACCGTGGAAGCTCACAATGCCGCAGGTGTGCCGCAGGGCGTACTTCAAGCCACCACGGTACAGTTGAGCACCAACGGAAATGCTGGCGTGATCGGCGGTAATACCACAGGTGTGATCGCCCAGGGAAGCAGTTCGGTCACCATCACGGGTGTTACACTTGCGTCGGGCGGAACGAACGTTACGCTTACCGCAACGCGCACTGCAGGTCAAACACTTCTTACAGCCGGCACGAGTGCACCTTTCACGGTCCTTGGCGGGAGCGATACCTCGGTACAATTCGATGAGGCTTCCAGTGTAGTTACGGAAGGTGCAGGAACATTGGACATTTACGTAACGATATCCAACCCCAGCGCCACGCAAGCCACCAGTGTTCTAGTGGCGCTTGCCAGTGGGAACTCTGCTGCGATCGGCGGCTTCACCAACCAGACCATCACGTTCCCGGCAGGATCGAGCGATCCACAAGTTTTGACACTTACGATCGTGAACGATGTAACATGCAATCCACCGGAAGTGATCACACTTGGATTGGAGAATGTCACTGGTGGAGAAGGAACACCCGTTGTGGGATCGCCGAGCACGCATGTGATCACGATCGAGGATAATGATCAAGGGCAAAGTGTTCAACTCGCCCGGCAGTACTTCGATGGAACGGGCAGCGAGAACTGGCCGGTCGTAACAGGCGCCGCATCGATCAGCACCGATGCGGGCGGAACCGGTACGCCACCGAACCAACGCATCCTTTCAGCACCGGCATCCTGGCAGGTGAACAATACCACGGCAACACTTGAGCTCGGGACCATCTTCCCGAACCAATGGAGCAATATGGCGATCCGCGCACGGCTCGCCAGCTTATCCACCACGATCGGAAATGGCGCTGAACAATCGGACCAGGTTCGTTTTTACGTGAACATCGATGGTGCCGGTTTTCCTGCAACGCCCGATCTCACGATCACTGGATCGGCCTCGGGTAATTCCCGATGGGGGTTCAATTCCACCGGCGTTGCTTCAACCACCGCAGGATCTCCTGTCACCGTAGCTGCTCCCGCGGGTGGAACGATCACGAATGGCCCATCTTTCATCGTTATCAACATCCCCAACAGCGCTTCGAGCGTGCAATTACTAGTGATCGCGAACAATTCCACCGGCGAGGTTTGGGCGCTGGACAATGTGGAGATCATCGGCAACACGTGTCCGCAGACGTTCTACAGTGAAGCAAGTGGTAACATCACCGATCCGATCTGGAGCAATTTCCCGGGTGGGCCTCCCGGTCCGGCGATCATCAACGAAGCAGCGAGCATCGTGGTTCAGAACGGTTTCACGGTGACGAATTCCAGCGATAATAGCGTGAGCGATCTGACGGTGGAGACCGGAGGAACGCTCGTGCTCGATGATGACGTGGTCCTCACGGTCCATGGCTCGACCATCGCGATCGATGGTGCGATCGTTGCGAACGAAGGGATCCTTGAACTCGTGGGGATCAATCCAACGATCGTTTCCACTTTCGATCCGCTCACGTTGCATGATCTGCGCATCAATACGGCCGCGGGTGCTTCCACCGACGCGGATCTGCTGATCGGCGGTACGTTGGAATTGATGGATGGTGATCTTGATGCGAGCAGCGGATCGGTAACGCTGATCAGCGATGAGAATGCTACCGGCCGCCTTGGCGAGGTTTCACCCACGGCTTCCTATACCGGCAACATCACGGTGCAACGATATATTCCGGGGGGCGCAACGAACTGGCGGATGCTCGGCAGTCCGGTGGAAGGCGCCACGGTGGCGCAATTGGATGATGATTTCTTCACCGCAGGATTCCCGGGCTCCGACTATCCGGAATTCATTGTGGACGGACAGTATTGGCCAAGCATCAGATATTACGACGAAACGATCCCGAGCGCCGATGTGAATGCGGGCGTGCTTGGTGTTGAAAGCACACAAACCCCAATGGAAGAGGGAAGGGGATATGCCGCCTGGAGCGGCGATTCATTGCAGGGCACGGCTTCCTTCACTGTCGATCTTGTCGGCGCACCGAACATCGCCCTGGATCCGATCGAACTCCCGCTCACCTGGACGGACAGCGGGAACCCTGAAGCGGATGGCTTCAACCTGGTGAGCAATCCGGTGCCGAGCCCGATCGATTTCATCGCGATCGAAAAAGGTGCCGATGTACAGAACGCCTATTACCTCTACGATCCGGCCACGGGCAACATGGATTCCTGGAGCAACGGTTTCGGCATCGGCACGGCGGATGGGATCATTCGAAGTGCACAGGGGTTCTGGATGAAGGCGAACGGCCCGGATGCCACCGCAACGGTGCATGAGAGTGCAAAGGTCGAAGCGCCACAAGGTGGGGCCTTCGGCGGGCTGGAGCAATCCCAAGTTCCCATGGTGCAATTGGAAGTGCGAAGCGGGATCAATGGATACAGTGATCGCAGCCTGATCATCTTCGATCTGGGAACCCCGGCCCGTGATGCCGATGATGCGTTGAAATTCGTGTTCGCACATCCCGACGCACCACAGATCGCCACGCGCAGCAGCGATGGGTTCGATCTGCAGATCGATATGCATGGGGCTGGCCAGGAGGGTACCAGCATTCCGGTACTTGTGCGCGTTGCGATCGGTGGCACCTACACGATCGATGCGCTGGTGATGGGCGTGAGCGGGCTGACCTGCCTTACGCTTGAGGATCTTTCCACCGGGACCGTTACGCCATTGAACGGGGACAACTCCTATAGCTTCGAGATCAGTGAGACAGATGATTGGAGCACGCCACGGTTCATGCTGCATGCCTCTGCACCGATCGCACTTTCCACCACCGCTCCCTTGTGCGCCGGTGATTTCGGTGCTGCCGAGGTGCAGATCACAGGAGACCCAGTAACTGTTACCTGGATGAATGCATCCGGTGAAGCGATCGAGACGTTGACGGGAACAGGTACGATCGGTCTTGATGATCTTGAAGCCGGGAACTATTCGGTCGCGATCGAAGGTTCAGGAACAGCATGCGGCGTATTGATGGAACAATTCACCCTGGAAGCACCATTCGCGTTGGAGGCCTCGATCACGGACATGATACCGGCGAATTGCGCGAACGATGGTGAAGGGCAGATCACGGTGACGGTACTCGGTGGCGTGGCGCCGTACGAATACCTGTGGAGCAACGGATCCACCGGGGCCACGATCGATGCGCCGGCAGGTACGTATTCACTGGAAGTGACCGATGCCAATGGTTGCACGCTTGAAAGCGTGTTCGCGATCGAAGTGAGCGAAGAAGCACCGATCGCGCAGTTCGAAATAAGTGGCGGGATCCATCTGGTGAACGAACCGGTCATCTTCACCAACACCAGCGTGAACGCACAAACGATCGTTTGGGACCTTGGCGATGGCACCATCACCGGGGAAGCATCGCCCACGCACATCTACATATCACCCGGTTCCTACACGGTAACGCTTACAGCGACCGATGCCGCCGGTTGCAGCGTGGTCCATTCCGAGGAAGTGCTTGTGCAATTGGGAACCGGGCTCACCGACGAAGGTTCCACGAACATCGTGAACGCATGGGCCCAGAACGGCCGCCTCTACATCGATCATTCGTACAGCAGTCCCGAAGACCTCATGATCGAAGTGATCGATGCCACGGGCAAGTTGCATATCGCGGTGAAAGCACCTGCCACGCCTGGTAGGATCGACTTGAACGCCAATGCGCTGCCAACGTGTATCTGGTTCGTTCGTGTGCTCCACGATCAGGAGAAACACACCTTCAAAGTACCGTTGATCCGGTAGTGCTCAACGCACGTTGTAAGGCGGCCTTCGCAGAAGCGGGGGCCGCCTTTTTGCTGAGATCATTTCCCACTTTTCCCGCAATGGTACCGGCATGGTCCGCTGGTACGACTTTTGACGATCTTGAGGCTTATCAAGGTATTCCCCCTAGTCTTCTTTTCCGATCCAAAAATTGATCGCTGTATGCAAAGTGTGAATGGTGAGCGTACGAAAGAGGCACGCGCCTTCTATCGGGAATCGCTGCGGTTGCTCGATGAGACCGGCGTGGACTACATGCTCGGTGGCGGCTTCGCGCTCTATCACTACACCGGCATCGTTCGCGACACCAAGGACCTGGATATCTTCTGCCGATCCAGCGAATACCCGAAGATCCTGAAATATTTCTCCGACAAGGGGTATGAAACGCAATTATACGATGTGCGATGGCTCGCCAAGGTGAAGAAAGGCGAGGATTTCATCGACATCATCTGGGATACGGTGAACAACATCTGCCGCGTGGACAATTCCTGGTTCGAGCGAGCTCCGATCGGGGAATACGCCGGCCACAAGGTGAAGTTCATTCCCGCTGAGGAACTATTGTGGTGCAAGATCTACGTTCAGAACCGGGAACGATATGATGGATCGGACGTGAACCACCTGATCCTGCGCTACGGCGCCAATATGGATTGGAAGCACATTTTGAACCGTATGGATCCGCACTGGCACCTTTTGCTTGCGCAGATCCTCTCCTTCCAATTCTGTTATCCATCGGATTACCGCGAGATCATTCCGCACTGGCTTTTCGATGAGCTGATCGAGCGCGCACGGCAGCAATACGATATGCCCTCGCCGTTCGAGAAGGTCTGCCGCGGACCGATCATCGATCAAACCCAATACGAGGTCGACATCAAGGAATGGAATTACAAAGTGACAACGATAAAGACCGTGTAGATCGGACCACCGATCCGAAGGACCGGAAACCCGTGCGAATCGCCGCGGTGGCCGACATCCATGTGAAGGAAAGCGACAAGGGCCGCTGGGTCGATCTCTTCAAGCACGCCTCGGAAAGTGCTGATGTGCTGTTGATCTGCGGCGACCTCACCGATACCGGTGATGAAGGGGAAGCGCAGGTGCTCGCCGATGAACTGCGCAGTTGCAGCATTCCGGTGCTTGCCGTGCTGGGCAACCATGATTTCGAGAAGGGGCGCCACAAACTGATCCGCCAGATCCTCCAGAGCGAACGCGTGCATATTCTCGATGGTGAAGCGATCACGGTGGCAGGTGTCGGGTTCGCCGGCGTGAAAGGATTCGGTGGTGGTTTCGACAAACAGATGTTGTCCTTCTTCGGTGAAGGCGCCATGAAGGCATTCGTGCAGGAAGCGGTGGATGAAGCATTGCGCCTCGACCGTGCATTGGCGCGGCTCGATCAGGAACACGAGGACCTGAAGAAAGTGGTGTTGATGCACTATTCACCCGTACGCGACACCGTGGTGGGCGAGCCGGAAGCGATCTGGCCGTTCATGGGCTGCTCACGCCTGGCCGAACCGCTCACGCGGCGCAATGTCACCGCTGCCTTCCATGGCCATGCGCACGTTGGTACGTTCGAGGGTGAGGCACCCGGCGGCGTGAAGGTCTTCAACGTATCGATCCCCGTGTTGAACAAGACCGGCCACAAGCATCTTTTCCACGTGTTGGAGGTTTGATCGCCTGTTGAAAGTTCGATCGGTATTTCCGATCGGCGGATCGGTGCTCCGTGTGATCTTTGATCCACCAATGCTGCGCCGCCTCCACATCCGCAATTACCTCCTCATGGAGGAACTGGATCTTTCCCTGAAGGAAGGCCTCACGATCATCACCGGCGAGACCGGCAGCGGCAAGAGCATCATCATCGGTGCGCTGGCGCTGGTGATGGGCGATCGTGCGGATGCCGGGGTATTGCGCGATCCGTTGAAGCGCTGCGTGATCGAGCTGGAAGTAGATCTGGATGAACTGCGTCTGGAGGAATGGTTCGATCGGAATGAATTGCCCTTCGAGCGGTACACCTTGCTAC
>JAEZDL010000214.1 GCA_023418095.1 Bacteroidota bacterium
ACAGCGATCTGGTGAAAAAGGCGAAGGCCGAAGGTTTGAAAGTTGCCGTCTGCACCGATCTGCTCGCGCTCGTGTTATTGTCGCCGCCGGGTGAAGGGGGCGCCGATGTGTGCGTGGGCATCAGCCAGCGTTTCGGTGTGCCGATGGGTTACGGCGGTCCGCATGCGGGCTTCTTCTCCACCACTGATGAATACAAGCGCCAGCTTCCCGGGAGGATCATAGGCGTGAGTCAGGATCGTCGCGGCCGGCGCGGATTGCGCATGGCGTTGCAGACGCGCGAGCAGCATATCCGCCGCGACAAGGCCACAAGCAACATCTGCACCGCACAGGCGCTTTTGGCGGTGATGGCCGGCATGTACGCGGTGTACCATGGCCCCAGCGGATTGAAACGGATCGCGGGCAACGTGCATGCACGAACCCGTCAGTTGGCGGAAGGCGCGAAATCGATCGGCTACAAGCTGGTGAATGGATCGTTCTTCGACACGCTCACGTTCGAACTTCCTTCAGGCGCGACGATCGAAAAACTGCGTGCTTCCGCGGAAGCGAAACGGATCAATCTGCGTTACGCGAAAGATCGCGTGAGCATCTCGCTGGATGAGACCGTACGCCGCGCCGATGTGGCCGATGTGCTGGATGCGATGGCCGATGCATGCGGTAAAAAATGCGAAGGTGTTCCAGATGAAGGCGGATCGATCGCGGTGCCTTCCTCCATGCTGCGCAAGAGCGCGATCCTCGAGCATCCGATCTTCAACATACACCACAGCGAACTGGAACTTCAGCGTTACATCAAGAAGCTCGAGAACAAGGATTACAGCCTGACGCACGGCATGATCCCGCTCGGTTCATGCACGATGAAGCTGAACGCCGCCAGCACGTTGATGCCGCTGACATGGCCGGAATGGGCGCACATGCATCCGTTCGCGCCGATCGAGCAGGCGAAAGGCTACAAGCAGGTGATCGATGAATTGAGCGATGCGCTGGCGAAGATCACAGGTTTTACCGCCGTGAGCCTTCAGCCGAACAGCGGTGCGCAGGGCGAATACGCCGGACTCCTGGTGATCCGCGCGTACCACGAAGCACGCGGCGACAAAGGCCGCAACATCGCATTGATCCCGAGCAGCGCGCACGGCACCAATCCGGCGAGCGCTGTAATGGCGGGAATGAAAGTGGTTGTGGTGAAGGCCGATGCCGAAGGCCACATCGACATTGAGGATCTGAAGGCGAAAGCGGCGCAATACAAGGACACGCTGAGTTGCGTGATGGTGACCTACCCCAGCACGCACGGCGTTTACGAGGAAGGCATCAAAACGATCACGAGCATCGTACACGAGAACGGCGGCCTGGTGTACATGGACGGCGCGAACATGAATGCGCAGGTCGGTCTCACAAGTCCCGGCGAGATCGGTGCCGACGTGTGCCATCTGAACCTGCACAAGACCTTCGCGATCCCGCACGGAGGCGGCGGTCCCGGCATGGGCCCGATCTGCGTGAATGACAAGTTGAAGCCCTTCCTGCCCGGCCATCCGATCGTGGAGACCGGCGGCGAAAAAGCGATCGATGCGGTGAGCTCGGCGCCCTATGGCAGCGCGTTGATCCTGCTGATCAGCTATGGCTACATCCGCATGCTGGGTAGCGGCGGCGTTACCGATGCCACCAAATACGCGATCCTCAACGCCAACTACATCAAGGCGAAGCTGGCCGAACATTACCCGATCCTGTACACCGGCCACGACGGCATGGTGGCGCACGAAATGATCCTCGATTGCCGCAACTTCAAAAAGACCGCAGGTGTTGAAGTGGAGGACATCGCGAAGCGCTTGATCGACTACGGATTCCACGCGCCGACAGTGAGTTTCCCGGTAGCCGGAACGCTGATGGTGGAACCCACCGAGAGCGAAGCGAAGGCCGAGCTCGATCGCTTCATCGAAGCCATGATCGGCATCCGCGAAGAGATCCGCACGATCGAAAAAGGCGACGCCGACAAGGAGCACAACCTGCTGCAAATGGCGCCGCACACGATGGAAGAAGTCTGCTCCGACAAGTGGGAGCACCCCTATTCCCGCGAGCAAGCCGCCTTCCCCGTAAGCGTGAACCGCGACTGGAAATACTGGCCAGCTGTAAGCCGCGTGGACAATGCCTTCGGCGATCGGAATCTGGTGTGTACGTGCCCTCCGGTGGAGGAATACGCTTGATCAGATGATCAGATGATGAGATGATCAGATGATGGAATTCGGTCTGTCATTCCGGGCTTGACCCGGAATCGCGCGAAAGCGAATTTCTCTGTTCATTTCGTTGACTTTGGGCGCATGGCGCACCCCGCAAAAGCCGGGGCGCGGCACCGGGCTCCCCGCTGTACAGCGGGGCGCTGTACTCCTCGCTGCGCTGCGGGGTGCCGCTGCTATCCCTTGCGCGAAATGCCGGGTTTCGAAATGATCGGTCGGCTACTGGATGATCACTTTAATTTGACCTTGCTGATCTGCATGTTCTGTCCGCATCAAATAGATCCCCGGATGGAATGGTGACAGATCCGCTTGGATAGGCGAAGATGCCGCTCGCCATTGGCGAACCATCCTGCCTGTGGCATCGATCAACTGAAGATCGGCAGGACCGTGTCTGAAGGAGATCGTACAATGATCATTCGCGGGATTGGGGAATACTTCGATGCCAATATCAAGATCGTTCCTTGCGATGCTGGTCGAAAGTTCAATGACGACCGTTGCAGTATCTGTTCCGCTGCAACCGGTGAAAGGATCAGTGTAGGAATAGACCAACTGATGCTCACCCAAACCCGCTTCGATCGGATCGAAAACGGTGATCGTATCGGTGGATCCAGCCAGTGAATACGTGCCGCCTTCCGGCGATCCTCCGCTCAATGGTTGCGGCGCATCGTTCAATGTGAGCGTGTCGAACGGAAGTTGCAGATCGAGTAGGGATGTGAGGTAGTCGGGATCGTATGGATACCAGCGTGTGGTGTCGTTTTTCCATGTCACCAGATCCAAGTGGCCATCGTTATTGAGATCCCCCAAACGAAAATAGACCCCCTTTGGACTCTCATTGAACTGCAACTCCGCAAAATTTCCGAGCTGGTCATCGTAGTGTCTCCACCAAAGTCTTAATTGATTTGGTCCCCATGGCCATCTTCCATAAACCACGGTGTATTGTGAATTACAGCCGATCTTACCAATGCCACTTGATCCATTGTTCTCACCAGGCTCGATCCAATGAAACTCGAAAGGGCCAACATTTTGTGCTGAAGGATTCTCATACCACTCGATCGATGTTCCGACATCCATCACATCCTCATCCCCATCTTCGTCGATATCCATCATAGTCACATTTTCATAGTTATTGTAGGGCGCATAAAGTGAGATCGGATCCCATTCGTCAGCGTTACCGCTGACATTGATGGCCGTATATAATTCGATGGTCGCAAAACCCGCACTCGTTATGACATCGGGGTGGCCATCGGCATTCAGGTCACTTAAACGCAGTGTTGTACTTAGATGAGAGATCGCACCTCGATCATAACTCTGCACTGTACTGAAAGTTCCTACACCTGTATTCAGGAACCACCTCAATCCACCATTGGTCGTATAGATCACATCTGGCAGAGTGTCACCATTTATGTCATCGCAGATCAATTCCCCGACCGATTCTCCCCAGGTGATCGACGGAAGATCCATTTCCGGACCTTCGCCGATCATTATCGGCGGAGCAAAAGTTCCATTACCCAGATTATCGAATAACCTGATCCGGTGTTGATCCACTATACGTTCATAGATGACCACATCAAGGTCACCATCAAGATCCATATCCGCCATACAAAATGATCTCTTGTCATTGGGGGATAGCTCGATCGGGTCTTGTGAAACAAATGTGCCCAAGCCATCACTGTTCCTGAACCATTGGATCGAACCTGTGGGCCATAGACCATGAACGACATCCATCGCTCCATCACCATCCACATCATGCAATAAAAAATTGGATCCTGGCCCAGTAACGCCCGATCCTGCTTGCACTAATACAGCAGGCCCGAATTGGGCCATTCCATGGAGCCATGGAAGAAAAAGTATGAGTGATAGTATTCGCATGATCCAGGAATATTTCCATCGAATATAGTTGGATCGTACCATTTGCATAAATCATTTCATTACTGGGTCAACATTACTACGGATCTTGCGTAAGGGATAGAAGCGGAAAGCCCACAGGCCGTGCTTTTGACGGCCGAGGACTTGAAGCGAATAGCCCGACGGCGAGTCTTCGAGCCGGCACGCCCAAATAATTCCGATCGATGAATCAAGCTCTCACGCGCTCCCCTACTCCACCACCTTGATCAGCATTCCTTTTTCCACCGGATCGGAAAGCATCATTCCGTTGAGGATCGCGAGTTCTTCCAGCCGCGCTTGCGGTGTTTGCAAACCTTTCAGCGTTTGTTCCAATGTTCCGTTGGTTGCGACCGTTCTGATCTTGATCCGCTCCGGCTGGCGTGAAAGTTTTTCCTGATCGGCGAGGCGATCGAAGCTGGTGGAGATCTCGGTGAAGCGCGGCTGGTATTTGTTGAAATCTGCGCTGCCGCTGATGCCCATGATGCTGTAGATGCGGCCTTCGAATTGGATCAGGTAGGTGAGCGTGCGGATCGCTTGCGTTTGCTGACCTTCTTGCGGCGGCTGATCGGCGACCATGGCAATCGCGGGTGATCCGTTCACCGTTGTGTTCTCTTTCTCGATCAGTTGCAATCCGTATTTCTGCAGCGTCGCTTGCGCAGCGCGCTCGAGTGAACTGTCCGGCGCGAGGGTGAGCGTCATCAAGGCCTTGCCGTCCTTGGGCGCCATTTGAACGGCCTGCGGCGTGTTCTGCTTGCTCCAATCCTCCGGCGCCTTGAACTGGAATTTCAATTCCGGGTGATAGAAATAACCGGCTTCGAAAAAGCCCTGTTTCGGATCTTCGCCATACACGATACCATCGATCATCTTCAAGTAGCTGTCGTGGCCGATCTTATATTCCGGCCTGCCCACTTTCTGTTTCCATTCAGCGGCAAGTTCACCAACGGTCTCAAGCCGTTCTTCGGGTGAAGGATGCGTTGAGAGAAAATCGGGGATCGGTTGTGCTCCGGCCGCTTCGGAAGTGCGCTGCAACGTGCGGAAGAAATCGGCCATCTCCTTCGCGTCGTAACCGATGGTGGTGGAATACTCCACACCGAGCCGATCGCTCTCACGCTCATCATCACGGCCGAATTTGTAGAAGAGCAGGCCGACGCCTTGCGATGCCATGTCGCCGAACTGCGCGAATTCCGGCGAGACCACCATGCCCACCACCAGGCCGAGTTGCGCGAGCACAACCTTGCTTTGTTGCGATGCTGAATGCCGCGCGGTGATATGCCCGATCTCATGACCGAGCACGCCGGCGAATTCCGCCTCGTTGTTGAAATGCGCCATGATGCC
>JAEZDL010000225.1 GCA_023418095.1 Bacteroidota bacterium
GATCCTCCCGGGCACAATTGCGCTACGGCCGGTGAAACGGTGATGGGAGGTGGAGTACCAATGATCACGAACACGCTACTTGGGGCAGAACTGCAACTGTTCAATGTTGCGGTGAACGTATAGTTACCCGTGTTCACGCTTGAGGCATTGGGGATCGATGGGTTCTGCTGTGTGCTCACGAAGCCTCCAGGACCGGTCCATGCGAAGGATGTTCCGATATCAGTGTTGCCGATCAAATTCAAGGTCTCCCCTGTGCAGACATCAACGCCACCAGCTGTCGCAGTTGGGGTCGGATTCACGATGATCGTTGCTGAAGCCTCTACTTCGGAACCACATGGATTGGTCACAGTAACAGTGTACTCTGTAGTGCTCAACGGACTCACCGTAATGGCTTGGGTGGTCTCACCACCAGGAGACCATGAATATGTGTATGGTCCACCTCCGGTCGGCTGGGCTGTCAGAGTGCTGCTCTCTCCGGCACAGATCGTTGAAACACTGGCCGATACCTCTACGGTCAATGCATCCTCCACGATCACGTCAACACTGGCGCTATTGATGCATCCACCGGCAGATACCGTAACGCTATAACTGGTGGTCTCCGTTGGAGATGCTATCGGATCGGCGATCGTAGGATCGCTCAGCGTACCACCAGGTGTCCAGGTATAGTCCGTGACGGTGTTGGGCAGGAATTGGTAGGCATCGTTGGAAGCTGTCCAGGTGGAAGCGTTGCGTCCAGGGACAGGCCATGCTTGTGAACCGTTCGCATTCTCCAGACCTTGTGTAGTAATGTCGAAGGTACCGGTGGTTATGGTACCGTTGTGCAGTTCAATGGTACCGTTCTGATACAGGATGATCTGACCATCCACGACCCCTGTGGATCCGAAACGCGAGACGTTGTTCCAACGGACCACGAAACGGTTCGGTGAGGTGAGGTTGAAATAGTCGATCGTTCCTCCAGAGTTGGTATTCATATCCTCCCACGCCAACGCGATCAGGTTATCAGGATCGGCCGTATTAGGAATGGATTGCCCGGAGCAACAGCCCGAACCCATGCCGGCTGAGAAGCTTATGAATCCGTTGGTCGAGATGTAGACGTTGGTGTATGGGGTTCCATTGAATGCGAAGGGGAACCCGATCGGCACTGCGCCTGATACCACGTCATCACCGGAAGGGCCAGGATTCGTACCTCCCGTGGGTGATACAGGAGCATAGGGTATCGCATTCACCGAATATCCGGTCACCACGGCGGTTACGTTCAACTGGGATGTTCCTCCCGAGCAAATGGTCGGCGGGGTTGCAGTGATGCTTGTGATCACCGGTGTGTATTGAGCTTCCGTGGCAGTGTTCTTCACACGCACCACTGGTGACATGGCATCATTCGCCGGAGCCTGCTCTCCTACTGTTGCTGTGTTCGCATTGAACGTATACGTTCCGTTCACCGACATATCGATCGTGGCAGGCATGGTAACCTCCATTGTGGCTCCTGGTGCAAGAGTACCGCTGTTCACCAGTGTGCTGCTCGAATATCCAGTGGTGGTGCTCGCGTTCACCGTGGTGGGGTTCACACTGAAGTCTATAGTGACCCATGAGTTGTTCTGGATGGTGACAGTAACAGTCTCTGCAGCACCATAGCAACCTACAGGTGCGGGCGATACAAGCCCTACCGCACGCATGTCGATGATCGGAGGTTCGCTTACGCACACATCGAATGAAGTGGTTACCGGGACCGCGCCGGAGGAATAGACCTGCACATAATAGGTCTCCCCGATCGTGAGTCCGCTCACATTGCTCGTAGTACCGGTAGCACAACTACCAGCCACCAGGGTGAGCGTTCCGCAGCTTCCTGTGAAAAGTGCATGGTGCAACGTGGTGGCCGGATCGATGTTCAGGATCTGGATGCGATGTGTAGGAGCTGTGGCGGTGAACACGAACCAGACATCATCGTCGGCAGTTCCCGTACATGTGCTGCTCACACCGGATGCAGTGGCCCCATCAAGATCACCCATTGTGGTGTTGCCACATGTGTAATTGAGGTTCATCACCAAGGGACGTGCGTCGCATGGCTCGTCGTTCGGGCATGCTTCCACTGGCACGGTGAATTCGCCCAGGTTGTTGTTGCAGGTACCTTCATCCTGATGCAGGATGGTGACGTCGAGTACCGTCCCTAGCGGATAAGTACCCAGATCATAGACATCTTCGACCAGGTTCGGCAGTACCGTTGGTGTTCCACCGTTCACCGAATAGCTGATCGATGCGGAAGTCGCATCAGTACCTGTCACCGTGCTGAATCCGAGGTAGTACAGATCCACCAGTGCGTTGAAGGTCTGTGTGCTGCAATCATCGATGGTGACCACATCAGCAGAAGGTTCCTGGCAACCAGCACAGCGAACTTGAATGGTCCAGTCACCCGATACGCCACCATCCTGGCAACTGCCTGAAGCATTGGTCTGAATGGTGAAGGAAAGCATATCACCTGTCGATGAGATCGGTCCGAGTGATGAAAGATCATTGCCTGACAAGGGGGCAGAGATCTGAGTGCCGGTCTGTGGATCACCGTCAAAGAAGGTCACACCATCACCCGTCGCGATCGGGCTTGGTTGCAGGAACTTCAGGACCACAGGGGTGCCAGGTTCTGAACTGGTGAATACGAACGTTCTTGGATCATCCGTGTCATAGCAATGATCGAACGTCAATGCTGTAATGGCATCACAATCAATGATCACGGTGCAATCAGAGTAGAATGAACCCAGGTCCACGGCGCAAGCCGCGAAACCGTTATCGGAAGTCACCTCAACGAAGTCCGTGATCCCGAAAGGCCCTAGTGCAACATCATCGGTGACATTGCTCACGACTACTGGCGTACCGCCGTTCACCGAATACGTGAGTTGAATACCACCGGTGGCGGAACCCAGAGAGACCACATCCACATCAACGGTGAATTCCTGTGCAGCACAATTCTGGTTAAGGCTGGCGCTCACCTGAGCACCCACCTCCACCGTAACAGAGCCGCTCACTTCACACGTACCATCAGTTGCGGTCACAGTGTACACGGTGGTACCTGTAAGGCCGCTTGCGATCGGAGTTTGTGATGTTGGATCATCAAGACCCGTGGCCGGGGACCAGAGGAATTCGGGGGCTACCGGAGCGAAACGATATGCATCGGCCGTTGCGGTCCAGGTGGATGCATTCCGTCCTGGAACGACCCAAGCTTCGGTTCCGTTCGCATTCTCAACACCCTGTGTAGTGATATCGTCAGGTCCCGTGGTGATCGATCCACTATGGATCTCGATCTTTCCATCGGCATAGAGGATGATCTGCCCATCGATCGCAGCACCAGGAACTGAGCTGAACTGATACCGTGCCACGTTATTGTATCGCACCACAAAGCGATCGGGCGAAGTGAGATTGAAATAGTCTATCGTCCCTCCGCTTCCGGTGTTCATGTCCTCCCACGCCAAGGCGATGACATTGTTGGGTTCGAAAGTGGTCGGCAACAATTGTCCAGAGCAGCATCCGGTACCAGCGGTGGCGTTGAAGCTGATGAAGCCATTGGTGGAGATGTAGACGTTGGAGTAAGTGGTCCCGTTGAATATGAACGGGAAGCCGATCGGTATTGCAGCAGTCAGCACATCATCACCCGCTGGACCCGGCGAAGGTGTACCGGAAGGGCTCACTGGAGCATATGTGATCGCAGAGACCGCATAGCCGGGAATGATCGCATTGGCCGTAAGTTGGGTACTACCACCTTCGCAGATCGGATCGGGGTCGGCCAACACGGATTGCAAAGTGATCGGTGGATTCACGAGCATTACTGTGGTCGCAGGCGCACTGGTGCATCCGTTCAGTGTTGCCGTGAACGTATAGGTACCCGCACTACCCGTTGCGATCGGTGATACCGTGGGATCCTGCAACGTGCTCGCGAAGCTGTTGGGGCCGGTCCAGTTGAAGCTGGTGCCGATGTCCGTAACTCCGGTCAATTGGACACCTTCACCGATACATCCAGGGCCAGCGTTAGAGGCCGAGGCTGTTGGAACAGGTTTGTTCTCGAACTGGAATGGCGCGGATTGGGTGGTCCCATTGCCATCACAAGTAACATCCACTACGATCTCCCAAACGCCCACCGGAATAGTGGATGTGGATTGGGACGTTCCGGTACCCAGCGCGTTTGCCGTCGGGTTACCTACAGGACCATAATACCACTGTCTGGTGATGCCCGATCCGGTGGATGAACCGACCAACGAGAGCGTGACCGGCGCACCATCACAGGTGGATGCCGCACCAGTTATCGTTCCTGCATCAGGTGTTCCAGAGCATACGGCACAAGGTTGAAGATCGGTCTTGCCGAGTACCCAGTTCGAGGTCTGGCCAGAAAGGGTGAAGTTCACCAGTGTACCATCGTTACCGTTGGTGGATTGATCCACCAGTGTAGTGACCCCGGTATTGATCCCGCCGGCCACACCATGGTTGAAATTGTAATACGCACGCAGTCCAAGTTCATCACCGCAAAGTGCCTGTGACATGAATTGCTGGAGTTCCGCAGGCGTACGGGCCGCGGCCCATACGCGTACTTCTTCTATCCGACCGAAGAAAGGACGGGTGTTGCTCTGAGACCAGTTTCCGATCGTCAACTGCTGGCCGCTTCCCGTAGAGGCAATGCTTGAGGTGTTCGCCAGTGCGTTCAGTTCCACTCCATCCCGGTAGATCCGAAGGTTGGCACCATCATAGGTGGCGGCAACATGCTGCCATGTATTCAAGCTCAAAGCACCTGGCGCGCTCAAAAGCTCCACCCAGGTGGAACCATTACCGAAATTGAAGCTCAAGGTCCCGTTCGCGCCACAACGCAGCATATAGCCGGTGGCGTTCGTTCCTTCCTTATTGATGATACTGC
>JAEZDL010000049.1 GCA_023418095.1 Bacteroidota bacterium
CTCGGCCGCGGCGTGAAATAAGACCCGCTTCGAAGAGCATTGTTTCGGCCAGCGTGGTCTTGCCGCATCCGTGGGAGCCAAGGAGTGCGATGTTCTTGATGTGTTTTTCATCGAAGACTTTCATGGCTGGAAGGCTTTGTTCCGCCGGAGGCGCTGTGCACGGCGGAGGATTAAGGGAAGAGAAAGAACGATGCCTGGTGGAATGGATCCGCTGGGCTGCGTTGAAGTTAGGATCGGAAAAGGCCGATCGCAAGAGGTGGTTGAAAATTCAGGGTGTGATCCCGATCATGCATTTTGATCTTTCTGCACCGATCAAGGGATCAGGCCGTTCACAGGATCCGTGGTTTTACGATCGCAGATCTTATTTTTTTCAGAGGAAGTATCGATCGGTGGATAGGTGCGTATTTTTCAAATTCAAATCCTTCGATCATGTACAAGCGTATCGCATTTCTCTCATCCATGACCCTGATCGGCATTTCCAGCGCCGATGCCCAATTCCAGGTGGTGCATGATGTGCCGGATACGGACACGTATCCGCCTACGATCCGGACCATTGTCACTTCAGATGGAGGCATGATCACACTTCAACGGGTCGATTCCACGCATCTTTTCAGGAAGTACGACGCGCAGGGTGGGCTGTTGTGGAACAAAGTGTTGCAGGATACCTCTGCACTGCCGCCGGTCTTCGACCTGGTGAACAATAACATCACCGCGATGGCAATGACGGATAATGGAGGTTGCGTGTTCGCACAATACGTTGGAAAGATCGAAACCTCATCATTCCCTCCTGAGCCACCAGATTCAGCATGGACCTATTTCAATGTAATGGAACTGGATGGGGCCGGGGCATTGATCAATTCGATCCAGATAGAGAAGTTCCATGACTACTTGCCAATGACCAGCGTTCATTCACTCGACTTGAGATCAATGCCGGATGGTGAAGTGCACTTGCTGGCGACTTATCAGGATGGTGCAAGCGGTTTCTTGGAACTGTATAAGATACAGGCAGATGGCACAATGGCCTGGAGTCGCAGTGTAGGGAATGATTACGGTGGAATTTTCCTTGGATCTTCCGATCCAACTTATTCGTATGCCTTGCATCCCGAAGCAAGAATGATGGTAGATCCA
This sequence comes from Bacteroidota bacterium, assembly GCA_023418095.1. Classification (GTDB taxonomy): domain Bacteria; phylum Bacteroidota; class Bacteroidia; order Flavobacteriales_F; family PHOS-HE28; genus PHOS-HE28. The sequence continues at coordinate 1,129 of JAEZDL010000049.1, forward strand.
CAAGGCAATAGTTACATCATCGATCGCAGTATGTTCGGTGGAGCGGAATTGTTCATTTGGAAACTTGCGCCAGATGGAAGCTTGCTTTGGATGAACCAGTACAACTATTCCAATGTACCCACCGGGATCAGTCTGGAAGGGTTGGATGTGGATGGTAATGGTTCGCTACTTGGCGGTGGTCTTCTTACGAATTCGGTCGGAAGATTTGCTTTCTTCTGTAACATCGATCCGGACGGTACAATGCTTGATCTTGACATTTATAGGCTGCCTGATGACATATACCCTCAATATCATGGAGGCGCTGCTGGCTTCGATACTATGGGTAGAAGATATTATAAGGCAGATCATATAGCCGGAAATTCATCATCCGAGACCCAATTCATCCTTCAAGCCGATACCATCGGATCTCCAGCATTATTCCTCCGCCGTAACGATCAAGTGATCCTGCCGAACAATGTTTTCGTACCGCTCCAGCACATGGATGTGCATGAAGATCGCATGGCTGTTACCGCAGTATTGAACCATGAGCATGTGGACTTTGCTTTCACGACGCGATACGAGACCGCACTCCTCTTCGATACGGATGATCTTTTTTCGTGCATCCTCACTGATTCCACGCTCGAACACATTGCGGTGCCGCTGGAGATCATCACCACAAGCCAGCCCGCAGATGCGGCATCGATCGATATTTCCGCATATGTTGATGCCTATCCGATCACGGACTATACGATCAGTGATCTTCCCACGGAGCCGCTGGAGGACCTGTGCACATTCGCGTACAACCTGCTCGGGATCGAAATAGGGTTGGAAGAGGAGAGCCCGACCGGATGGGAATTGGTCCGAATGACCGCGATACCGGCCGGATCACCGATCGAATTGATCCGACCGGATGTTACGCGGATCGAGCTTTACAATGTGAACGGCCAGTTGCTGCTGGATCGTACGATCGGGATGGACCACAACGTCACTACGGATCGGATCCCCACCGGGATCTTTTTCATACGCGGACACGATCGTGTAGGAACCGTGATCGGTGTTCAGCGCCTGCTGATCTTCTGATGGAATTCGACTGGATCGAAAGAACAGAAGCCCCGCCGGATCACGGCGGGGCTTCTGCTTTTCCAGATCGGTCCGATCAGTTCAGGGCTTCCATCGCCCTGATCACCTGAAGCCGCTTGAACCGCTTGAGCACTTCATCGTAGCTCGCAGGCAGGTTCAGGTCCTTCATGGGATCGAACGATAGTTTCGCGATGCGTTCGTAGGAAGCGTAGGTGCGCTGGCTGCGCTTTTCCCCCTCTCCACTGGTCTCCTCCTCGTTGCCCGGCTGGGCAATTGATCCTTCGCTCATTTTTGCTCCTTGCTGGTTGTGCTTCACTTCACTTGTGAAGCAAGGCAGAACAAAGGTAGAAGAGCTTATTGAGAAGGGCAAGCCTTCAGCGTCAGCATGCATGCCAACTCGTTGTTGGAAGTTTTATTGCGCCGGGGTGGCAGTTCTTGCCTCGTTGCCGCACCTTTGCGCGGCTTCAATTCGAAAAAAGAGGAACATGTACATTTTGATCGCATTGGTGTTCGTCGTCGGTTACCTGGCCATCGCGCTCGAGCACCCGCTCAATATCAACAAAGCCGCCACGGCGCTGGTCACAGGTGTTCTGATCTGGGTGCTTCTCGTTCTCGGCATGGATCAATTGTTCCCGGCCGGGTCGGGTGATGGCCATGGGCATGAAGGGCTGGTGGCGCATTTGATGGAGCATCTTGGTGAGATCGCAAGTATTCTTTTTTTCCTGATGGGCGCCATGACGATCGTGGAACTGATCGATGCGCACGAAGGTTTCCGTGTGATCACCGATCGGATCACCGGCCAGAACAAGGTGATGTTGATATGGGTGCTCGGGGTGATCACGTTCTTCCTGAGCGCAGCGCTGGACAACATGACAACGGCCATCGTGATGTGTGCGCTGCTGCGAAAGCTGGTGAAGGACAGGAACGATCTATGGACGTTCGCCGGTATCGTGGTGATCGCCGCGAATGCCGGCGGTGCCTGGAGCCCGATCGGCGATGTCACCACCATCATGCTTTGGATCGGTGGGCAGATCACTGCGGGGAACATCGTGGCCAAGCTCATCCTGCCAAGCCTCGTCTGCCTGATCATCCCGCTGATCTATTTCACCTTCACCTTCAAAGGTCGGATCGAAAGGCCGGATGTGATCGCCGAGAGTAATATTGGTCACGTTGCGGTGCCGCGGAGAGAGCAATTGATCGTACTGATGGTCGGACTTTTCGCCCTGCTCGGAGTACCCGTGTTCAAAACGGTCACGCATCTACCACCTTACATGGGCATTCTTCTGGGCCTGGGTATCCTGTGGATCGTAACGGAATTGATGCACCGGAACAAGATCGAGACGGACATGGGCCATTTGAAGGTCACCGCCGTGCTTCGCCGGATCGATGTGCCCAGTGTGCTCTTCTTCCTCGGGATCCTAACTGCGGTGGCAGGTCTGCAGGTAGCAGGGCACTTGAACGATGCCGCTCACTTCCTTGATGAGCAACTTGGAAGCATGTACATGGTGAACGGCGTGATCGGCCTGTTATCCGCGATCGTTGATAACGTGCCGCTCGTAGCTGCCGCGATGGGCATGTATCCAATGACCCAGTTCCCGGTGGACCACCCGTTCTGGGAGTTGCTGGCTTATTGCGCGGGAACGGGCGGAAGTATCCTGATCATTGGATCGGCGGCCGGCGTTGCTGCGATGGGCATTCTGGGGATCGATTTCATGTGGTATGTGAAGCGGATCGCGATCCCTGCGATGCTCGGCTATTTCGGCGGGATGATCACTTTCTGGCTGATGTTCCAGTGATCAGATCGTCTTGATCCCATGCAACTTGCACAGCCAGCTGAGCTGGCCATTGTGCATGCTTTCGTGCCGGACGTGGAATTTGATGATATCGCGCACGGTGTTGCCATATGGCAATTGCAGCATCGCATGGTGAGGTGATCCCAGTGCGGTTTCATCAAGGTTCGCGACATGTTCCACGGAAAGCCGATCGACCTCCTCCATCTTCGCCACCACTTCATCGAATGGAGGACAAACTTCGATCGGGGGTGGCACTGATCCGATCGTGAACAACTTCGCCCAGCTGAATTTCTGGAAATGCCCCAGTGTTCCGCGTAAGATCAGCCAGTTCTGGCTCACGGTCATGTGCGCGAAGAGCCAGTAGGCGCTGTTCAACTGGTAGCCCTCAACTTCGAAGCGTTTGTGAAGATCCACACTTTCCAGTTTGCGAAGATGTGATCTGGTCAACTCGTGCGAGTGACGCATCATATCGGCGAGGAATTGAGCTTCGCTCATTGGCTTTTATTCAGTTGAGGTGATTGAGGTACTTGAGGAGTTGAGGCAGTTGGAAAGCTGCTATGAGTCGTACAACTTACAACTCCCCAACTACCTCAACTACCGATCTGCAAGGACCGCCTTCGCATAATTGCTCCAGCTCATGGTCTTGGTGGCCTCCGTTACATTCTCCCGCGGTATCGGCTGCTCGATCATCTTCTCCATCACCCGCGCCATCTCCTCCACATTCCGTGGCTCTGCCAGATAACCATTGAAACCATCGGTGATCGTTTCCGGGAAATGCCCAACGCGTGTGGCAACGGCAGGTAGTTTGAAGTTGTAGCTCAACGATTCCACGCCGCTGGGCGTGGCGGTCTCATAAAAAAGCACGATCGCATCCGCAGCTTGAAAATAAGGCGGAACTTCTTCGTTCGGGATGAACCGATCGACCACCATCACCTTGTCCTGAAGCCGGAGTTTCTCCACGAGTGAAAGCGGATCGTAGTCGCGCTCATCATCGCTTTTCTTCAAGAACAACTTCTTCAGCGTACCGAAGACCAAGTTCTTGATCTTGGTGCTGAATTTCTTCTGATCCACGGTGCTCCAAAAGCGTTCACCCACGATCATAAGGCTCACATCATCGCGCTTCTGCGCCATTTTTGCGAATGCTTCAATGCAATAGTGCAGCCCCTTGTATTTCCGGATGAAGCCGAAAAAGAGAAAGACATGTTCCTTCAATCCATGCTGCCGTTTCCATTCTTCCTTGTTGAAGGCCGGATCGGGTTTGAAGAGCGTGTAGATCGGGTGGTAGAGTTTTAGGATCGGCAGGGACGCATCATG
>JAEZDL010000170.1 GCA_023418095.1 Bacteroidota bacterium
CTGCGGAAGGATATCCTCCAGGCTCATCTGTGACTGTTTCGTGCTCGTGCTCATCTTTCTTCTTCGTTTTTTCAGCGGCTCCCGCCGTTGGTGAGTGGACAGTGGTATGCTGGGAGGTGCGTACACCCCGATCTTTGACTTTCCGTAGTACTGGTTAAGGTTTCCCGAAGTGCTGTTATGTCATCCCCGGGCTCACAAAGATGCCCGGCAGGTATTCTTAAAGCAACAAGGAATGGCTCGTGGATCTCACGAGTTTTTAACACGCTCCTATTCCCTTACGGGATCGCGAGAGGGACGTTTTGGTGATCTGTGCAAGCGGGAAATTTTCACGATCTGTTCATAGTAGCGATCCGCACCATGGAATGATCCATGATCCCAGTTGATTACGAATTATCACCGATCGGGAGTGGAATATGATCGCGATCACTTCCCCGTCTCCTCCACGCGCACTTTCAGATCCTTCTTACCCAACCGTTGTTGCAACCAGGGTTCGATCGTGCGTGGATCGGGCGTATTGCGTGCACGCGCCTTGGCATCCCACGCCACATGCACCACGGGGATCGTATCCAATCTTTCGCCGTTCCATTCAACCGCGTTGGCGTAGGAGATCCGCGATATGTTCGGATACAACGCTTTCAATTCCGCGACCAGCGAATTCATCGGCACACGATCGATCTGCTTTTCCAGTTCGCGGATCCGATCGTCCTTTTCACGCAGTCGTTCTTCATTGCGTTGGAACAGGTCCTCAACGATCCCCGTGCGCACTTCACGCGTGATATCACCAACAGGCAGGCCCGCAGCGCTCGTCTGCCTCAACACCAGCTTCACGTTCTGCAGTCCATGATCGGCCATCTGGCGTTCCAGGTCGTCCACATCCTTTTCGCTCAACCGCGTTCCAAAAAGAAAAAGTTCGATCGAACGTTCCTCACCGGCCACCGTCTTCTGTTCAAGGATCTCCGCGCCACGATAGGGGAAGTTGTCCTTCAGGAATGTGTTCACCTTTTTGCGGAACACCTCCTCCTGCGCTACGTTGTAGAGCATGTAGCCGCTGGGAGCAAGCAGCAGTAGAATGAAGATGGTCATTGCCCAGCGCACACGTTTGCGGCGCTTCGCGTTCACTTCCTTGGCCATCGGAAACCGCAATGCACGAATGATCAGGAAGGTGGCCAGCGCGATGAAGATCGAATTGAGGATGAATAGGTACGCAGCGCCCAGGAAGAATTGCCACTGCAACGTGGCTATCCCATAACCGGCCGTGCAAAGTGGCGGCATCAACGCTGTGGCGATCGCCACACCGGGGATAACGTTGCCGCGGTTCCTTCTCGAAACGCCGATGATCCCCGCGATGCCACCGAAGATCGCGATCGCAGCATCGAGCAGCGTGGGGCGCGTGCGCGCAAGGATCTCCGTTTGCAGATCGCTGATCGGGGTGATCAGGAAGTAAAGCGTGCTGGTGATCAGGCTTACCACGACCATGATCGTGAAGTTCATCAGCGCACGGCGCAGCAACCGCATGTCGTTGGTGCCCAGCGCCAGCCCGATCGCCAGGATCGGACCCATGAGCGGGGAGATCAACATGGCACCAATGATCACCGCCGGACTGTTCGTGTTGAGCCCGATGCTTGCAATGAAGATCGAGCAGACCAGTACCCATACCACATGCCCGCGGAAGATCATGTCCTTACGGATGATCTCGCCCGTGCCATCCACCTGCGCCTCCCAATGCAGGTCCATGGTCTCGCGCACGAATTGCCGCAGGCTCACCCAAAGCCGCATGAAGGCAGTGGATCGTGGTGGTTCCGGCGATTGCGTTATGATCTTCTCTTCCATGCGCTGGCGCCAAAGCTAAGCCGTGCATAAAAAGAGGATCGGAATTTGGGCGTGCCCCCGCATAAGATCATTCCAGGGCTTTGTCCGCCGAAACTTCAGGTAGGCGGGGTCAGGCTCCCCGCAGTACTGCGGGGAGCTGCAACTCCTCAGCGAAATGATCTGTTCCGCTTCGCTCCCTCTCCTTTGGTGAGGGGCTTGCGGGGTTTCTGCTACTATCCTTCACGCACAGGCTGCAACGACACCGATCGTCGTTGGGGTCAACGCTTCAGCCACGTCTGGTAGATCAGCTCCAGTTCATCATACCATTCCAGGCCATATTGCCGCACCAGTGCATCCTTCAAAAAACGGAACACCGGCACATCCAGTTTTGCGCCGCACGTGCAGGCAGGTTTGCAGATCGGCCATTGGTGGTAGTTCAGGCCATCGTGGAATTTCAATTTCGCCACACGGATCGGATAGAGGTGGCAGCTGATCGGTTTTCGAAAATCCACTGCTCCGGCCTTCCAGGCCTTCTCGATCCCACAAAGCGCGATCCCGTTCTCAAAGATCGTGTACGCGCATTCCTTCGATCCATCCACCAGCGGTGTTACGAGGTCGCCATCGCTGTCGATCACGCTGGTTCCATATTCATCCACCGATCGGTGCCCCGCTTCCGGAATGAACTCCTTGAATTTCGGCCAGAGATCCTTCAGCAGATCGGCTTCGTGTTGTTCCAACGGTGCACCGCTTTCACCCGCCACACAACACTGTCCTTTGCACGCATTCAGATCGCAAACGAACTTCTTCTCGAAAAGATCTTCGCTGATCAATGTGCCGCGATGTTCGATCACTGGAATGCGGGTTGAGGCGGTTGAGATGTCGTGAAGTTGTGCGGTCGGCCGAACGCTCGGTACTGCAAAGGTCGGCAAAACCGCGTCAATGCTGGATAGCTCCAACCTCCAACCTCAATTCTTCGCACCGAAGATCTTCTTCACGAACCGGCCTGCGCTATCGAGCGTCTTCACGCCTTCCTCCAGCACCTCGCCCATGGATGGATCCAGGCTCGATCGGTCCATGAACTCCTCGCCCAACTGCTCGGGATAGATGATCAGGTAGCTCGTTTCCTTGAAATAGCGGTTGAGCAACCGCGGAAGCTTTTCGAAATGCGGATCGTAGCTGAGCGAATTCTTGCGCGCTGTTATCACTACAAGCAGATCGTTCTCGCGCATGTGGCGGCCTACGATCAGCAGATCGTCCCATGCATCCAACTCCTCAAAGGTCGCCTTCACATCATCGGAATTCTTGTAACAGAGCAGCTTCAGCCGATCGAGCGTTTGTGGCAATGAATGGAACCGGATCGAGGAGCCGGTCTGTTTGGCCAGCAATTTCAATCGTTCGAACCAGTGCACGAAACCGATCTCGAATTCGGCCTTCGGCGGCACCACCACGAAGATGCGATCGATGGTGCCCAGGGGTTGCTTGTAGCGGTAGAGGTAGATCGTGCGGGTTGTTCGTGCGATCAAGGCATCGGCCTGCGGGCCATAAACGTGATCGGTCTCACCGGGGAAGATGCCCAGCACCACATCGGTGATGCCGTATTCCTTCACGGTGTAAGCGATGCCGCTCGCGATGTTGATGTCGTGACGGATCAGTGGATCGAACCGTGTTTCCGTTGCAGCGCCAAGACTGATCGCCTTTTCGAGCAGACGCCTTCCTTCAGCTTCGTTGCCGTTGCGGCCGGACATTTCATCGATCACGTGGAGAACGAAATGCCGTTCCCGTCCTTTCGGCCGGCTCATCAGGATCGATAGTTCGACCAGGGCATCCACATCGCGTTTGTCCGCAAGTGGCACTAGCATACGGTTCTGACCCACGTTCTCATCCTGCTTGTCATCCTCATCGATCGTGAGCGCCATGCGTGCGGCGGCGCGTGAAACAGTGAAGGTGCTGATCGTACACGTCACCAGGATCATCACGATCGTGCCGTTCAGCACATCTTCACCCAACAGCCTGATCACGGTTCCATCCGGCAGAACATCGAGTACGATGTTGTAACCCACCATAACGGCGGCAAGCGTGGCGGCCGCTTGCGCATTGCTCAGACCGAACATGAGCATGAATTCATCGCGGTTGAAACGGAATGAAAGTTTGGAGAACCACGCCGCGAGGAATTTGCAGAGCGTGGCCACCAATGTCATCGTGATCGCAACGTTGATCACTTCGATCCCTTTGAAGAAGACGCGGAAATCCACCAGCATGCCCACACCGATCAGGAAGAAGGGGATGAACAACGCGTTGCCCACGAAATCGATCCGGTTCATCAAGGGTGAAGTGCGCGGGATCAATCGGTTCAAGGCAAGGCCGGCTGCGAACGCACCGATGATCGCTTCAACACCCGCGAGCTCCGCTAGGAATGCCGCCATGAAGACCGTGGCGAGAACGAAGATGTATTGCGAAATGCTGTCGTTCTCCTTCTTGAAGAACCAGCGCGCGAGGAAAGGAAAACCCCACATCACGATCAACGTGAAGATGGCCATGGAGATACCGAGCCGCCACCAGAATGTTGCACCCAGATCACCTTTCACCATACCGACGATCACGGCAAGGACCAACAGCGCAAGCGTATCTGTAATGATGGTGCCGCCAACAGTGATGTTCACCGATCGGTTGCGCGTGATGCCGAACCGGCTCACGATCGGGTAGGCGAGCAGCGTATGTGAAGCGAACATACTGGCCAGCAGGATCGATGAGGCCATGGAATATTTGAGGTAGTAGAGCGAGACCCATGTTCCGATCCCCATCGGGATAAGGAACGTGAGCATGCCGAAGACAAGGCTCTTGTACTTGTTCTTCTTGAACTCCTGCATGTCGATGTCCAGTCCGGCGAGGAACATGATGTAGAGCAGACCTACCGTGCCGAACAGGCGGATCGAAGCATCGCGCAGAAGAAGATTGAAACCGTTGGGGCCGATGATCGCGCCAGCGATGATGAGCCCGATGATCGGCGGGATCTTCAGCCGGTTGAGAACGAGAGGTCCGAAGAGAATGATGAACAGCACCAGCGAAAAGATCAGCACCGGATTCTCCAGTGGAAGCTTCAGGCCGAGGTCGCGGATCAGATCCATGCGGGTGCAAAGGTCGTGATAACGAAATTTTGGGTTTGGAACGTGTGCTGCGTGAAGGATAGAAGTGGAAAGCCCGGAGCCGGCGCATTTTGGCCGGCGAGGACTTGGAACGGATAGCCTGACCGCAAGGCGGCTTGAGGAACGAAAGCCACCTTGGGGGCACGCCCAAAACTGGCAAGAGTGATATGGTGAAATGGTGAAAAGGTGAATACCTGCCGATCGAGGTCAGAAGACTTTCTCACTCTTTCACTCTTTCACCTTTTCACCCTCCTCTGCGCATCTTTGCGCCCGCGACATCGAAGGTTTCCAGGATGATCGTGATCGAATATGAGCACCAACGAAGACAAGCTTAAGACCCTGATCGGCCATGCGAAGGAGTATGGTTTTGTGTTCCCCAGCAGCGAGATCTACGACGGCCTGAGCGCCACGTATGATTACGGGCCGTACGGCGTGGAGTTGAAGAACAACATCCGGCGCTATTGGTGGGAGGCTATGGTGAAGCTGAACGAGAATATCGTGGGGATCGATGCGGCGATCTTCATGCACCCGACCGTTTGGAAGGCCAGTGGCCACGTTGATGCGTTCAACGATCCGCTGATCGACAACAAGGACAGCAAGAAACGTTACCGCGCCGATGTGCTTCTGGAGGAGCATATGGCGAAGTACCAGGACAAGATCAACAAGGAGGTTGAGAAGGCGCGGAAGAAATTCGGCGATGCCTTTGATGAAGCGCAATTCCGATCGACAAATCCGAATGTGAAGCGCAGCCAAGAGCGGATCGATGCGGTGGAAGGACGGATGAAAGCAGCGCTTGAGGCGAACGATCTGGTGGCGTTACGTCAACTGATCGTGGACGAGGAGATAAAATGTGCGGTGAGCGGCACGGGCAACTGGACGGAAGTGCGGCAATTCAACCTGATGTTCGCCACGGAGCTCGGCAGCGTAAGCGGTGAGAGCAGCACGATCTATCTGCGTCCGGAAACGGCACAGGGGATCTTCGTGAATTTTTTGAACGTGCAGAAGAGCGCGCGGATGAAACTGCCTTTCGGGATCGCGCAGACCGGGAAGGCGTTCCGCAACGAGATCGTGGCGCGGCAGTTCGTGTTCCGCATGCGCGAATTCGAGCAGATGGAGATGCAATTCTTCGTGAAGCCCGGCACGGAGATGGAGTGGTACGAGCACTGGAAGGAGAAGCGGATGAAATGGCATCGCGCGCTCGGTCTTCCGGTGGATCATTACCGCTTCCATGACCACATCAAACTGGCGCATTACGCGAACGCCGCGGCCGACATCGAGTTCCAGTTCCCGATGGGTTTCAAGGAGCTTGAAGGTATCCACAGCCGCACCGATTTCGATCTCGGCAGTCACGAGAAATTCAGCGGGAAGAAACTGCAGTTCTTCGACACGGAAACGAACGAGAGCTACGTGCCGTACGTGGTGGAGACATCGATCGGACTTG
>JAEZDL010000026.1 GCA_023418095.1 Bacteroidota bacterium
TCCCTTGGCGGGGTGGAAAGGTCACTCCTTCACTATTCTTCGTGAACGATCATTCCTTCGATCTCGTTCCGATCCGGATCATTACTGCGATCGTTCAAAACTTTTCCCGACAGAAAATTTGGCGATCCGGAATGGCTGTGGTTAATTGTGCGTCAGTTAATCGACAGAAAACCCGTCAAGCCGCCAGGATGCTCAAGGAAGGGGATAAGGCGCCGGAACTTTCCGGAATGGATCAGGATGGAAAGCCTGTTTCCTTAAGCGACTATAAGGGAAAGAAACTCGTGCTTTTCTTCTATCCGAAGGACAATACGCCTGGTTGTACGGCACAAGCTTGCAGTCTGCGCGACGAGCATGATGAACTTCTGGAGGCCGGTTATGAAGTACTCGGCGTAAGCGCCGATTCACAGCGCAAGCACCGTAACTTCATCGCGAAGTACGATCTGCCTTTCCGCCTGCTCTCCGATCCCGATCGACGCACGATAAATGCGTATGGCGTCTGGGGACAAAAGAAATTCATGGGGATCACCTTCGAAGGCATTATCCGCACCACTTTCCTGATCGATGGGAAGGGAAGGATCGAACGGATCATCCGCGACGTGAACACGAAAGAGCATGCAGCGCAGGTGCTTCAGGGCAACTGACCGATCGAACAAGAGAACAACACAACACGAACCACAATGGCAGAGATCAACAAGGACAAGCTGAAGGCGCTTCAACTTACAATGGACAAGATGGAGAAGACCTTCGGGAAAGGCGCCATCATGAAACTCGGCGACGATGCCGTGGAGCAGGTGGAAGTGATCCCCAGCGGAAGCATCGGGCTGGATCTCGCGCTGGGCGTTGGTGGTTATCCGAAAGGCCGCATCATTGAGATCTACGGTCCGGAATCATCGGGTAAGACCACGCTTGCGATCCATGCGATCGCCGAAGCGCAGAAGCGCGGTGGCATCGCGGCCATCATCGATGCGGAACATGCTTTCGATCGGTTCTATGCCGAAGCGCTGGGCGTGGATACCGAGAACCTGCTGATCAGCCAGCCGGATAATGGCGAACAGGCCCTGGAGATCGCCGACAACCTGATTCGTTCCGGCGCCATCGATCTGCTGGTGGTGGACAGTGTCGCCGCGCTTACGCCACGTGCCGAGATCGAAGGAGAGATGGGCGACAGCGCCGTGGGCATGCAGGCGCGCTTGATGAGCAAGGCCTTGCGAAAGCTCACCGGTACCATCAGCAAGACCGGTTGCTGCTGCATCTTCATCAACCAGCTTCGGGAGAAGATCGGCGTGATGTTCGGCAATCCGGAAACGACCACCGGCGGTAATGCCTTGAAGTTCTATTCCACGATCCGCCTGGATATCCGCCGTGCCACCCAGATCAAGGATGGAGAGAACGCGATCGGGAACCGCACCAAGGTGAAAGTGGTGAAGAACAAGGTGGCCCCGCCGTTCAAGAAGGCCGAGTTCGACATCATGTTCGGCAAAGGCGTGAGCAAGACCGGCGAGATCATCGACATGGGCGTGGAGATGAACATCATCAAGAAGAGCGGAAGCTGGTTCAGCTACATGGACAACAAGCTCGGCCAGGGCCGTGACATGGTGCGCCAATTGCTCGAGGATAACGAGGAGCTTTGCGAAGAACTTGAGAACAAGATCAAGGAAGCGGTGGCTGCTGGATCGGCACCGGTAACGGCCTGATCTTCCCATCGGCTACTTTTGAAGGCCCCGGCCGATCGGCGGGGGCCTTCGCATTCTTCAATGATCAGGCAACTTCTTCCCGTTCTTCTTACACTCGTGATCCTCCTTCCCTCCTGCAAGGATGGTGTTGGAGTACCGGAGCAGGAAGAGGAAGGGATCGACCAGCAATTGGTGGATCTGGACAGGCGGATCCTTGCTTCACCCAGGGACGCTGCGCTCTTTGCCGATCGGGCCCGGCTGAATGAAAAGAGGGACAGCATCACGCTGGCCTACAACGACTGGTCGCGGGCGATCGCGCTTGATAGCAACAACAGCGAGTTCCACCAGGGGATCGGTGATCTGTATTTCCGGAAGATCCGCATGGAAGAGGCGGAGGGTCACTTGCGTAAAGCTGCCCGACTCGATCAAAAGGATCCGGCCCCAAGATTGAAGCTTGCTGAGATCAAGCTGTTACAAAGGGAATACAATGAGGCCATGGGTTGGGCGAACGATGCGCTCCGCCTGGACCAACAGAACGCGAAAGGGTATTTCCTAAAAGGCTGGATCCACATGGAATCCGGCGATACGGCGCTTGCGATCAGCAGTTACCGTACCGCGGTGGAACAAGATCCAACCATGCACGATGCCTTTGTGCAATTGGGCGTTCTGCACGGGGCGAAGCGCGATCCGCTGGCACTTCAGTATTACAACACAGCATTGGACCTGCAGCCGAACAGCACGGAAACCTTATACGGCCTGGGCATGTTCGCTCAGGAGAACGGCATGGACAGTCTCGCGCTCAAGTGCTACGATCGGATCAAGGAACTAGATCCCGACAACGTGCTCGCCTGGTATAATACGGGATACATCATGCTCGAGCATTTGCAGGACAGCAGGGCGGCGCGCCAGCAGTTCGCAAAGGCTATTGCGCTGGCACCAATGTTCCCGGAAGCCTATTACAACCGCGGCCTCACCTACGAGATCGATGGAATGCTCGATAGTGCCTTCGTGGATTACAGGCAGACGCTTGCGATCGTACCGGATTATACCCCGGCCGCGAATGGCATGGAACGGCTCCAGTCAAAGGGCTTGCGCATTCAGCGCTAGGGTCAGCGTTTGTTCCGGCTCTGCGGAAGCTCCATAAGCACCGTGCCGCGGCCCATCACGAAGAACCTGCGTACCACCATGCCTGCAGGCGTATGTGCACGCACCGTCCAGGTGCCACGCGAAAGTTTCTTCACGTTGATCGTTTCCAACTCACCTATGCTGCGCGTCTGCTTCACTTTTCCGCGCGCGTTCAACAGATCCAGCCGGTAGGTGCCTTCGGGCAGGCCAAGTCCGATCTCTCCGGGAACCACGGGTTCAAGGAAGTTGATCCGCAGGTCATCCGCGGTCCTGGCCGGTGCTTTCCTGGGTACATAAGCCACGCGATCATCAGTGCTTTGCGCGCTGGCCTTCCCGATCGAAAGGGTTGCGATCAGGATCGAAATGGCCATGATCTTTTTCATCGCGCACATTTACGATCGCGTCGCCGTAAATGTTACGTGGCCGGAACAATTCGGCCAGATCGATGCGATCTTTGTGTATGCGCCATACGTTATCGCTACTCGCAATGCTGTTCGTGCTCGTCACTTCAGCTCAAAAAGGTTCAACACAGCCCGAACTCGGGCCCGATGAATTCAAGGCCGCGATCGATCGGCCTGGTGTGCAATTGATCGATGTGCGTACACCGAACGAATATGCTGCAGGACATATCCCCGGCAGCACCAACATCGATTGGACCGCGCCGGATTACGAGACCACGTTCGTGAAGCTCGATCCCGATCGCCCCGTGCTTCTCTATTGTGCGATGGGCGGGCGCAGTGAACAGGCTTTGGAATACCTCATCTCCAAAGGTTACAAGGTGCAGCACCTCGAAGGTGGTTTCAATGCATGGAAGGAAGAAGGAGGAGCAGTTGAAAAATGAGATCGAAATGGCGGACTTCAATGAACTTATAAAGAGCGAAGTGCCGTTGCTCGTGGATTTCCACGCGGAATGGTGCGGACCATGCAAGGCCCAGGCGCCGATCCTGCAGGAATTGGCGAAGAAGCTGGGCGATCGGGCGCGCATCATCAAGGTGGATGTCGATCGTAATCCGCAGGCTGCCGCCCGTTACAACGTTCAAGGGGTTCCCACATTACTGATCTTCCAGAAAGGCAAATTGCTGTGGCGCGGAAGCGGCGTGAGGCAGGCCGATGAACTGGAGGCACGGCTTCTCGCAGCGGCGGAATGATCGCAAAAAAGAAAGGCCCCGGTCCCCCGAAGCCTTTCTCTTTCATCCGCCGGTCGTATCAATCATCATTCCCGAGATTGATCCCCACCGTTACGCCGTACGTGATGTAACGGCTCGCCAGATCGCCCAGCACCAGGTCATCCTTGAACACCCGGCTCAGTCCGAAACTGGCGCTCGGTTCCAGCGTGAAATAACCCATGTCGAATCCGATCGATGCATCCCAGTTGAGCGTTCCGCTGCGGAAGTCGCCCTGATCGATCGTTGCTTCATCATGCCTGTTGTCCACGCCGAGCAGAACATCGTAGCTCGGTCCCATCGCCACGCGCACGTCGAACTGGTACGTATCGATCAGGCGATAACCGAGCATGCCGCGCAGTTTCAGGTTGGTGCGCACCAGGTCATCTTCGATCGCGATCGTGTCGTTGAAGGTCTGTTTCATCATGGTCGCATTCCTTCCAAAGAAAGCGCCTGGTTGGAAGTAGGTGCGATCGCCGAAACGCATGTCAAGGCCGATCTGCCAGCCTGCGGCCGCGCGGTATTCGATCGTTGGAAGCCCCGGGTTGGTCATCTGCTGGTAGGTGATCCCCACCTGCGGATTCACCTGGAATTGCGCTTGCGCGATCGCGGTGGTGATCGCCGCTGCAACTAAAAGAATGCTTTTCTTCATGACTTCGTGCTTGATGATCGCCCATTAACGAACCGTATGCCATTTTTTGTTCTTCCTTGATCGGCGCGGGTTCCAGCCCGTATCTTGTCGATCTGAAAATGGGATCACAAAGGTTGAAGCTCATTCCATCACTGCTTTCGATCCTTCTTCCGGTGTGGATGATGGCACAGGATTGTGCCGGTGGCCGCTATCGCGATGCGATCTTCACCGATGTGCTGCGGACGAACGCGATCGCCTTCGGTAGCAATACCGGCGTTTCAGGCGGCCAGCAGGTCCTGTATCTCGATGTCTATCGTCCGGTGAACGATCCGGCCATTGAAAGACCGGTGGTCATCGTCGCTTTCGGCGGATCGTTCATATCCGGCAACAGGAACGATGTGGAGATCATTTGCAACGAATTCGCGCGTCGCGGTTATGTGGCCGTGGCCCCTGATTATCGCATCGGCCTGTTCGAGCCCGATCCGGTGAACGCCATGCTCGCCGTGATGCGTGCTACACATGATCTGAAGGCCTGCGTGCGTTACCTGCGCCGATCGGTGGCGGAGGAAGGGAATCCCTGGAACATCGATCCAGATCGGATCATCGTGGGCGGGGTTTCGGCCGGTGCGATCGCCGCGTTGCACGCCACGTATTTGAACGAGGATGACGAGTTCCCTCCACAGATCGCTGCACTGGGCGAAAGCCTCGGTGGCGTGGAAGGCTTGAGCGGAAATGCGGGTTACCCGTCCTCAGTGGCCGCGTGCTATAGCTTCAGTGGTGCTATCGGCGATACCAGCTGGATCGATGCCGGTGCTCCGCCACTTGCCAGCATTCACGATATAGGCGATCAGGTGGTTCCATACTACACGCAGGAGTTCCTCATAGGCAATGATCCGATCGGATTGGTCGCTTCGGGCAGCCACGACATCCATCTCCGGCTGGAGCATCTCGGCATCGATCACTGCCTGCTCACCTATCCCGGGAATGGTCATGTGAGCTACCTGCTCATCGATCCGTTCGTTGCGCTCGATCACATGTTCCACTTCACTGCCAACATGGTTTGCGGAGAAGAAGCGTACTGCGGCGCCCAGTTCGTGGATATTGAACGGATCGCAGCCGTGGCGGATAACCTGATCATCCATGATCCGGTCGATGAACGGATCATTGTCGGTGCAGTTGGTGAGGTGATGGTGATCGATGTGAGCGGTAGGTTAGTGCTTTCGGCGTTCGCCGGATCAGCGGGTACGACAGTGCATGTCGGTGCGCTTCCTCCCGGTATCTACACGGTAAGGGTGGGGGCGATGCCGATGATCGCGCGCCAGATCATGATCACGGATTGATCCGTCGCTCATCTTTGCGCAATGCGTGTTGCAGTGATCGGAGGTGGTGCAGCGGGTTTCTTCGCGGCACTGAGCGCAAGGCAGCATCATCCGGAGGCACGGATCACGCTGATCGAGAAAAGTGGCAAGCTGCTGAGCAAGGTGCGCATCAGCGGCGGTGGAAGATGCAACGTCACCCATCATTGCCTGGACAACAAGAAGCTTTCACGCCATTATCCGCGCGGCTCGAATTTCCTGCGGAAGGCGTTCGAGCATTTCAATGTGAAGGACACGCTGGAATGGTTCAGCATCCGTGGCGTACAGCTCAAGACAGAGCCCGACGGCCGCATGTTCCCGATCACCGATCGGTCGGAGACCATCATCGATACCCTGATGGATCAGGCGCGCCAGGGCCGGATCGCGATCGTGGAGAACGATGCTGTGGCCGCGTGCAGCCCGATCGGCAATGCCGAAGGCTTCGAATTGAAGTTCGCCTCCGGATCGAGCGTGATCTTCGATCGGGTGATCATCGCCACCGGCGGCAGTCCCAAACCGGATAGTTACCGCTGGTTGCAGGCGCTTGGCCACACCATCATTCCGCCTGTGCCTTCGCTCTTCACCTTCAACATGCCCGGCGATCCGATCAGGGAATTGATGGGCGTGGTGGCCGATCCCGTTCGTGCGCGGATCATTGGGACCGGTATCGAGACCACCGGCCCCCTCCTGATCACGCATTGGGGAATGAGCGGCCCCGCGATATTGAAATTGAGCGCATGGGGTGCGCGGATCGTGCATGATCTTGGGTATGCGTTCACGCTGCAATTGAACTGGCTCGGTGGAAGGAATGAAGAGGAGGCGAGATCGTTGCTCCAACAGAACGATCAAGAGAACGGGCGCAAACAGATCATCAACTCCGATCCCTTCGGTCTACCGAAAAGATTGTGGGAATTCCTGTTGACCAAAGCTTCGATCCCGATCGAAAAACGGTCCGCCGAGATCGGCAGGAGGGATCGGAACCGGCTTATCGACCTGCTCACCAACGATCGCTACCAGGTAAAGGGAAAGACCACTTTCAAGGAGGAATTCGTCACCGCCGGCGGGGTTTCCCTGGATGAAGTCGATCCGGCGACGATGCAAAGCCGCATTGTGCCGGGCCTGTATTTCGCCGGGGAGGTCCTGGACATCGATGGCATCACCGGCGGTTTCAATTTCCAGGCCGCATGGACAACCGGATCCATCGCCGGGAAGTTGTTGGCACCACGGCCTTCCGCATGAGCGTAACTTAGGGGAATGAAGCATGGGATGGCGGGCAGGCTCGGGTTCACGCTATCCGTTGCATTCATTATTTCTCTCTCCTCGTGCGAGCTGCCCCGGGATCCGCACGATACCTGGAAGGAAGCCCATGAGATCGGGTTGCAGGTCGGCGTGGTGATCGATACGCCTTTCGTAATGAAGCAGCACGATGAATGGCTCGGTGAAGAGATCACGCTCATCGAAAAATTCGCTGCCGATCACGGCTTGAAGATCCATTACCACGAACGATCGGAAAGTGAGATCGTGCGCCAGTTGGAACGAAGCGAACTGCATCTCGCGGCCGGCGGTTTCCACAAGGACACCGAATGGAAGAAGAAAGTGGGTGCCACGCGCCCCTTCCCGCCGATGGACCATGTTCTGTTGGTGGCCGCTGGCGAGAATCACATGTTGGTGAAGCTGGAGGAATGGCTTCTGAAGAACACGGAATAGATGCTGTTCGGAAAAGCCCACGAACTTCCCGATGACCTGAAGCCGAAGCTTGAAAAAGCCAAACGGTTGTGCTGGATCACCATCGGTTATCTGGCGGTCTCCGTCGGTCTCATGATCATGCTTTCCAGCAATTCGCAACTGCTCAAGACCGCGTGGGTGGAGAACATGCTGAGCATGCTTCCTTCGATCTCCTTCCTGATCGGTGCTCATTTCCACGCGCGCAGGCCCGATCATCATTTTCCTTACGGAAAACATCGTTCGTTCTCGATCAGCTTCCTTACGGCATCGGTCGCGTTGCTGAGCATCGGCCTGTACATCCTGATCGATTCGGTCATGAGCCTCATTGAGATGCACCGCCCGAACCTTGGGATCGTTCCCCTCTTCGGCACACCGGTCTGGAAAGGCTGGATCTTGATCGCGATCCTGTTCATCACCGCCGTGATCTCGCACTTCGTCGGCAACGCCAAAAAGCCGCTCGCAGAAGCGTTGCACAACAAGAACCTTTACACCGATGCCGATACACAGAGCGCCGATAAACGCACCGCGATCACCGGCATCATCGGCATGCTGCTCGTCGGTTACGGCATCTGGTGGGCCGATGCCGTCGTCGCGATCATCATTTCCACCACCGTGGTGAAGGAAGGCGCGCAGAACACCAAGGATGCGGTGCTCGATCTCATGGACCGCCACCCGATGAAAGTGCAGCGGCACGAAGAGGATGATCTGGTCGAAAAGATCACCGATCGGGTGAGATCGAAGGCATGGATCGACGATGCGCGGGTGCGTGCGCGGGAGGAAGGGCAGGTCTACTTTGCCGAGGTCTTCATCGTTCCGAAGAGTGGCGAAGTAACCGCTAAAGCTTGCGAGGGTCTATCAGCGGAGATCCGCGAAATGCACTGGCGCTTGCACGACATCTCGATCGTTCCTATCGAAAAGATCGAGGATGTGAAGGAGAAGGAAGAAGAGTAGGGCGAATGCCGCCCAAACTCGCAGTACTGCGGGGCGCGTCACCGGGCTATAAATTCATCCTGAGCGGAGTCGAAGGACTCCAAGTCCTCAGCCCGGATCTTCCTACTCTCCTTGGGAGAGGGGCCGGGGGTGAGGGGGCTTCCGGGGCTTTCCGCTGCTATCCCTTTCGCACATCAGGGTTCAGCGATCGGTGCGTTGAAGATATAAGTCACCCGCTTCGACACGCCCTGTCGTACCGCTCACAGCATCTTCGCCGCCATGAGCGGCACCACCACTTTTTCCGATCGTATCAGGCAGTTGCAAGGACTTCAAGATCGCCTTGAAAAGCATCATTTCGGCCTTGGGAAAGAGATCCACAGGTTGCAGAATGCTGTTGCGCCATGGTATCTTTTTCCAGGTACACAAACGCGGCCGCGTACGATCGGGCTTTGGGGCATGACCGGTACCGGCAAGACCAGCCTGGTGCGCAGCACGGTGCGCGAATTGGATCTGGAGGACGTCACCTTCTGGCTCGATGCGGGCGAATGCAGAAGCAATTGCTGGATGGATCAGCTTTCCGATCGATTGGCGGAGCATTTGAATGGCAAACCGTTCGTTGTGGTGGTCGATGAATTCCAGCATGCCCGCACGAAGGGTCCGTTGGCGGAAGCTGAGCCCACCGAATTGCGGCGATTCTGGGAAATGCTCGACGCGGGCCGCATGATCACCTGGCCGAATTATTTCGAACTGAATGCGCTGGCCGATCTGCACGATCGGCTGGAGACCGCGCTCAAGGCCGGTGTGCGCATCGCGCGCGGCGTTGTCGTTGAAGGTGTGGAGCGATTCAAGCAGTTGGTCACAAGCCATTATTCCGATCAGGAACGAAGCCGCAGACCGCAGGCGATCCCGAAGAGCGAATTGGAAATGTTGCGGCGATCGTTCACCGAACCACGCCCTTCCATGCCAGCGCTTGAAGATCTGCTCGCCAAGGCCGATGGCGCGGCATTGATGCTACTTCTCCGCCGTTTACGGACCAATGCGCAACGGCCCGATGTGGTGGATGCGCGCCAGGCGCTTGTGATCCTTCTCGGCAACCTCGACGAGCTTTACGTGATGGGACAGGAGCCGCTGGCCGATCTCGATCGCGATGTGTTGATGGAGCGTCATGAGGACATCGGAAATGCCGGGATGCAGCACGCATTGTCGCGACTCTTCAGGATCGAGCAGGTGGCGCGAATGGGTACCGATCACCTGATCTTTCCACCGATAAGCACTGGGACGGTCGATCGCATGATCGGGCATGAATTGGATCGCATCATCGATGCATTACAAGTTTCAAGTGGTCATCGGTTGCGCGTCGATCCATTGATCGTAGCGGAGATCACTTCAATGAGGACCGCGGCAATAATGGGAGCGAGACCCGTGATAGAGGCGGTGCAACGCATCATTCCTTCACTGTTCGCACAAGCTCTTTCCATCGCCAACGATGCGGCTGAGGTACTGTTGACGATGAATAGTGCCGCACCGATCGCGCTGATCAAAAGTGAACGAAAAGAGAGGATCCTGGATCTTCAATGGCCCATGGATCCCGATCGCCGGCCCACGAGCGATGAAGAGATCCGCCGGCATGCGATCCACGAGGCTGGCCACGCCATTTGCGGTTTTCTGTTGTGTGGGTTGCGGCCGTTGCAGATCTGCGCTCGCACCACCGATCCGAACGTTCGGGGTTTCGTCGTGTGGGAGCGAAGTGACAATGCCGTCACACGCGACCTGATAATTCCGAACCTTGCGCGAATGCTTGGCGGCCATGCGGCGGAACAAAATTTTCTTGGTGCGGAGAAAGTATCCAGCGGAAGCAGTCAGGACCTGCGATCGGCCACGCTGTTCGCACTCACCATGAGCAAGCAACATGGCTTGGGGGGCGATCGGATATTTCACGCCGAGCACCCGGCTTGCGCGGAGGGCGGTTATCGCACGGGGCTGGAAAAGGCCGAATTACAGGCGAAGGAATGGATCGAAGCCGCGGAGGAGCTGGCACTGGATACGATCCGATCGAATACCACATCGATCGATCGCCTGGTGAAGGAATTGATCCGCAACGGATCGCTCGGAATGAAGGAACTGGAACAGATCATGCCTTTCGATCGGGAACGCCGATCATCCGACGGCGTGATCGAAGCGATCGTTGATGTGAAAGAGAAGGAAGGAGAGTAGGGCGAATGCCTCGCAACCCCGCAGTACTGCGGGGCGCGTCACCGGGCTATAAGTTCATCCTGAGCGGAGTCGAAGGGCTCCAAGTCCTCAGCCTGGATCTTCTTAGTCGCCGGGGGTGAGGGGCTTCCGGGCTTTCCGCTGCTATCCCTTTCGCACATCAGCGCTTACCGATCGGTGCGTTGAAGATCTGGCAACCGACACCGCGCCCCTGCTGCCAGCAGTTGGTGAAGTAGATCGATCTTCCATCGGGCGCCCATTTCGGTGAAGTGCCCCGGCCTTTCGTATCCGCCACCAACCGCACATCCGATCCATCCGCGTTCATCACGTGGATCTGGTGGTCAGCACCGTTGCGGTTCGCGGCAAAAGCGATCATCCTGCCATCGGGCGACCAAGCCGGCCAGCCTTCATAGGAGGGATGATCGGTGAGGTTGCGTTGATCTGAACCATCCGCATTCGCTATGAAGACCTCGGAATTCATGTCACCCACGATCCGCCGGAACGCGATCTTCGATCCATCGGGTGACATCACAGGAAAAGTATTCACTCCGCCAGTGATCAGCGTATCGATCCGCAATGAATCCACATCCACCGCATATATCTCCGATGTGTTCTTCGCTGGTGGGCGCAGATCATCATCAGTGCTGAAAAGGATCTTCTTTCCATCGTTTGTCCAGCTCGGGTGGATCGCACGCACATGCGCTGGTGTCACGGCCTTGCGCGATCGGGTTTCAACATCCATCACATACACGACGCGTGAAGTATCGATCGTGAGCACGAACGAAAGCTGCTTCCCATCGGGTGACCATGCTGGATCTTCATGGTCCGCATCTTCATTCGTTAATTGGATCCAATGATCCGTTTCCGCCTTCCGCATGAAAAGTTGTTCGCGTCCAGCCACGATGGTGATCATCACATCGCGGCTTCCATCGGGTGAAGGAACAAGATCGAGGTTGTAGGAATGCGTCACCTGCATCGCCTTGCCGATCGCGGCTTCCTGGGCGAAAAGGATCGCAGCAGCAAAGAGGGCGATGCATATCAACGGGATCCGCCAGGATATCATGTGGCAAATTTCACGATCGGGTTCCGATCCGGTCCATGGATCCATAAGCCTTGGTGGCCGATGGTTCGAAGATCCATGGATAGGTAGCATCAGCGGTGTTCCGCGTACGGTTCCCGGCACTGCTTCAGAAGCGCGCATACACGTGCGATCTACTCCACAATGCGATCGATCTGACTTCGGTTCGAAAAACCTTACCGATCAGTTCAACATGAAGTAGTAGATCACCACCCAGATCGCGGTGAAGAACAACCCGGGATACAGCACCATCCGGAATCTCCTCATGTCCTTCTTGAAGATCAACAGATACACCAGAACGATGATGAATACGGCCAGAAGACCGATCGGAATGAAGGGATAGGTCATGCTTTCGGGTGATCGATGTGCGTGTAAGGTAGGGTGGATCGGTGGATCGAGCGGGTCAGCGGATCGTACAGATCTCCTTGGACGCAACCGGCGAATACCTACCTGATCATTGCTGTCTTTGCATGTGGGCCACCCGGCTCACCCGGATGCAGCATATCACGCATGGTGGCAAGTAAAAAACCGCGCAAGCTCAAATGCTCATCCAATGCCGGCCATTCAACCCCTATGCCATCGGGAAGCAATTCATACTTCTGCAGTTGGCTGGGAGTGGCTTTGGCCAAACGCTTGAAACTGTTCAATGGCAACTCGATCCTGCCGTGATTCAAAAAGACCAGGAGCAAGTTGGCATCCTTGATGGCATGAACGCTATTGATACGAACTCCTTGTTCACGGATCAGCGCATTGATGGGATCTTGGATGATCGGTTCGCGTCTCATTGGTCAAAATGTTCGTTCTAAGCCTTGATGATCCTTTCCTTGTTCTCCTCGACCAGTTCCTTCGCTCGCCGGACCTCTTGCGCCTTCATACGCCCATTATCATCGGCCAACTCCACAGGTTCCAGCCAGTACTTCAACATGCCATCGCCTTTACGCACGTGAACATGCCTTGGTTCCCTGTTCTCATTGCTGAAAAAGTAGAACGCATATCCTTCAATGTCTGGTTTGATCGCCTTGGGGCCATTGAGGTTTCCAAAAATACGGACGCTCTTCAGCTCCCTCCCCCCACCAACCCCTCATACAACTCGAACAAAAACTCCACCCGCTTCGCATCATTGGCGAACGGTTGCGATCGGTAGCACTTGTCCACGCCGCGATCGAGTTTTTGGGGCGCATCGCGCAGCGGCTTGGGCATGGTGAGCGGATCGTACAGATCGGCGAGACTATTTTCGCGACCCATGCGACAGGATCCGATCGACCGGCTGCTGAGGCCGGTGGACAGCTTCATACACGATCAGGCCGCCTCGGGTCTTGTGCTTTTCGTCTCCACGGCGATCGCGTTGATACTCGCGAATTCTCCCTGGCGTGATGCGTACCATCATTTCTGGACCAACAGCATCGCGATCCAGATCGGTGGCTTCCACCTGGAGAAGGATCTGCACCATTTGATCAACGATGGTCTCATGGCCATGTTCTTCTTCGTGGTGGCGCTGGAGTTGAAACGCGAATTCGTGGGCGGTGAATTCTCCGATCTGCGCAACGCCATGCTCCCGATCGGTGCTTCCATCGGCGGCATGGCCTTTCCTGCCTTGATCTTCCTTTTTATCGTTGGGCCTTCGAGCGCTGAAGCGGCGGGTTGGGGGATCCCCATGGGTACCGATACCGCATTCGTGCTCGGGCTTCTTGCGCTGCTCGGCAAACGGGTGCCGCCCGCGATCAAGGTGTTCTTCATTTCCACCGC
>JAEZDL010000226.1 GCA_023418095.1 Bacteroidota bacterium
CCTGCGTAAGATCGTACATGATCGCCCCGCCGTTGCCGCTTGATGATCCGAAGATGTACATGCGGCCGTTCTCATCGATGAACAGTGAATGCGAGGTGATCCAATCGGGATCCTGGAAAACGGTGGAGGGAAGTTCGGTGCTCTGCGGGAGCGGGCTCAGATCGATGATGGTGACCCCGCCATTCTCCGCTTCGGTGGTGATGTACGCATGATCGCCCCACACCTTCACTTCACGCCAGATGGATGGTGGCCCGGGCACGAAGAAGATCTCCTGCGGATCGGCCGGATCGGCCAGGCTAACCACCGAAACACCGCCGGGGTCGTTCGAATTGCCGTTCACGCCCACGATCGCGTATTCGATCCCGGTCTCGTCGGTATAGCCCCACAGGTTGCTCAGATCGGAATTCCGCAGATCCTGGAAATCCAGCTTCCCCACGAAATCGATGTTGTACTGTGCCCGGGATCCAGCGTGGAAAAGAGTGAAGAGAAAGAGAAGGGTAAGCGTACGGATCATTCCACAAAGTAAGCGTATCGGCTCCCGCGCCAGGCTTCCGTAGGATGCCTCGTAAGTACCGATCCTTGGGATCCACGGCAATACGGGCCACAAAACCGACATTTGCAGGCTCATGGCCCGATCCACCGCGATCGGCCATATTAACTTAGTATCCGCATTCACATCGCCTTGGTACAACGCATTACACGGAAGGCCGTTGCGGCCTGCATCATTGTTCTCTTTTTGGTGGCACCGCGAACGTCCCATGCGCAGTTCGGCGGACCCCAAACGCTCTCCACCGATGGATCACTGCCCCGGTTGCAGCCGATCGACATGGACGGCGATGGCGACATGGATCTGGTGGGCTTTTTCAACGGGGACCAATTCAAATGGGCGCAGAACGATGGCTCCGGCACGTTGGCGGCGTTCGCTCCGGCGATCACCACAGGACCGGTAAGTGCACATGTGTTCGGTGATACCGATGGGAATGGAACGCCGGACCTGGTCTATGTTTCCACCGGCAACACTATACGGATCGCCACTTCGGCCGGGGGCACCTTCGCGGCACCGGTCGATGTGACGGCCCTGCCGGGTGAGGCGGGCCGCATCGCGCTTTCCGACCTGAATGGCGATGGTGCACCGGAGATCATCGTTTCGGTGAATACCGGATCCACCTCGCGGATCGCCACCCTTGCGAACAACGGTGGAATTTTCGGTGCACCCGGCTTCATCTCCGACGAGATCGAAGGAAGTGCTTCGACCATACTGCTCGCCGGTGCGATCGATGAATTCCCGGGGAACGACGTGCTCTTCATGAACTCCCAGAACGCCATGATCGGGCTGATGAACGTGAACGGCGATGCGAGTGAATGGCAGCAGATGCCCCTCTTCTACCTGTTCGATTACCAGTTCGTGGATCCGCAACTGATCGATATCGATCAGGACGGTGATCTCGATATCGCGGAAGCGCACCAGACGGTGATCCAGTGGGCCGAGAACCGGCTTAGCGAGAACATCCCGTTCAACGAATTCACCATACGTGTGATCGAGCCGGTGATGACCGCCGGGGTGGGATACTTCGCCGATCTGGGTTGCGCTGAAGGTGCTTCCGTGGTATACGTTCCTTCCGATCCCAGCCTTCCCGTGCGCTGGACCACCTATGTGGAAAGCGTCGCGCGGTTCGTGCCGAAGCAGGATCTGCCGGGAGTGGCGCGCGGACTGCAGGTGATCCTCTCGGACATGAACGGGGATGGAAAAGCCGATCTGTTGATCCGCAATGGTACGGGCCTGCTCCTCCACCTGAACGAACTTCAACCAGCGACCACGCAGCTGGAATTACCCGCGTTCGATACGGTTTGCGTGATCGGGCCGAGCATCCCCTTGCCCGATGCGATCCCTTCCGGCGGAACGTGGAGCGGCACGTGGGTGACCAACAACATGTTCCACCGAAGCAGTGTGGGCGGCACTTCCACCGTACCGCTCGCTTACACCTGGTATGAACCCGAAGGCTGCCCCGTTGCGGGGCTTGCGAACATGCGCGTGATCACCGGGCCGCAGATCGAACCGTTCATCGGGCCGATCGTCTGCAGTGGCGACGGGCCTTTCCAACTCACCTCGCAGCCGCAGGCCACGCAATGGCAGGGTCTGTCGCCCGGCAACATCCTCGACCTGAACAACTACAACGGCGAACTGATCGTGGCCCAATACACCGATCCGACCGGTGCGACCTGCAACTCGTTCATGGGCCCGCTGAATGTCTGGAACACCGTGCCGGCCGAGATCGTGGAGATCGATACGCTGTGCATCAATTCCGGGGTACAGACGATAAGCGCACAACTGCCCTGGCCGGACAATACCTGGAGCGGCGATATAAGCGGGACCGCCGGTGATAATGCGCTGTTCGATCCATCGATAGGCGCAGGCGTGTACACCATTCACCTGGATCGCCAGCCGATCGGGCCGCAGCAGTGCGCCAATAGCGATTCGATCGTGATCGTGGTGAACGATGTGATCCCGCAGATCGATATCATGGCGCCGGAAGCCTTCTGCACAAGCACCAGTTCCATCGATCTGCAACAATTCGCGCAACCTGTTGGTGGCATCTGGTCAGGCCCTGGAGTGGCTGGGAACATCTTGCTTCCGTTCATCGCAGGCCCGGGTGAGCATCCACTGAGTTATTCGATAATTTCAGGCGGCTGTTCGGCCACGGCTGAAACTTCGATCGTGCTTGCCAGTAGTGTGGACATCACCCATGAGAGCGGGCTTTTGAGCTTCTGCATCGATCAGGATCCTGTGGTACTCGCTGCTTCCCCCGCCGGTGGTGAATGGAACGCACCCGTGCAGGCCGACGGCACGTTCGATCCGGCAACCGCAGGAGTTGGCGAGCACGAGCTGGTGTATGTGTATACCGATCCCAATGGCTGCATGCTGGTGAATCCGCCGCTCACTGTTTCGGTGCATGAGCAACAGACCATTCCTGTGATCGCGCCGGTGGAATTGCTTTGCATAACGGACGAACCCGTGGAGATCACCGGTACGCCCGCTGGCGTTTGGTCCGGTGCGGTGGAAGGGATCGGCACTTCGGTGATGTTCGATCCTGGAACGATCGGTGCAGGCACCTGGCAGGTCTCGCTCACTGCGGAAGAAGAAGGATCGTGCGCCGGTACGACAACGATCGACGTAGTGGTGGATGTTTGCACTTCCATCGGCGATAAACATAGGAGCGAAGCGATCGTGATCTCACCGAATCCGACGAACGGCTTCGCCCTGATGGATCTTCGGATCGAAGGTCCGGTGAAATGGATGCTGTTCGATGCGGTTGGAAGAATGGTGCCTGGCTCGGTGGATGTGCTCACCGGCCCGGCGGTCAGATCATTGGATCTTTCCGGCCTGGCCAATGGCATGTACCACCTGCGTGCGTTCGCCGGTGATCGCGTGCATCACGTTGAACTTATTAAGGCCGATCGCTAGGCGGTCGCCGCCATCAACCCACGTACCCGATCGATCTCTTGCGGATCGATGGTGTGCTGCCTTCCGGGGAAAACATCGAGCGTGACCTTCGCTCCCAGTGCTTCCAACACTTCCAGCGTTTCCTTCGATCTTTTCAACGGAACATGTGGATCATCATCGCTGTTGCTGAGGTAGACCGGCGTCGCGCGCAGATCGCCTATGTAAAGTGATCGATCGATGTGCTCACCGATCAAACCTCCAGTGAACGCATAGACTCCGCCATACTGGTGCGGAGTTCGCGCGATGACCTCAGTGGTTAGGCAGGCACCCTGCGAAAAGCCCATCACATGGATGTGATCGAAGGGGATGTGCGCGTTCACTTCATCGATCAGCCGTTGCACCACACCGATCGCACTGCTGAGCCAAGGCTCGTTCTTCTCACGCGGCGCCATGAAGCTGAAGGGATACCAGGTGGAATTCGCTGCCAGCGGCGCGGCCAGATGCCATTCCTTGTTCACGAACCGTTGTGCCAGATCGAGCATGTCCTGCGGCGTGCCTCCGCGGCCGTGCAGCAGGATCATGGCATGGTCCGCATCCTGCAGGGATGCGCCTCGTGAAATGATCTTGTAGGGATGCATCAGTCCTGGAATTTTGAAAGTTCGACCGTGATCGGGGCAAGCTGTTCCTCGATCTTCCTCCTTTGCGGCTCCGCCCAGGCAGGCAGCTTCAATTCCGATCCCAACTTCTCTTGCGATTCATCGATCATGAAACCCGGTGGCTCGGTGGCGATCTCGAAAAGAATACCGCCCGGCTCGCGGAAATAGATCGATCGGAAATATTGCCGATCCATCACCGGGGTCACCTGCAGGCCGATCCGCGAGAGGCTTTCCTGCAATTGCTCCTGTCCCCGATCATCGGGCGTTGAGAATGCCACGTGGTGCACTGTGCCGCTACCTGCGAGACCACGCATTTCGTGCGGGCTGCGAACGATGTCCACGATGGAGCCGGGCCCATCCCCGAGCGAAAAACGGAACCGATCGCTCCCTTCCCGGCCGGCACGATATCCCAGTTGTTCGGTGAGAACCGCGACAGTGGGCTCCGGCCTGTCCAGGCTCAGCACCACACCATGGAAACCCTTGATCGCATGCTCCGGTGCCACGGGCCCAAGACTGTTGCCGGGACGCCGATCGGCGGGAGCCTCGACCAGCTCAAGGTTGAGCCCATCGTGATCCTCGAACGAGATGAAGACCTCGCCGCCCAACCGCTGCTGCGGGCCTTTCACCGGAATGTTGAAGCGTGCGAGCCGCTCGACCCAGTGATCGACGGAACCTTCGGGAATGGAGAACATGGTGACCGTGAGCTGGCCTTTGCCGGGCCGGCCGCGCGCCAGATCCTCGTATGGGAAGAATGTCATGATCGAGCCAGGTGAACCCGCCTCATCGCCGTAATAGAGATGATGTACACCGGGCGCATCGAAATTCACCGTGCGCTTCACCAGCCGCAGTCCGAGAACACCGGCATAGAGATCCACGTTCCGCTGGGCGCTGGAAGAAAGCGCGGTGACATGATGGATCCCTGTGACCTGGCCGAACATGCGTTCCGAATATAGCGCCGGCAGAGGCCGATCGATACCCTTGCAGCATCGGGACGGCATGGCCGGAAGTTGCGTGAAGGATAGGAATGGAAACCCCGGAAGCCGCGCTTTTGGCGGCTGAGGAGTTGGAATGCCCCGCAGTACTGCGGGGAGCCTGACGCGGCAGCGATCGCGTGCACGCGATGGCTGACGGGGCACGCCCAAAAAAGGAAAGCGGTGGATCGGGATCGGGAACCGGTATTACTTGCCGATGAGCTTCGTCTATCTTTGGCCGCCCATGCGCTTCGCACCTATGAAAAGATCGCTTTTCCTTCTCTCAGCCCTTTCGCTTTTCGGCTGCAGCACCGAACTGGAGGTGAACGCGCCCTACAAGGATATTACCGTGGTGTATGGGCTGCTGAACCAGCGCGATACCATCCAGTACATCAAGATCAACAAGGCATTTCTGGGTGAAGGCGATGCGTACCAATACGCGATGATCCGCGATAGCAACGAGTATACGAACGAACAGATAAGCCACAAACAGATCCATCGCCTGAACGCGTCCGGCGCGCGCGTTGAGACCTTTGAGCTGCGCGATACCACGGTAACGAACCGCTTGCCCGGCGATTTCTACTCACCCGAACAGACCGTTTATTATTTCAAGGATGGTGCGCAACCGGTGACCGGTGATACGTTCGATGTTTTCCTTGAACAGGGCAGCGAATATGAATTGGACCTGGTGGTGAAGGGGAAGCAGATCAGCTCACGCACTACTGTGGTGAACAATTTCTCGATCAGTTCAGTGAATTCATCCCCTACGACGGAAGTCACGTTGTTCACTTCGAATGGTTTCCAGAACTACCTTTTCAAATGGACGAGCGGCCGCTATGGCAAACGTTACGAAGCGAGCTGGCGCTTCAACTATTCGGAAGTGGATGCGAACGGCGACACCACCGAACATTCGATCACGCAAAAATTCGCCAGCCGCGTGGCCAGCAATTCCGGGACACCTGGCCAGGAGTTCGAAGCACAGATCGAAGGAGAAGGATTCTTCAATACGATCGCGAACCAAGTGCCAGTGAAACCAAATGTTCATCGGATCATTCGCGGGATCGACCTCATAGTGGATGTGGCGAATGATGAATTCCATACCGCGCTTGCCTTGAACGAACCGATCAGCGGCATTGTTGAAGAACGGCCCGCGTACAGCAATGTGGAGAATGGCTTGGGGATCTTCGGAAGCAGGTACAGCAAGGCAGTGATCGGCAAGCAACTAACGACGATCACCATGAACGAGATGATCACCGGATCGCTCGCGAACAGAAATTTCTGCTACTTCGTTGGCGAGAACCTGCTCTGTGACTGATCATCGGCAAGATGTCATTCTGTCTTTTTGACAGTTGAAAAGTCCGCAGAAATGCGGGCTTTTTTGTTGATGTGACAGAGAAGCGATCGGTGAAGAGTGGTGGCACATTCATTGACAGCGGCAGGTCTGCCGGACTGATCCGGGATCATCGATAAGAAAAGAGACACATGAGCAAGATCATCGGGATCGACCTGGGAACGACCAACAGCTGCGTAGCCGTGATGGAGGGCAACGAGCCGGTGGTGATCCCCAACAGCGAAGGCAAGCGCACCACGCCCAGCGTAGTGG
>JAEZDL010000242.1 GCA_023418095.1 Bacteroidota bacterium
TATTTTCGCCCCGCTGAAGAGGATCCCTTCGGGTTCAAGGCGTGGAACTTATGGCACCAGAACAATTGCTCGGTACGTACAGGCGGTGGAACCTGATCACCGGATGGCTCGTTTTCTTGATCGCGGCGTGGACCTATCTCTCTACGATCGAACCTACGGCGAGCTTCTGGGATGCTGGCGAATTCATCGCAACGGCCTATAAACTCCAGGTCGGCCATCCCCCGGGCGCACCTTTCTACATGATCCTGGCGCGTGTCGCCGCAGCGTTCGTTGGGCCTGAAGCGGTGCCTGTTGCAGTGAACGCGTTGAGCGCACTCGCGAGCGCTTTCACCATTCTCTTTCTTTTCTGGAGCATCACGCATATGGCCTTCAAGCTGGTAACGCGGAATGATGCAGCACTTACGATCGGAGGACTGATCGCGATCCTTGGCAGCGCCGTTGTTGGTTCACTGGCGTACACATGGAGCGACAGTTTCTGGTTCAGCGCCGTGGAAGGTGAAGTTTATGCGCTTTCGAGCTTCTTCACTGCGATCGTTTTTTGGGGGATCCTGAAATGGGAAAGCGAAGCGGGCCGTGCCCATTCCACGCGCTGGCTGATCCTGATCGCGTACCTGATGGGCTTGAGCATCGGCGTTCACCTGCTCAACCTGCTTGCCATCCCTGCGATCGCTTTCGTCTATTACTTCCAACGGTACAAGGTGACGCCGCGGGGGATCGTGATGACGTTCGTCGTTTCAGCGCTGATCCTTGGTGCGATCCAGGCCATCATCATTCCGGGGATCGTGAAAGTGGCCGGTTGGTTCGAACTGCTTTTCGTGAACGACTTCGGTCTTCCGTTCAATACCGGCAACCTCGTCTATTCGCTACTGCTCACCGGCGCGATCGTATGGCTGCTGATGTGGACGCAGCGGAACGGACATGTGCTCTGGAACACGATGGTATTGGGCGTCACCGTGATCCTGTTGGGCTACAGCACCTATGCCATGATCGTGATCCGCAGCGCGGCCAATCCACCGATCGATGAGAACAATCCCGAGAACGTTTTCAATTTGCTCAGCTATTTGAATCGCGAACAATACGGCGATCGGCCGCTGCTTACCGGCCAGTTCTGGGATACGCCGTACACGAACGAAAGGCAGGACGGAACACCGGTGTACACGGCCACCTACCAGGTGTTGCAGAACGGCCGGCCCGTGCAGAACTTCTACGACAAGTGGAGCGCGAAGCATTTCGTGGAAGAGAACCCAGACCACACGATCGATCACAAGTACGTGATCACCGACGCTCGGAAAGGAGTGGAGCCGGTGTACGATCCGCAGTTCACCATGTTCTTCCCGCGCATGTACAGCAGCAAGGGATCGCACATTGAAGCGTACAAGGATTGGACTGATTTCCGCGGAACACCGATGCGCACCACCGATCGCGAAGGGAAACCGACGATCATCCACAAGCCTACGCAAGGCGAGAATTTCGACTTCTTCTTCTCCTACCAGGTGAACTGGATGTATGGCCGGTATTTCATGTGGAATTTCGCTGGAAGGCAGAATGATCTGCAAGGGCACGGCGGGATCGGTGAAGGCAACTGGCTCACCGGCATCAAATTCATCGATGAACAACGGCTCGGCAACCAGGATCAGGTCCCGAGTTCGATGAGGGACAACAAGGCGTTCAACAAATTCTACCTGCTTCCATTGCTGCTCGGTGTGATCGGCATGGTGTTCCAACTGGTACGTCACACGCGTGATTGGATCGTGGTGATGCTCCTGTTCTTCTTCACCGGTCTCGCGATCGTGATCTACCTGAACCAGACCCCGTACCAGCCGCGTGAACGGGATTACGCATACGTGGGATCGTTCTATGCGTTCGCGATCTGGATCGGTCTTGGTGTGATCGCATTCTATGAAGCCGCCCGATCCATTGTGCAACGCGATCTGGTCCACGCCATCGGTTTCGTGCTCGGACTTGGAGTGGTGAAATACATGCTCGAAGCCCTATTCCAGGATGCGGCCACTTCCGATCATTCCATGTCGTACATGATCCTTTACATGGGCGTCGTCGGCGGAGCGGCATTGATGCTCTTCCACCTGATCGGAAAGAGCTTGAGGAACGATATGCTGAACGGTACGCTGGCTTCGCTCGTGGGGCTTGCAGTTCCTGCGGTGATGGTGGCCGATGGTTGGGACGATCACGATCGTAGCCATCGCAAACCCGCCCGAGATCTTGCGTGGGATTATCTGCAAAGCTGCGCGCCGAACGCGATCCTGTTCACCAACGGCGACAACGATACGTTCCCGCTGTGGTACGCTCAGGAAGTTGAAGGCGTGCGCACCGATGTTCGCGTGGTGAACCTGAGCCTGCTGAACACCGATTGGTACGCCGATCAGATGCGCCGCCAGGCATACGAGAGCACCCCACTGCCGATCGAAATGGCACCTGAGAAATACCGGCAGGGCACGCGTGATGTTGTGGCGCTGATCCCGCAGGGCGACAAGCAGCAATACAGGAACATCAAGGAAATGATGGCGTTCGTGACGAACGACAAGAACCTCCAGCAGATCTTCACCCGGGGCGGCAAGGATGCCTGGTTCCCCACCGATCGGTTCAGCATTCCTGCGGATAGCGCTGCGGTATTCGGATCGGGAACATTGCAACCCGGCGACACGGCCTGGGTGCCTGCGGTGAACTGGCAGATCAAGCGGCAGGTGATTTTCAAGAACCACCTGATGGTGCTGGACATGCTGGCGAATTTCAACTGGCAACGTCCGATCTATTTCGCGGTGACGACCGGTCCGGACAGCTACATCAACCTTCAGGATCATTTCCAGTTGGAAGGCCTTACGTACAGGCTTGTTCCTGCGAACACGCCGAACCGGGATCCGAACCAGAACGGACGTGTGGCCACGGATATCATGTTCGAGAACGTGACCGAGAAATTCCGTTGGGGCAACATGGATACCGAGAAGGATATCTACCTCGATGAGAACATACTCCGCATGACCACGAACCTTCGCCTGCAACTGAGCACACTTGCCGAGCAGTTGATCGAAGAGGGTAGGGAGGAGGATGCGCGAACGATCCTTGATATCTCACTGGAGAAGATGCCGGAGCGCAACGTGCCGTTCGATCGGATCATGCTGCCCACCGTGGAAGCGTACTATACGATCGGTGATGTTGAGAAAGCGAACGTGTTGAGCGAAAGGCTCTTCACCATCATGGAGGAGAACCTCAACTGGCACCTGTCGTTGGAGCCGCGTTTCGCACTTCAGATGGACAATGAAATGGCGATCGCGCATGCTGTGATGGGCCGATTGATGAGCACGACGATGAGCCATGACACAGCGCTCGGCAGTGCACTCGAGCAACGATTCGATCGGATCGAGCAGGCTTACCAGCAGAAATTGCAGGAACTTCAGTCCTCGGGAAGGCGCACCAGCCGGATGAACTTCTGAGCGCTGACTACCTTGTTCTCCGATGTACCTGGTGCGGACACCGGAGTTGATCAAGCCGTTCTTCAGGGACTTGCTTTGGAACGTTCCCAAAGCGGATGGCATCGTTCACCTCACCTTCGATGATGGCCCGATCCGGAAGGTCACGCCGTGGGTATTGGATCGGTTGAAGGAATTCAACGCTAAAGCCACGTTCTTCTGCATCGGGAAGAATGCAGAAGGTGAGCCGGAATTACTTGATCGGATCCGGGCGGAAGGACATTCGATCGGAAATCATACCTACGATCATCCCAACGGCTGGAAGACCTCGCAATTCAGCTATCTTAAGAACGTGCAGCGTTGCCGATCCATCGTCGATAGTGAACTTTTCAGGCCACCTTATGGAAGGATCACGCGCGAACAGGTGATCGCGTTGAAACGGCATTTCAGGATCGTGATGTGGGAGGTGCTCAGCGCCGATTTCGATCGCGATCTCACCGGTGAACAGTGCTACCGGAATGTGATGGAGAACGTGAAGGCCGGTTCCATCGTGGTCTTCCACGATAGTTTGAAGGCTTGGGACCGGTTGAGGATCGCGCTGCCCATGGTGCTTGAGGAACTTGCGGAGAAGGGATTCCGATCCGAAGCACTTCCGGAAAGGATGTCGGAGCCGCTTATTCAGGAACGGCGATGACGCGGTACTCCGCGCGGCGGTTGACCGCATGCTCCGCGTCCGTGCATTCCACCCCCTTGGCGCAATGGTTCAGCAGCTGTGAAGATCCGTAGCCAACAGCGGTGAGCTGCTCCACTGGAACGCCTTTCGATCGCAGGTGGTCCTTGATCGCATCGGCCTGCTTTTGCGTTTCGCGAAGTTTTTCGTTCTCATTGCCACGCTGGTCGGAATGGACGCCGATCTCGATCTGCAGGGCCGGGTTCACGGTAAGCCGTTCCACCAATGGGTCCAGGGCGGCCTTGGCCGCGGCATCGAGCTTTACCTTTCCCGGCGTAGGCCTGAAACCCAGTGCGATCGGTCTGCCGATCATGATCGGTTCAAATGAGAGATCGTACTGTTCGTTCAGGTCGATGATGCCGGTATCCATGCCGGCGGTGGAGAGTGCGAAGCTGCGTGCGAAATAGCCCGGCTTCTCGAAATGCAGTTCGAAATCCTCGTTCGCCTGTATGCGGAACGCGAAGTCGCCGCTTTCGTTGGTGTGTTTCTCCTCGGAATGGAAACTGCTCATGTTCACGATGCTCACGGACATGTCCGCAAGGAAACCGATCGACCCTTTTTCCTGTGCAACGCCGCGCAACCATATGCCTGCATCATCGGTGAGCGGTATATCGCGGGAGAGGATCTGCTGTTGTTCGATATCCTCCGTGCTGAAATGCCGTTGTCCTTCGTACCGCCCGGGATACTTCGCGATCAGCTTGTACTGCTTGTCCTTTTCCACCGGGAAGGCATACTCGCCGCGCGGATCGGTACGTGTGGTCTCCAACACCTTTCCATCCATGTCGAGCAATTGCACTTCCGCATCCAGCAGCGGGATGTCATCCACCTGGTCGATCACGGTGCCGAGGACCATGTAACGTTCCTCCAGCGCACCGAACATCTCGAAGGCGTACAGGTCATCATCCCCTTTTCCTCCTTCACGATCGCTGGAGAAATAGCCCTTCCGGTTGTTCGCATCGATCATGAATCCCATGTCGTCCTTGGGACTGTTGATCGGCGCGCCGACGTTCAGTGCTCCCTTGAACTCACCTTTTTCACCCGGCTTCGCTGCGAACACGTCCAACCCACCGAGGCCTGGATGGCCGATCGAAGAGAAGTAAAGTGTTCCATCGCTGCTGATGAACGGGAACACTTCATTGTACGGCGTGTTCACCGCAGGGCCGAGGTTCTGTGGTTCGCCCCACTTGCCACCTTTGTCGCGGCACACGTAGATGTCCGTACCCCCGAGACCGCCGGGCATGTCGCTTACGAAGTAGAGGCTTTTGCCATCGGGTGAAAGCGCGGGATGGCCGGTGGAAACTTCGCTGTTGTTGTAGATGAACTGTTCAATGCCCGTCCAACGGCCTGTCTGTTGCGTAGCCTTGAAGATGCTGAGCCGGCTGATGCCACGCTGGCTTTTTTGGGCCTTGCCCTTGTAATAATTATTGCGTGTGAACCAGATCACGTCGCCGCTGGCGCTGGCGGTCGCAGGTCCTTCATGATAACGCGTGTTCACGTTGCCCGGTAGTGGCCGCGCGTTCACCAGATCGCCATCGGCACTTATGTCGGCGATGTAAAGGTCCAGGAAGGGCTGGTGGTCCCAAGCAGCGATCCGTTCCACGCCCACCTTCTTGTTGCGCGCGGTGCTGAACATCACCTGGTCCTTGCCAAGCCAGGCAGGTGCGAAATCGGAATATTCGGAGTTCACCGAAACGGATCGGACCTTGAACCGGTCGGTATCCTGCACGAATTTGCGTGCGAAACCACTGATCTTGCTTCGTTCGTCGCCGCCACCCTTCGTCTCGGACAGGTAAAGGTCCATCCATTCCTCCGCTTCCGCGTACTTGCCATTGCTTTTCAAGGCCTGCGCATAGTTGAACAGATCCTTCTTTTCACGGTTCAGGAATTTCACCACCACGGAATACCAGCGTTCGGCTTCCACGGTGTTGCCGATGTTCATGTAGCTTTCCGCGAGCCTTTTCGTAACGTGATCGTTACGTGCGCCAAGGTCCACAGCAGCTTTGTACCCATCGATCGCGCGGGCGTAGGCCATCTCCTCGAAATGCCGGTCGGCCGTTGCGATGATCGAAGCGGCATCGTTCTGCGCAGGCAGTTCTATCGCGAAGAACCACAGGAAGATGATCGGTATGTACCGTTGGATGCACATCAGAAGTATCGCGGCGAAATGGTCTGTCCCTGGATGAAACGCAGATCGTAACTGAGCATTATCTCGTGCGTGCCGGCGTTGTACGCACCGATGCGCGTGGTGGTGAGATCGAAGGCATAACCGGCACGGAGCTGTTCGGTGATCTGGTACTGCCCCATCAGCCCGAAGGCGTTCCCTACTCGGTACAGTGCCCCGAACCAGATGCGTTCACCCAGCAGAAAGTTGGCGTTCAGGTCGAGCGAAAGCGGTGCACCTTCAACGGTACGCAGCATGAACGACGGCTTGAACTTGAGGTCGCGGTTGATGTCCAGCACATATCCGCCCATGAGGAAATAGTGGCGCGCCGTTACCGCGGTGGTTATGATATCTGCGCCGGGTACATCAAGATCGTTCTCGAGCAATTTCGGCGCTGACAGACCGATGTAATACGTGTCGCTGTGCCAGAAGAGCCCGAAACCGAAATTCGGCAGCAGCTGGCCTTTCACGTTCACGCTTGCCGGATCGGCATCCACCGAAGTGAGCGAACCGAGATCGGCCCGATGCAGATCGATTCCGCCCTTCAGACCGAAGGAAAGTTGCGTGCTTGCCGTAGTCCTTATCCGGTAGGCGAAGTCCCCATATAAGGAGGTCTGGCGTGTGGGACCGATCTTGTCCGTGATGGCGGTGAAACCAATGGCCAGGTTCTGCGACCGCAGCGGCGTATGCGCCAGCAGTGTCTGTGTGGCCGGTGCTCCTTCGAAGCCCACCCACTGGTGGCGGCTCAGGGCCATTACCGTAAGCACGTCGGCGCTGCCGGCGTAGGCCGGATTGAAGGCGAGCGTGTTGAACATGTACTGGTTGTACATGGGATCCTGCTGCGCCATCGCACGCGAGCCGGAGAACGCAACGATCCCGATGATCAGGTACCTGAGGAGAAGCGGTGCGTTCATCGGTTCAGGTAGATATAGCCGGTGTATGGATCGGTGCCATTGTTCAGCTCGAGCACGTAGAAATAGGTGCCCGCCGGTACCTTTCCGCCGATCAGTGCGGAAGTGGATGTCCCATCCCACACCACGGTGTTATTGTCATAGGCTCCCGCTTCGTACACCTTGCCACCCCAACGGTTGAAGATCACGATCCGGTTATCCGGGAAGCCTTCGATCCCCGGGATCATGAAGGTATCGTTTATGCCATCGTCGTTCGGTGAGAAGGTCTCCGGAATGAAGATGTCCTCTTCGAAATCGCACGGTGAGGTCCCGATCAATGGAACGCTGGTGCAGCCTGAAGCATCGCTCACGTGAACCTCGAAATCAAGGTTCGCGGGGATCGGTACGCTTGTGAATACGTAGTCGGGTGCACCGGAGATCGAACCTTCGACGCCAGAGACTGCATACGTGGCCGGATCGCCGGAAACGATCGGGAACGTGATCACATAGGTGCGCGAGCGTTCGTCGCATATCCGCACCACCTCACCGGGTTGCGGGCCTTCGATCACCTGTACTTCCAGGTTCGCGATATCGGTGCCACATTCACCCGCATCGATCGTGTAGGTGAACTGGTAGGTCCCGATAGGAAGCAGTTGTGCGTTCAGCATCCCGTTCAGGAGCGCATCACCCACTTCAGGATCCACCGCGACCCATGTTCCGCCGCTTTGCGGTGAACCTCCAAGCCCACTGATCAATGGGAGTGAAGAGATGGTGTCGCATGCCACTATGGAGGCATCCTCTCCTGCATTCGCCAGTTCGATCAATCCGACCAGGACGAATGAACTGAGCGCACCACATTCCGGCGTGGGCGGCATGTTGTAGAAATATGCGCCGGGCTGATCCACTCCTGGTGTGAAGGTGCCGCTGTGCTCTGCAAGGTTGGGTCCGGTCCAGATCCCGCCGGGATCGGGTGTGCCACCCAGTGCATCCACCAGATCCACCGGTCCGGAGGTGATGCATACCTGGATCGTGTCACTGACCCCCGGATCGAGGTATTCGGAGACCGTAGCGGAGACCACTGCGGAGACCGGCCCGCAGCCCGGATCGACGATCTCATAACCGAATTGCACGGTAGTGCCGGGTTCCAGAAGACTTGCATTGAAGGTTCCGTCGATCAGTGCGCCTGAACCGGTGAGATCTTCCCAGGTGCCGCCAGCTTCGGGGTCACCGCCCAGCGCGCTGAAAAGATCGAAACCGGTCAGGGCCCCACACACCACCACGCTGCTGTCGGCGCCGGCGTTGGCGCCTGCCGATACGTTCACCGTTACCGTACTGCTCGTCTCCGGACAGGGGCCGTTGGATGGGAAGGAATATTGGAACACCCACTGGCCGATCCCTGCGATCGACGGATCGAACGAACTTCCGGTGAGCGCATTGCTTCCATCGAGATCTTCCCACGAACCACCGGGATCCGCAAGCGGCCCGAGCGCTTCGAAGAGATCGATCGCGGTCTGGGAGATGCAGGCATCCACGATCGCATTCGTACCGGGGTGATCCCCAAGTGTGACGGCCACGATCAGCGAAGCGCTCGCATCCGCACACGGTTCCTCACCGGCCAATGTATAGATGTATTCACCGGGTGCATCGCCTGCCGGATCGAAAAATTCGCCATGTTCATTTCCGTCAGGCCCCACCCATGTTCCGCCTGGCGAAGGCTCGCATCCGAGGTAATTGATCAATTGGATCGGTGGAAGTGTGGAACAGATGTTCAACGAAGCATTGCAGCCGGCGTTCGGCGCTTCGGGTTCGATCACTTCAACGAATGCGAAATCGTTCGCACATGGAAGCGTAGCGGAAATGGTATACCGGTAAGTTCCCGGCGTATTCGCCGCGGGATCGTAGATGCCGGAATGGGGGATGTTGCCGGTAACATGGAACCACGACCCACCGCTTTGTGCCGAAGGACCGAGCAGATCGAAGAGTACGATCGCATCATCGGTGGAACAGATCGATATCGAAGCATCCTCACCCGCATTCGGGGCCTGCTGGATCGTGACCGTTACGGTCGTTGAATCCGCCGGGCAGTTACCCACGCTGGGTACAACATATTCATAAACGCCCGCAGCATCGGTTGCCGGATCGAACGATCCGGAATGTGCTGTTCCCGATGGCCCGAACCATTCGCCGCCCGCATCGGGAGAGCAGCCGAGCGAATTCCCCAGCTGCACCGGCGTGCCGGAACTGCAGACCGCCACCTGGCCGGCACAACCGGCATTCGGGCCTTCCACCACGGTTACCGTAACGCGCGCCACATCCCCCGCGCACTGCGAAGAGGCCGGAAGCACGTAATCGAACCGCCATGTGGATCCCTCGGTCACCTGGTTCGCGTTGAAGACATTGCCGATGAGCGCACCACTTCCATCCACATCCTGCCATGCACCTCCAGCTTGTGGCGTGCCACCCAGCGCTGTGAACAGATCCAGCAACTGCGTTTCGCAAACGTTCACGGAGGCATCCTCCCCGGCATCAAGTGCGCTTGAAAGTTGCACCACCACGAAGGCCGTATCGCTCGGACAGGGGCCGGTGCCTGTTACGATGTACCTGTATTGGTAGGTGCCGGCCGCTACGCCCGTGGCGTTCAACACGCCGTTCGTTATCGTTCCTGCGGAATTCAGGTTCGTCCAGGTGCCACCAGGGCTTGCTGAACCACCCAGCGCACTGAACAGTGGGATCGTCGCATCATCCAGGCATGCGGAGATGGAGCCGTTCGAACCGGCGTTCGGTGCGTTCACCTTCGTGATCTGCACCTGCGCGACCGCATTGGTACATGGAGCAGATCCGGCAACTGTATAAACATAGGTACCTGAGGCATCCACGGATGGATCGAAGATCGGTCCATGTGCCGGTCCGTTCACGCCCAAGGTCCATGTGCCGTTGGCCGCAGGTGAACATCCCAGCAGGTTCAGCAATGGCTGTGGTGCAGCGCTCGAGCAGATCTGCACCACGGCATTGCACCCCGCGTTCGGTGCCGTGCTCTGGATCACCGTAACACGGGCCGTGTCGTTTATGCAGGGTGCCTGCGCAGGAATGATGTACGTGTACAGGCCGCCGGTGGATGTTCCCGGCACGAAGGTTCCACTGAAGGCACTTCCATTCGGTGCCGACCAGTTCCCTCCTTCATCCGGCGAACCGCTCAGGTGATCGATCAACTGGAAGGGCGGCTGGTTGCTGCATATCTGTGCAACTCCGTTCTGCCCGGCGTTGGGCTGTTCGTTCTGGATCACCGTAACCTGTGCGGTGGCGTTGGTACAGGGCGCAGCACCATTCACCGTGTAGGTATAGATCCCGCCGGTATCGGACCCGGGAATGAATATCCCGGAATGCGGTCCGTTCGGCCCTGTCCAGTTGCCGTTCGCCTGCGGCGATCCGTTCAAATGGTCCAGCAGATTGAACGGACCGGAATTGGCGCAGATCGTTACCAACCCATTGAAACCTGCGTTGGGGGCCTGGTTCAAGGTTACAGATACGAGCGCGACATCGTTGGAACACGGCGCGACACCGGTCACCGTGTATACATATACTCCAGTTGTATTGGTGGATGGAACGAAGGTGCCGGAGAAAGGCGAACCCGATCCCTGGATCGACCATGTGCCACCGGGTTGGGCATCAGGACCAAGAAGGGTGAAGAGGTTCACCGATCCACCGGTACTGCAAACTGAAAGGCTCGCGTTGTTCCCCGCATTCGGCGCAGCGTTCACCGTGATCTGCAGTGAAGCCGTGGCCGGTGCGCAAACTGCTGATCCACCGACGGTGTAGACATATTCCCCTGGAGCGGAAGTGGCCGGGAAGAAAATGCCATCCACCGGAGTAGTGGCGGGAAGGGGGCCGGACCATGTGCCTCCCAGTTGTGGCGATCCGGTAAGCATCTGCACCATGGAGAAAGCAGTGGCATCGCTGCAGACCGTTATCGCATTGCTTCCCCCGGCGTTGGGTGCGTTCTCGATCGAAACCGTCACCGTCGCACTGTCGGTGATGCAGGGCGGTGCGCCTTCGACCACGTACACGTATGCACCAGGGGTGGAGGTGCCCGGAACGAAGACGCCATTGGAAGGTGTGGATCCGGGGCCTGTCCACGTTCCTGTTGGATCGGGTTCGCCCGGAAGCAGGGTGAAAAGGTCCACACTGGGTCCGTTGGAGCACAGCGTCACGGAAACATCTCCGCCAGCGTTCGCAGCTTCATTCTCGAAGATGGAAAGGTTCGCAGCATCGGCAGGGCACGGCCCGGCAGGCGGAATGGAATAAGTGAACTGTCCCGCAGGCGAATTGCCGGGAACATAAACGAACGATGCGCTGTGCGATGAACTGTCAGGCGCGATCCAGGTGCCGCCGAAGGTCGCCCCCTGTAATTGGGAAAGAAGGACCACGGGTGCATCATCGCTGCACACCATCATTGAAGCATTGTTGCCTGCTTCCGCTGGTTGCGTAACCGAAATGGTGAATGTGGCCGTGGCGGCGGCGCAAGGGGGCTGGCCGGGGACCGTGTAAACGTACACCCCGGGTTCATCAAGACAGGGCACGAAATCCGCGCTGTGTGGAGTGCCGTTGAAGGACCAGGTGCCCGGTTGCGGTGATCCACCCAGTAGCTGGGTCATGTTGAAGGCGCCATCACTACAACACACCGGGATCTGCCCGCCCGTTCCTGCGATCGGCGCGGCCACTTCGCTCACCAGCACGGTGGCTTGGGCATTAGGGCAGGGACCGCTTCCTGAAACCGTGTACACGTAGGATCCCGGTGGATGAACGACCGGATTGTAAGTCGCCGGCACAGTCTCTGAATTCCGGGTCCATGTGCCACCTGCCGTAGGTGATCCGCCGAGGTAAGTGAACAATGGTACCGATGCACCATTCTCACAAAGCACGGCCTGCCCGTTCATGCCCGCATTGGGCGCTTGCGTAACGTTCACCGTAACAGATGCCGTGGACGTGGCGCAGGAGACCGATCCGGTCAATTGATACTGGAACGTGTACGATCCCGGCGGAACGAACGAAGCGTTGAAGAACTGCCCGGATTGTGCACCCGTTCCGTTCATATCCGCCCATGTGCCGCCGGCCTGGGGCGATCCGTTCAAACCGCTGAACAGATCAACCTGCGTATTCGTCTGGCAGGCATTGATCGAACCGTTCGATCCCGCGTTCAGGGCA
Source organism: Bacteroidota bacterium (assembly GCA_023418095.1). GTDB lineage: Bacteria > Bacteroidota > Bacteroidia > Flavobacteriales_F > PHOS-HE28 > PHOS-HE28. The sequence goes on from JAEZDL010000242.1 coordinate 12,409, forward strand.
GAGACGATGATCACATCCACCACGGATTGGTCGCTTGCGCATACACCGATCCCTGGTACCGTGTATGTGAAGGAGTACGTACCGATCGCTATCCCGTTCGTCGAGAACAGATCACCGCTCAACTGGTTCGTTCCATCATCATCGCTCCAGGACCCGTTCTGATCGGGGTTTCCGGCAAGAACATCATGAAGTGCGATCACCTGATCACCCTGGCAGACCGTGATCGAACCGCCCGAACCTGCATCAGGCGCTGCATTGATCACAGCTGTCACCTGTACGCTTTCAGCTTCGCAGGCTCCACTTCCGTTCACCGTGTAGGTATAGACGCCAGCAGCATTGGTGCTGGGATCCAGAACGCCGCCCACGATCGGACTTGGTCCGCTCCAATTGCCATTGGCATCGGCAGGGCCTATGATCGAGAGCAGGTCCACCGGAGGTTCGGTTGAACATCGTGTGATCGTGGCGTCAGAACCGGCGTTCGGTCGTAAGTTCACCGTGGCCGCCACCACCGCCGTAGCGTTCAGGCAGGGTGCAAGTCCGGTTACCGTATAGGAGTAGATCCCGGAAGTGGCGGATGCCGGAATGAAATTCCCATTGAAAGCCTGTCCGCCCGGACCGGCCCATGTACCACCCGCATCGGGGGTTCCGCCCAGTGCCGTGAACAGATCGAAGGAAGCATCATTCGAACATGCCTGGATCGACGCGTTCAACCCGGCATCAGGCGCTTCATTCACATTGATGGTCACGAATGACGTGTCGTTCGCGCAGGGTGCTGTGCCGGCTACGACGTAACTGTAGGTGCCAGCAGGTGTTGTTCCGGGAGTGAACGTTCCGGGTACGATCGTATTGGATGCGTTCCGCCACGTTCCTCCGCCATCCGGACTACCGCCAAGGACCGAGATCATCTGAAAAGGACCGTTCGTATTGCAAACGGTGATCGTTCCATCGGTCCCTGCGCGAGGCGCGATCACACGGATCACTTGTACCGTTGCGGTGGCAGGTGCACAGGGCGCCGTTCCAGCGACCGTGTACGTGTAGGTGCCGCCGGGTTGTGTGCCGGGCAGATAAGTGCCGTTATGCGCCGATCCATTCGGTCCCGTCCAACTTCCACCCGCTGCGGGCGCTCCGCCCAATTGGTCGAGCAGGTTCACCGGGCCCGCCGAACTGCATACTGTAATGGAACCATTCGTTCCCGCGTTCGGCGCAGCTTGAATATTCACTGTCGCGTTCGCCTGCGCGTTCGCGCAGGGTGCCTGCCCGGCTACAGTGTACGTGTAAATACCAGCCACGCTTATACCCGGCGTGAAGTTGCCGGTAGTTCCGCCACCTCCCGGAGCAGTCCATGTGCCGTTCAAAGCAGGTGTGCCATCGATCACATCGATCAAGGGGAATTGCGAAGCATTGCTGCAGATAAGCGTATCGCCATTGGCCCCGGCGTTCGGTGCCGTCACCAGCGCGATGTTCAGTGCCGCGGTCGCATTGGAGCAACCGGTCGCACCTGTGACAGTGTAGGTATATGTTCCCGGTGGATCGATCGCGGGATCGAACATTGCCGCATGTGCTCCGCCGCCCGGTCCGGTCCATGATCCGCCAGCATCCGGCGATCCACCGAGTTGGGCGAACATCGAGAAAGCGGCATCATTTGAACAGCGGATCACCGATCCTCCCGTTCCGGCATCCGGAGCGATCGAAACAGTCACTGTGATCGTGGCAGTCGCGGGCGTGCATGGTAGTTGGCCGGTAACCGTGTACGTGTAGGTCCCAGCTGCGCTGGTACCTGGCTGGAACATTCCGGAATGAGGCGCACCACCTGGTGCTGTCCAAGTGCCACCGACATCCGGTGCGCCGTTCAATTCATCAAGAAGAGAGAAGCTTGCATCGGTGCTGCAAACGGTGATCGATGCGTTCGAACCCGCGTTGGGCGCTACGCGGCGCGTGATCGTAAGTGTGGCCGAGGCATTCGCACAAGGCGCTGTGCCGGTCACGGTATAAGTGTAAACACCGCCTGGATCGGTCGCGGGATCGAAGGTTGCACCATGCGGACCATTCGGTCCGATCCAGGTACCACCTGCAGAAGGCGTTCCGTTCAGCTGTGAGATCAACTGGAAAGGTGCCTGGCTTGAGCAGATCGTGATGCTGGCGTTCGATCCGGCACTCGGCGGAGCGACCTGCGAAACAGTGACAGTGGCCGTTGCCGCCAGACATGGTGGCTGGCCAAGCAGCGTATAGGTGTAGATCCCCGGTACCGAAGTGCCCGGCGTGTAGATCGCCGGCACAGGTGCTCCTCCCGGGCCCGTCCAGGCACCGCCAGCGGAAGGAGTTCCTTCGAGGTGATCAAAAAGATCGAAAGCAGGAGCATTGCCGCAAACGGTGATCGATCCGTTCGATCCCGCATCTGGCATTTGGTTCAGCGTAACCGTGACCGTTGCCGAGGAATTCAGGCATGGAGCCGTATTCGTGATCGTGTACGTGTAGATGCCCGCGGCATCCACCGATGGATCGAAGGTGCCGGAATGAGGGCCGTTCGGCCCGGTCCACGTACCACCGGCATCGGGCGAATCGCCGAGGGAATTGATCAGAGCGATCGGCGCATTAATGGAACAAACAGCAAGAGCACCGTTGGAACCGGCCGTATCACAGTCCTGCCCCGTGGCTGCGAGCGGCAGCATCAACAGGGCGAAGAGCAGATTGGCGAGGATCGATCGACGCGGATCTTTCAAGATCATTGATCAGTACCGAATAGGTAAGGTCACGGCAAAGGCCGCGAAAGTTACGCGAAACCGGCCTTCCCAGAGGCATTTACGATCCGGGAGCAGATCGCGCCCGATGATCGGGTCATCCTGATCGATAGATCAGCTGATCAGGGCTTTATCAATTTCAAATTCCTATGGCCGTGTTCACCATCGATCGAGATGAAATATGTTCCCGAAGCCACCGATCCAAGCGGGACCTGAAAACGTTGTTCCCCAGATGCAACGGTTCCATTCGCAACCACGAGCAATTCCCTTCCGAGCACGTCGCGAAGCACGATGCGTTGATGTCCCGATCGGTTGTGATCGATGATCAATTCAGTATGATCTTCCGCTGGATTCGGTACCAGTACCGCATCGATCACAGAAAGTTCGCTTTCGGCAATTCCCACCGGTGATCCATGGATGTTGATATCGTCGATGTAAAGGTTATTCCCGCCATCGCTCAGGAATTCGAATCGCATCAACAGATCGCTCACATAGAATGTGCTGATCGGGATATCGATCACCGCGAGTTCCCAATCCTCTTCACCCGCAGGGAAGAAATTTCCAGTTTGTAAGCCGGCCGTGTTCAAGGCCTGGTTGCCACGCAGGTTCTTGCGGATCGACCAGTTCACTCCGCAATCGATCGAAAAATGCACGCGCAATCGATCGTCATTGTCGGCATTGCGTTGCGCATAGGCATAACGGAACGACATCGACAATCCGGTGGCACCTTCGAGGTTCAACGGTGGCGACCGGAGTTCGTCCATTTCGCCGGCCATCCCCGATGTATTCTGCAGCATCAGCGAACGGGAACCGCTGTACGCAGCGGAATTGGTCACGCTGAACGCATTGTTACCGTCGTGATCCACGATCCACCAGCCGTTGGCGGGGAAGGTGGAGATATCCTCAAATCCTTCAGAGAAGGGAACAGGCAGACCCGGATCGGGGTACACGTGCACCAGATCGGTCTTCGCCTCGGTCATCGTATTGGCGCCATCGCTCACTTCCAACGTCACCGAATAGGTCCCCGGCGTTGAATAGGTCACCAATGGTGCCGGATCGGTGGAGGTGGAGGGCTCGCCACCGGGAAAGCTCCAAAGCCGGTCCTGCACGGCATGGAAGCTCATGTCCGTGAACTGGATCGATCCACCAAGGCAGATCTCCGTGCGCCCGTGATCGAATCGCGCTTCACAAAGCACCGCTTCGTCAGCAAGACCTGTCAATTCCATGTTCGCTTCGGTCCACAACTGGTTCCGATCTGCCACTGATGAATTCAGCGCGGCAAGCATCCGATCGGCCTGGCCATGGGTGAACATCTTGTAGCAATACGAATACTCCATGTAATTCTCAACATTGTCGCGATCGCTTCCGCAACTGGCGCCGTTGATGATGCAGTTCGTCCAACCCTTGGTGTTCGGTGTATCGGCCACGTTATCGTCCATGGCGCAATTCTCTTCCGAACCCGGTTCGTTGCTGTTCCCCCAGCAATGGCGCAGGTTGAGCCAGTGGCCAACTTCATGCGTGAGCACGTGCGATCGGTAGGGAGTGCTGGTGCCGATGCTTCCGGTATAATCGTGAAGGATCACGATGCCATCGCCTTGCGGCCAATCATCCAGGTTCGAAGGATAATTGGTGTAACCCGCGGCTCCATTGGCCGAGGCAGCGACCCAAACGTTCATGTACCGATCGCGCGGCCAATGGATCAGCTGGATCATCTCATAGTCGCCGCTGTAGGTGAGGTAGGATGATGTTCGTGTGATCCCGTTGGTGCAGTTGCCTTCAGGATCTTTTCGCGCAAGCTGGAATTCGATCCCCACATTCGCCACCAGATCGGCGAAATCGGGATGCACGTTCACCGTGTTCGGATTCAGATCATTGAAATCCTCATTGAGCACGCGGATCGCATCCATGATCTGTGCATCACTGATGTTCTCGATCCCATCATCGTGAATGATGTGGAAGACCACCGGGATGACATAATTGTTGCGAGCACCAGCCCGGCTGAAACCCTGTGTGAATTCCTCCAATTCGGCTTCCGCAGCCTGTGCTCGTTGCAACGCGCCGGGCCGGTTCGCGAACCGATCGATCAGAGCAGGTTGCTCATTCGCGCCGCAGGTGAAACCATTCTCTGGAATTTGTGCAGAAAGAAACGCACACTGAAGTGCGAAGACAAAGAGCGTAAGAAGGCGCATGCAGGTTCTGAAAGAGAACGCAAGTTACGGAACGTTCCGTCCTAAACCGTCACCAAACGCAGGCTACAAAAGGGATCCCGACCGATCAGCCAAGCGCCTGATCCAGATCGGCGATCAGATCCTCAGCATCCTCTATTCCAACGCTCAGGCGGATCAGCGTGTCGGAAAGCCCGCTCTTCTGGCGCTCGGCTACAGGAATGCTCGCGTGCGTCATGCTCGCAGGATGTCCGCACAGCGATTCCACGCCGCCGAGCGATTCGGCGAGCACGAAAAGCTTGAAGCTGGAAAGCACCCTGGTCGCATCGGCCATTCGATCGCCTTTCAGCGTGAAGCTGATCATTCCACCGAAATCGCGCATCTGCCGCTTCGCAACATCATGGTTGCGGTGTGAAGCAAATCCCGGCCAGAACACTTTCTCGACCTTCGGATGCTTCGCGAGGTATTCAGCGACGGCGCGGCCATTCTCGCAATGGCGCTGCATGCGGACATGCAAGGTCTTCAAACCACGGAGAACAAGGAAGCAATCCTGCGGACCAGGCGTTCCGCCAGTGCTGTTCTGAATGAAGGCGAGCTTTTCGGCAAGTTCCGAATTGTTCACGATCAGCGCACCCATCACCACATCGCTGTGTCCGCCGAGGTATTTCGTCACCGAATGCATCACGATATCGGCGCCAAGGCCGATCGGTGTTTGCAGGTAGGGCGTAGCGAATGTGTTGTCCACGCCGAGCAGGCAGCCGTTCTTCTTCGCGATCCGGGCAAGCGCTTCGATGTCGATGATGCGTAACAACGGATTAGTGGGCGTTTCGGCCCAGATCAACTTCGTTTTTTTCGAAAGCGCTTTCTCCACATTGGTGAGATCGCCCATATCAACGAAGTGGAACTTGATGCCATATTTCTCGAAGATCCTTGTGAACAAACGATAGGTGCCTCCATACAGATCGTTGGTGCTGATCACTTCATCACCGGGTTCGAGCAGTTTCACCACAGCATCGATCGAGGCCATGCCGCTGCTGAAGCAGAGGCCATGCGATCCGTTCTCCAGCGCCGCCAAGGCGTTCTGCAATGCGGTGCGCGTAGGATTGTGCGTGCGGCTGTATTCGTAGCCCTTGTGATCGCCCGGCGCAGCCTGCACGTAAGTGCTCGTCTGGTAGATCGGTGTCATGATCGCGCCCGTGGTGGGATCGGGTTCCACGCCGGCGTGGATCGCTTTGGTGCCGAATTTCATGCTTAAGGAAATGAAGGCGCGAAGGTAGGCTCTTCGTTGTCAGTTGGCCGTTGTCGGTTGTCAGGGGCGCTCCTTGTCACCCTGAGCCCGTCGAAGGGTTGGGCGAATTCCTGTCAGGTCGTGTCTGCGGTTGCAAGTCCTCGGCCGTCAAAGCACGGCCTGTGGGCTTTCCACCTTCGCCACTTACGCGGATCTGGTCCAGCCAATTGTACTTATTTATTCCCGTGCTTCCTTGAGCGCTTGCAATTCAATATCCGCAGAGATCCGGAAGTCTGTTTCCTTTATTCTGGATAAGAGCGGTTTGATACTATCTACATGACCATCCAGTTTTGCTTTGATGATCACGCCGATTGTACCTGTGTACGCCAAACCTAAGCGTTCAGCTATCCTTCGCGCTTTGTGATCATCGAGTATAAGTGTACTGCCAGGTGTTTCGATCGCCAGGGCTATGGCACTGGACTCGCCTTTATCCAGTTGCATTTCCAAGATCCTGGAAGTGTGCCTATCTGAAACAGACCTGATCTCGACCCATTCTGGAAGTTTTTCACCATATTCCTCCACAATTTCGGGGGTGGTAATGATCCTGCCATAAACGGTCCTCAACAACGCCAATTCACCGATCTTGGACAAGATGATAAAACAACTCGTATCAGAGATTATCGTTTTATGCATGAGAGACATCCCGGCCTAGGTCTGTCGCAGGATAGTTGAAGATCGAAACGTCGTATTTGCTCAAGACCTCAGCAAACGTTCTTTTGGTCAATCCGGCAAGTTCTGCAGCCTGTCCCAAGGAAAGCTTTCCTTGTTCATAGAGTTTTGATGCGAGCAACATCAACAGTTCCCGGTCATCGACGTCAAGATCATCGGGTATATTCACTGTCAAAGTTTTCATACCGCCAATTTACGATATTTCTCACGGGTCCTGATCAATGAGATCTTATGTCACAGGACGGTCAAGAAGCTACGGATCGGCTTTGCCGACCAGATCCTGATCGGAATTTGAACACCAGATTCTTATCCAGGATCGATAATACCATCTACATATTCTTCATGATAAAACAACCGATCGGTTCGAGCCATGGAACAGATGCGGGTGGATCTCCTGCAAGCCTTTGATCGTGCCGATCTCGATCCGATCGATGTCGCCTGACTCGAATAACCGAAAGGCTTTCTTCAGGCTTTCGCGATCGATGTTCCGGTCCATGACGATCAGCGAAAGGTAACGGAATGTGCTTACGCAAATGTTGCGTGAGGGACATTCGCGGAAAGCCCGCAGCGCAGCGAGGACTTGAAGCATTGGCCCGACGGTGAGTCTTCGAACCGGCACGCCCGAACAACCTACTTCTTCACCCGATCGAGGTATTCGCCGGTTTCGGTATCAATGCGGATCACGGTGCCGATATCGACGAAGGAGGGAACGCTGATCTCCGCGCCGGTCTCCAGCGTGGCGGCCTTCATCACCTTGTTGCTGGTGTCGCCCTTCACGGCGTTCTCGGTGTAGGTCACTTCCAGTTCCACCACTTTCGGCGGGCGTGCGAAGATGGGCGTGTCGCTCTCGAAACCCACTTGCACCACCATCTCTTCCTTCATGAACTTGAGCGCATCGCCGAAGAGCGCGACCGGCACGTACACCTGTTCGAAGGTCTCCTGGTTCATGCACACCAGGTTGTCGCCTTCGCGATAGAGATACTGCAGCTCATGCACTTCCACGCGCAGCACTTCCATGGTCTCGCCACTTCGCCAGCGGTGCTCGTTGAGCTTGCCGTTGCGCAGGTTGCGCATCTTGCCTTGGTAGAAAGCGCGCAGGTTGCCCGGCGTGCGGTGCTGCCATTCCATGATCTGGCAGATATCGCCATTGAAGCGGATGTAGGAGCCGATGTTCACATCGGAAGTGGAGGCCATGAGAGATCGATCTTTACGTGCCTGCGGCTGTGCAGGGGCCGCGAATTTAGGATCTGCGCGCTAAAGTTCAGTCCTTCAACGCTTCCATTTCGATCGATGCACCGCATATTTCGAATTCGTGCTGCTGGCGGTTGCTTGCCACGAGCAACGTGCGCTGGCCGATGAAATGCGGCAGGATCTCGCGGTACCAGCCGATCGCTTCTCGATCCAGGTTGCTCGCCGGTTCATCGAGCAGGACGAGCGGTGTATCGCTGAGGATCGCGAGGGAAAGTTTCAGGCGCTGCTTCATTCCGCTGGAGAACTGTCCGACCGGCTTTTCGATCGCATGTTCCAGGTAGGCGATCTTGACCACTTCGGCGGCGGTGATCCCGGACAAGAACGGTTTGAAGCGCGAATGCATCGCGATCGCCTGCCGCAGGCTCAGATCTTCGTAAAGCCCGAGATACGGCGAAGCGATGCTCACCGATCGGTACACTTCATCGATCGGAACGATCCGGTCGCCGATCCGGTGTTCGATCGAACCTTTGGTGGGTGTGATCGCACCCGCGATAAGCTGCAACAACGTGCTTTTGCCGCTTCCGTTCGGGCCGAGGATGGCCGTGCGGCTTCCAGCTTCCAGAACGAGATCCACATTCCGGAAGATGATCTCCCGGCCGAACTGCTTTGCGACATTATTGAGGATCACATGCATGGTCGCAGGATCTTTATGCGATCGGTGTGGATCGATGGATCACTCCGCGAGCCCACGCATGATGCCCTTCGGGCTGTTTCGGATGAATTCAAGGATCTGTGTCCTTTCCGGGGAAGGCTGCAACTGCTGATCTACCTGCGCCATGGCGCGTTCCACGTTGCTGTTGCGCACGAAGATCTCGCGGTAGATATCCTCGATCCGTGTGACAGCATCATCGGCAAAACCGCGCCGCCGCAGGCCGATCACGTTCACTCCAGCGTAGCTCAACGGTTCGCGGGCGGCCTTAACGAACGGCGGAACATTCTTCCGCACGAGAGAAGCACCGGCGATGAAGCTGTGCGCACCGATGTGTATGAACTGCTGTACCGCTACGTTCCCTTCCAGGATCGCCCAATCATCGATCGTAACGTGGCCTGCGAGGTTCACGCTGTTCGCGATCACCACGTTGTTGCCAACGATGCAATCGTGCGCGAGATGCACGTAGGCCATCAGCAGACAATTGCTGCCAACGGCGGTCTTCAACCGATCCACGGTGCCGCGGTTGATCGTGACGCATTCGCGGATGGTGGTGCCATCGCCGACTTCGGCCGTTGTCACTTCTCCGGCGAATTTCAGGTCCTGCGGGATCGCACCGATCACGGCGCCGGGAAAGATCCGGCATTTTTTTCCGATCCGCGCGCCATCCATAAGCACAGCGTTCGGCCCGATCCAGGTTCCATCATCGATCACCACATCGCCGTAGACCGAAGCGAAGGGTTCGATCGTGACATCGCTTCCGATCCGGGCATCGGGATGAACGTACGCGAGTTTCGAAATGCTCATGCTGATCAGGCTGTGGTGGCGCTGGCCATGCGTGCAGGCCGTTGATCTTTGTTCGGGGTCTTGTCCTTCACGATCTGCGCCATCATCTCGGCTTCCACGGCGGGTTGTCCGTTCACGTAACCGATGCCTTTCATGTGTACGATGCCACGGCGGATCGGTGTGATCAACGTGAGATGGAAAACAATGGTATCACCTGGGATCACTTTCCTTCTGTAACGGATCCCATCGATCTTGAGAAAGTACGTCGTGTAATTCTCCGGATCGGGTACCTGGCTGAGCGCGAAAATGCCGCCGACCTGCGCCATCGCTTCCACCTGAAGAACACCTGGCATTACCGGGTTCCCGGGGAAATGGCCGGTGAACTGCGGCTCGTTCATCGTCACATTCTTCACGCCGACGATCGTTGTGGCGTCCATCTCCATCACCTTGTCCACGAGCAGGAACGGATAGCGATGCGGAAGCATTTTTTCGATCGCGTTGATATCGAAGAGAGGTGGTTTCGATAGATCGTAATGGAAGGTGGGATTCTTCTCTTCCTTGCGGATCATTTCGCGGATGATCTTCGCGAACTCCACGTTGCCGTAATGACCGGGGCGCGCGGCGAGGATGTGGCCTTTGATCGGCCTGCCTACCAGCGCCAGATCACCTACGATATCGAGCAGTTTGTGCCGCGCCGGCTCATTGAGGAATTTCAGTTCGGTGTTGTTCAACACGCCGCGGCCCTTCACTTCAACCTTCATGTTCTCGCGACCGATCTTTCTCGCGAGTTCCTGCAATTCCTCCTGCGGTACGTGCTCGCGTTCAACCAGCACGATGGCATTGTCCAGATCGCCGCCTTTGATCAGGCCCGCGTTGGCAAGTTGTTCCAATTCGCGAAGGAAAACGAACGTCCGGCAGGGCGCGATCTCCTTCTTGAACTCGCCGATGTTGTACATGCTCGCATGCTGTGTTCCAAGCACGGGGCTTTTGTAATCCACCATCACGGTAAGCCGGAATTCACCGCCAGGCGTGGGTACGCCGAGCATTTCGATCCCGCGTTTGTGATCTTCGTAGTAAAGATTCTCCCGCAGCACGAAATAGTTCCGATCGGCATCCTGATCGATGATCCCTGCCTTCTCGATCGCATCCACGAACGGCTGTGAACTGCCGTCCATGATCGGCATTTCGGGGCCGGTCACCTGGATCAGTGCATTATCCACCTGCATGCCATAGAGCGCTGCGAGCACATGTTCGGTGGTGTAGACGCGGGCGCCCTTCTGTTCCAGCGTTGTGCCGCGTTCGGTGGTGATCACGTGATCGGCATCGGCATTGATCACAGGCTTGCCATCCAGGTCGATGCGCTGGAACTTGTAACCATGTCCGGCGGGCGCAGGCTGAATGGTCATCTCGACCGGTTCGCCGGTGTGCAGGCCCACACCTTTCAGGAAGATCGGGCCTTTCAGGGTGCGTTGTTTCTCGCTCATACCAATGGATCCGCGGCGATCTCCACTTTGGATCAGGATGGCGAAGGTATGATCGTAGATCGGAACATTCCGGCTTTGCCTCGATCCGATCCGGCATGGACTACGGAAAGCGCGAAAGGGATAGAAGCGGAAAGCGCGCAAGCGAGGGAGGGATGACCGAGTGCGTACTTGCAGCGGATAGCCCGGTGACGGCCGCTTCTGGGCCGGCATTCGCCCCAATAACGAGACAGCATTTATGCGGTTCCGGGTCAAGCCCGGAATGACAAATCAACCCTACTCCCCGCCACGCAACCGCTCCACTTCCTTTTCCAGCTGATCGATGCGTTTCTGTAGCTCCGGCAGGTTGCGGTAGATCACATAACTGCGCTTGTATTCACTGATCTTGAAGGCCGGCGATCCCTGCACGGTGGAACCATTCTCGATGTTCGATCCGATCCCGCTCTGCGCCGCGATGCGCACATGATCACCGATCTGCAAGTGCCCGGCGATGCCGACCTGTCCGCCGATCTGGCAATGATCACCCACCTTGCTGCTCCCGGCGATGCCGGTCTGTGAAACGATCACGTTGTGCCGGCCGATCTCGGCGTTGTGGCCGATCTGGATCAGGTTATCCAGCTTGGTGCCTTTGCCGATGATCGTATGGCCGATCGTGGCCCGATCGATGGTGGTGTTCGCACCTACCTCCACATTGTCCTCGAGGATCACATTGCCCACTTGTGGCATCTTCTCGTACACGCCATCCTTATCGGGCACGAAGCCGAAACCATCGGCCCCGATCACGGCACCGCTGTGGATCACACAGTTCCTGCCGATCACCATCTGGTCGTAGATCTTCACACCGGCATTGATCCGCGTTCCCGCACCGATCCGTGTGCGATCACCGATGTAACTGTTCGGGAAGATCTTCACGCCATCTTCGATCACCACTTCCTCGCCGATGTAGCAGAACGCACCGATGTAGACATTGCTTCCGATCCGCGCGGTGGGGCTCACAAAGCTCGGTTGTTCGATCCCCTGCTTGTTATAGCGCAGCCCGCTTTGCAGTTCGAGCAGATGGGTGAACGCACGGCGCGCATCTTCAACCTTGATCAGCGTAAGGCTTTTGGGGATCGGCTTGATCGGGTGGAAATTCCCATCCACCACTACGATCGTGGCCTTGGTGCTGTAAATGTGTTCCGTGTATTTCGGATTGGCCAGGAAGGTGAGCGTGCCCGTGCGCGCTTCTTCGATCTTGGCCAGATCGCTTACCAGCACCTGCGGATCACCATCGATCGCGCCGTCCAGGATGTCGGCGATCTGTGCGGCGGTGAATTGCATGGGCGCAAGTTACCGCCCGATCGGAACAGCCACCTGTACAAGATCCCATTCCAGGATCATCTGCGCAGGAGCTTGATCTTCGAACCGGATGGTGAATTGCTGTACCGTATCGGCAAGGTCGGTCACGGGCACCTGCACGCTGGCGACATCGGCTTCGGGATCACGGCTGGCGCTGCCGCCACTGCCAACGCCCCACATGTACTGCTTCTCATTCAAGATCACCGTCCACCGATCCCGATCGGGGATCGACCAGAGGGTGTACTTGCCGGCGGCGATCTTTTCTTCACCAAAGGTGATATCCTGGTTGGTCGTGAAACGGGTCGCTTCGTTCGCGCCGGTGCGCCACACTTGTTTGTATGGAACCAAGGAGCCGAAGATGACCCGGCCTTTCTTCGATGGGCGGCTGTAGGTCACTTCGATCTGCAGATCACCATCCTTGAAGATCACGGTCTCTTCGGGGCTCGCCTTCTTCGTCTGCTCCTTCATCCGCTGGAATGCGAAATAGCCGATCACGCCGAGGATCGCGATGGTGATGAGGGACCACTTCAGGAACTTGCCCATTTGGCGGAAGGATTAGATGGGGCTGAAGGTAAGCGGGTGAGGGTGAAATGCGATCACTCCTTCAACCACCTCGGCCACGCCAGATACCATTTCTCCACCGGCCGGCTCAGCGCGCGGATGCCGAGGTTGTCGCTCGCTTCGGCTATGTCGCGCAACGATCCGTCCTTGTAGAGAAGTTCGATCCGATCGGTGGTGGGGTCATATGCGTTGTTGACGATGCGATCGGTGAGCACGAATCGATCGGCGTCCCCGATCGGGATCTGCAGTTGTGACGCGACTTTCTTCTTCAGATCAGAGATCCGCTGTTGGTCCCAAGGTCCATCCTGGATCATGATCCGAAGGTTCCGGCGCAGGACGAGATCGCTGGAAAGGGTCGAAAGCACTTTGTCAGGATGATCCATCCACACTTTCACCGCACCCATGATGTCGTGATCATCGAGCGTCAGGAAATCGTGCAGCACGGCTGGATCCTTGAAGGATCCGCGATCGTGGCGGCTGCGCAGGAAACGCGTGAGCGCGGGTGAAGCGAAAAGGTCCGATCCGTCCATGGCGAGCTGCTTCGCACGGCGGAGCGTTTCCACCAGCATCTGCTCACACGCTACAACGGTCTTATGCAGGTAGACCTGCCAATACATCAGCCTGCGCGCAACCAGGAATTTTTCGATCGAATAGATCGCCTTTTCCTCCACCACCAAACGATCGTCCACGATCTGCAGCATCTTCAGGATGCGATCGCCGCCGATCACGCCTTCGCTTACGCCGGTGTAGAAACTATCGCGGTTCAGGTAATCGATCCGATCCACATCAAGCTGGCTGCTCACGAGCTGGTGCAACGCGCGGCGCGGATGTTGATCGCGGAAGATCGCGAGGCCGGTCTCCATGGCGCCATCGAACTGGTCGTTAAGCGCATCCATCACCAGTGCACTCACATCCTCGTGCGCGATACCTTCCACGATGCTGTGCTCCAGCGCGTGGCTGAAAGGGCCGTGGCCGACATCGTGCAGCAGGATCGCGATCGATGCACCGATCTCTTCCTCTTCAGTGATCGAATGGCCCTTGTAACGCAGCGTTTTGATCGCTTCGCCGATCAGGTGCATGGCCCCCAGTGCGTGATGGAAACGCGTGTGCAACGCGCCAGGATAGACCAGGTGCCCCACGCCGAGCTGCTTGATGTAGCGCAACCGCTGGAACCACGGATGATCAATGAGCGCCAGGATCCGCGCATGCGGCACGGTGATGAAGCCGTAGATCGGATCGTTGAGGATCTTCATGAAGGGGCAAAGGTCGCACGGCAGGAGAGAATGTGCAGGGGCGGATGATCATCCGCCCCGTAACGTGATCGTTGGCCGTGCGACGGACGGGAACCTGCGCCCCGGATGGGAGCGGCAGCTTGCCGAAGGAACGGCGTTGCGGGCATGCGAGCGAGGAGGCGACCGGAGGAAGCCACCGCAGCCGCAATGCACGCCGCCGGGCCGAGGCAACTACAGCGGACAGCCGGATAAGGCGCCTAGAGAGCAGTCATGAGTCGGAAGTCTTGAGTCATGAGTCTGTTCGGATCCTGGACGCACGACTCATGACCCAAGACTCACGACTTGGGCTCTCCCTAACTTCACACCTTGAACAAGAACAGGGCAACTTCCCCGATCGGATCACGTTGCCTCATGAAACGATACACTTGATATGACAGCGAACATTCTTTGGGCCGATGATGAGATCGATCTGCTGCGGCCGCATGTGCTTTTTCTGGAGCAGAAAGGTTACGGCGTGGATACGGTGA
>JAEZDL010000030.1 GCA_023418095.1 Bacteroidota bacterium
CCAGCCGATCGAAGCTGGCCTCCCAGAACTTGCGATACTGTTCCACCCAGGCGTTCGCTTCCTGCAGCGGTTGTGCTTCCAGTTTGCAGGGCCGGTATTGCGCTTCCTTCGTGCGACTGATCAACCCTGCTCCTTCCAGCACCTTCAAGTGCTTGCTGATCGCCGGCAGGCTCATGTCGAACGGCGCGGCCAGATCGTTCACCGATGCTTCACCCGATGACAGGCGCGCCAGGATCGCACGCCGGGTGGGATCGGCGAGCGCGTGAAACGTGGCTGAAAGTCGATCGGCTGTCATCGTTGCTGGTACAAATGTATTTAACCGATCGGTTAATTAATGATGTACATCATACTTTCATTCGATCATTCTTGAAATGCTGAAGGCTGGGCCGATCCATCCGTTCGGCCCGATCCTTCATGATCACTCACGATCGACCTTAAGTTTGGATAACATCTCATCTACAACAATGAAAAAACTATACACCCTATTGATCTGCACCCTTCCTGTTCTTGCAGGAGCACAGACCTGGATCCAGACCGGCGGCCCTGCAGGAGGCGATGTGCGATGCATCGCGATGAACTCCGCTGAACAGATCTTCATCGGCACGCAGGGAGGCGGAGTGTTCACCAGCACCAATGGCGGAGCAAGCTGGACCGCTGCGAACAACGGCATCACCTCCAAGGATGTGTGGGCGATCACCGTGGCCCCGAACGATCACGTTTTCGCTGCGACCATGGGTGGCGGCGTTTTCCGATCCACCGATAGCGGCAACACATGGACGGCGGTGAACGACGGACTTGAATGGCCGTTCACGATCAGCCTGGCCACCAACTCCAGTGGCCACCTGTTCGCCGGCACCTTTGAAGGTGGCGGCATCTTCCGATCGGTGGATAATGGTGAGAATTGGGTTCCCGTGATCACGGGGCTCGCGAATACCTATGTCACCGCCATCGCTGTGAATGCGGCCGATGAACTTTTCGCCGCCACCTGGGGCGGCGGTGTTTTCCATTCGTCCAACAATGGCGACACCTGGACGGAAATGAACAATGGAATAACCGAACTGTCGCTCGTTGCCCTGCTGATCGATGATGATGGCAACATCTTCGCCGGAGCGGATTACGGTGCAGGGATCTTCCGATCTGATGATAATGGTGCGAACTGGACACCTCTCACGATCGCGACGGACAACAATGTGTATGCGATCGCAGAGGATCCATTGGGCAACTTATACGCGGCCACTTATGGCGATGGCATTTTCCGATCCGGTGATGAAGGCACGACATGGACGCCAATGAACACCGGCCTCACCACACCGGAAGTGCTTTCACTTGGGGTGAATGGTGCTGGCGACATCCTTGCGGGTACCTATTTCGGGGGCGGTGTTTTCCGATCCACCGATGGCGCCACGACCTGGGAGGAAAGCAACACCGGGCTGATCGCCACTGATGTGCGTGCGATCGGCGTGAACCACATGAACCACATCTTCGCCGGCACGTATGGCGTCGGCATGTTCCGATCCACCGATGATGGTGCGACCTGGACGAAGATCAACAACGGCCTGGATGCCCGTTACATCAGGACGATCGCAGTGAACGAGGATGGCGACCTTTTCGCCGGGGCCGACTTCGTGAATGGTGAAGGCGGCGTTTACCGATCCACCGACAACGGCGATACCTGGACGGATGTAAGCGGGATCATCGACACCGATGTACGTGCGATCGGGATCAATTCCACCGGTGATCTTTATGCGGCCACGTATCCCGGCCAGGGCGTCTACCGATCCACCGACAACGGCGACACCTGGACACAGATCAACTCCGGATTAACGTGTCCGCAGATGTGGTCCATCGCGATCAATTCGCAGGATGAACTTTTCGCTGGAAGCGCCGGTTGCAACGAAGGCGTTTTCCGATCCACGGACGGAGGTGATACGTGGGCAATGACCAGCACCGGGATCACTTATCTCGACATCACCGCGATCGCCGTGAATTCCGCGGATGTGCTTTTCGCGAGCGGCACCAACATGGGCGGCAGCATGTACCGATCCACCGACAACGGCGAAACGTGGGAGGAGATCATCAACGGATTGACCAACGTCAACATCCAGGCCATCACGGTGGATGGTGCCGATCGCGTGATCGCTGGAACTTCCGGCGGCGCTTACATGACCACGGACAATGGTGATAATTGGATCGAGATCAACGATGGATTGAGCACGCTGGATGTGCAATCGCTAACGGTTGATATGAACGGCGTGATCCTCGGCGGCACGAAAGGCGGCGGAGTCTTCCGTTTGGATCTATCCGTTTCGATCGCAGATCGCGATGCTGCGATCGGGAATCTGTTCAACTTCCCGAACCCGGCATCAACTTACACTACGATCATGTTCGAAGTGAAGGAACAGGATCTGGTTTCGTTGAAGATCTTCGATCTCTCCGGAAAGGAGATCGCCCGGCCGATCGAAGCGATCGCATCGTCCGGCAAAAAGCAGATCGATGTGAATGTGGAAGCGTTCGATAACGGAACGTACTTCTACACGCTGCAGATCGGTGACCGGATCGGAACTGGAAAAATGATGATCGTGCGGTAAAGCCAACAAAAAGATCAATGTTGAAGGCCGGAAGCGAACCACTTCCGGCCTTCGCATTTTTACTTTGGATCGATGCGAACGCAAAGCCGGATCGGGAACATTGCTCATTATGCGCTGGGCGTGCTGTTGATCGTACTTGCGCTGAACGCCTTTGGCGGCGGCTATTACGGATTGGCGGGCGCTGAAAATGTTCCGGTGGAATGGCTGGAAGGAAGCCCGTTCCCTGATTACTTCATCCCGAGCCTTTTCCTCTTCGTTGTCATCGGCGGACTTTCCACCTTCGCTGCGATCGCCGTATTCCGCAGAAGAAAATATGCCTACCGCTTGGCGATCATTTGCGGGATCGTGGTGCTTTCGTGGATCGCGATCCAACTGCTGATCATCGGCAGTGTTTCGTGGATGCAACCGGCCACGGCGATCGCAGCTTCATTGATCATCTTACTCGCATCGATCGCTGTACGGCCCCAGCGCAGAGGTATCGATCGGAATTAATTTTCCGCCCATGGCAAAGCAGAAAGGCACCATTTCCACGGAAGAAAAGGAGGAACTTATCCAGATCCTGGAGAAGCGGTTCGAAAAGAACCTGCCGCGACACAAGGGCATCAAATGGGAAGATGTGATCGCACGGATCGAAAAGCATCCATCCAAACTCCGATCGCTGCAAATGATGGAAGACACGGGCGGCGAGCCCGATGTGATCGGCCAGGAAAAGAAGTCCGGCGAGTTCATCTTCGTGGATTGTTCACCGGAAAGTCCGAAAGGCCGGCGAAGTATCTGTTACGATCACCAGGCGCTGCTCTCGCGCAAGGAACACAAACCGGCGAACAGCGCGATCGGAATGGCGGAGGAGATGGGCATCGAGATCTTGGATGAAGAGCAATACCGCCAACTGCAAGAGCTCGGCGAATTCGATCTGAAGACCTCCAGCTGGATCCTCACTCCTGCGCCTATCAGAAAACTCGGTGGTGCGCTTTTCTGCGATCGGCGCTTCGATCATGTGTTCACCTACCACAATGGCGCGGAGTCGTACTACGGTGCGCGTGGTTTTCGCGGGATGTTGAAGGTGTGATCAAGAACGAGCTGGCTCTGTGGCCTATCCAGGCTTAACTTTGAGATATGAACGTGAGGAACAGGCTTCGTAATCATTTGATCTGGCGACTTCTGCGTTTACCCACGGATAGGCTGGCAGAGGTGAATGATCTACTGGGAAAAATTGAGGCCAGACGTTCCTCAAAGGAAAGGACTTTGCAATTCGCCGGTGCCTGGAAAGATCTGGATGCGGACTTCTATTCAGACCTTATCGATGATCTCCATACCAACCGGGCTTGCGACCGGCCAACGTTTCGCGAGTGAACGAATCCCTTGTCGATACTGACATTCTCTCTTATTATTTCAAGGGAGATCCAACGGTCGTTACCAGGTTCAATGAATATCTATCCGTCTATGAGGTTGTGAATGTTTCGATCATAACATTCTATGAGATCATGGGAGGTCTCATGTCCAAAGGAGCGGATAAGCAACTTCTGGAATTCAAGGAATTCATCTACAATAATTCCCTCATTCACATTTCTGAGGATAGCGCGACCATTGCTGCGAATATTTATGCGGATCTGCGGAGCGAGGGCATCACGATTGGCACTTCGGACATATTGATCGCAGGCATCGCTATTGAGAATGAACTTATGCTTGTGACGAATAATGTGAAGCATTACTCGTCCATTAAAGGCCTGAAATTGGCGAATTGGAAAATGCAGGTGTAAGATCAACCGCAAAATTCCGATCATCGATCCTCATCTTCCTTGACTCAATGAAACAGCTCGCACTTCTGTTCATCGCCGCGCTCCTGCTCTGTGAAACGCACGCGCAGGATGGAAAGATCCTCAGCAAGGAACCGATCGTACTTGCCGATTCCCTATTCGTGCAATTCGGCAGGGCCGATAAAGCTTTCGCGGACAAGCTGCGATCGATCGACTTCTTTCGCATCACGTACCTGTCCGATGATCTGAAAGTGACCGGCTACCTGGCCGAGCCAAAAGCTCCTGGAAAATACCCGTGCATCATCTCCAACCGTGGCGGCAACCGCGACTTCGGGCAATGGGATAGCGTGAGCATGGCCTATTTTCTCGGGCACATGGCGAGCTGGGATTATGTGGCGATCGCCTCGCAATACCGGGGCAACGATGGTGGCGAAGGCACCGAGGAATTCGGTGGAAAGGATCTCAACGATGTGCTGGCGCTGATCCCCGCGCTTGCTCAATTACCGAAAGCCGATACCTCCCGGATCGGGATCGAGGGTGGAAGCCGCGGCGGAATGATGACCTATCTCGCGCTGAAGGCTTCATGCAAATTCAAGGCAGCGGTGGTGACCGCCGGGCTGGCGAATGCGTTCAAAAGCATCGAAGCGCGGCCGGAAATGGAGACGGAGGTCTTCGCACAACTGATCCCGGATTATCACGCGAACAAGGAAAAGGAACTCACCGCCCGATCCGCCGTTCTTTGGGCCGATGAAATGTGCAAGACCACTCCCCTGCTCATCATGCACGGCAGTGCGGACTGGCGCGTGGATCCGCCGCAGGTGTTCGAGCTGGTGCAAAAGCTGTACGCCGCGAAACATCCCACGCGTTTCATTCTCTACGAAGGCGCCGATCACGGCATTCGTGAATTCAGGGTGGAAAGTTTTGCGGAAAAGCGAAGATTCTTCGATCGGTACCTGCGCGATGGTGAAAAGTGGCCGAGCCTCGATCCGCATGGGATGTGAGTAGTGATCCGCCGTGCCCATGCTTAAATTCAAGCTGAAATGGGCACGATCGCGGAACAGAAACAGGTCTTACTGAAACCGATCTTCCATGAAAAGGAAAAGCGCCTCGGCCTGTTCTTCAAGTATGATGAGGAATTGATCGGAAGTGCGAAGGCTGCGGGAGCGAAATGGAGCCCGGGCCTGCGCTGCTGGCACCTTCCCGATGGTGGCGAAACCATGAAGAAGGTCTTCGCGGCATTCAAAGGAAAAGCGTGGGTGAACGCCGATGCCGTTTTCGATCGATCGGAAGGACCAGCGGCTACCGCGCAAGTAACGTCAACGATCGACCTAAATACCTTTCAGAGCGATGCGCTTGAAAAGATGCGGCGCAAATTGGAGATCGGGCGCTACAGCGTAAACACGATAGAAACCTATTTGAACGCCTTCAAGCAATTCCTCCTGCATTTTCCCGAAAAGCATCCCAACGATCTGCGCACGGATGATATCGAAGCTTACCAGTACCACCTGGCCAGACGCCAGGTGAGTAACAGCTATCTCAACCAGATCGTGAACGCGATCCGGTATTTCTACAAGGATGTGCTTGGCGATGCGCAGCGCGTGAAGTTCATCGAGCGGCCAAGGAAGGAAAGAAAACTTCCAGTGATATTGAGCAAGACCGAAGTTTCACGATTATTATCCTCGATCCCGAATTTGAAGCACCAGACCATGCTCAGCGTTGCGTATTCCGGAGGGTTGCGCATGGGCGAGGTGCTGTCATTGCGTACGAACGACATTCTTTTCGATCGGGGATTGATCAGGATCACGGCTGCAAAAGGCAATAAAGACCGTGTCACGCTTCTTGGCAGATCCACGGCAGCCTTGATCAAACGTTATTTGGAAGCATACAAACCCACGGATCATCTTTTTCCGGGGCAGGATGGAGGCCGGTATTCTGAACGGAGTCTTCAAAAAGTGATGGAGCAGGCATTGAAGAACGCAGGCATCGATAAGCCGGCCACATTGCATACCTTGCGTCATTCCTTCGCAACCCACCTGCTTGAACAAGGCACCGATCTGCGTTACATCCAGAACTTGCTTGGGCACGCCTCCAGCAAGACAACCGAGATCTATACCCATGTCAGTACGCGATACTTGCAAGGGATCATTAACCCGTTGGATGCTTTGGAGGAATGACAGCTTTTCTGGCAAAAGGTTCGCTTTACGTGCCGTAATAGTGAATAAGGCGAAGATCCAGTCCAGAAGTCATAGTGGAAATACACGAAGATCTTCGGCAACCCTACGTTATAGGCAAGGCTGACAGACATACCATGAGAATTAAGCATAGATATTTGACCTGGGACAGTCACTTGAAAATCATCCAACCAGTTAAGGACATTCTTGACAAACATTCGCATGTCTACAAATAC
>JAEZDL010000041.1 GCA_023418095.1 Bacteroidota bacterium
TCTCCCAGAATCCGTACATACCTGAGATCTAAGAATCCATGGCAGAAGTAAAACCCGCCGAAGTAACGGCGATCCTGAAGCAGGAATTGGCCGGTTTCCGTTCGGAGGCCGATCTGGAGGAAGTAGGCACCGTTCTACAGGTCGGCGATGGTATCGCGCGGATCTACGGCCTCAGCGGTGTGCAAAGTGGTGAGCTCATCGAGTTCCCGAGCGGTCTGCGCGGGATCGTGCTCAACCTCGAAGAGGACAACGTGGGAGCGGTATTGCTCGGACCTACCGTCGGGGTGAAGGAAGGTGATACGGTAAAGCGCACCAACCGGATCGCGAGCATCAAGGTCGGTGAGGAGATGGTCGGCCGCGTGGTGAACACCCTCGGCGAACCGATCGATGGCCGCGGGCCGATCGGAGGCGAGTTGTTCGAAATGCCGTTGGAGCGGAAAGCGCCCGGTGTCATCTATCGCGAGCCTGTAAAAGAGCCGCTGCAAACGGGGATCAAGGCTGTTGATGCGATGATCCCGATCGGTCGCGGGCAGCGTGAATTGATCATCGGTGATCGCCAGACCGGAAAGAGCACCGTTGCGATCGATACGATCATCAACCAGCGTGAATTCTATGAGGCCGGCAAGCCGGTTTTCTGCATCTACGTAGCCGTTGGCCAGAAGGGATCGACGGTGGCAGGTACAGTGAAGACCTTGGAGGAGAACGGTGCGATGCCTTATACGATCGTGGTGGCGGCTAACGCCAGCGATCCCGCACCGATGCAGTTCTACGCACCGTTCACAGGTGCCGCGATCGGCGAATATTTCCGTGACACGGGCCGTCCTGCGTTGATCGTGTACGATGATCTCTCCAAGCAGGCGGTGGCATACCGCGAGGTTTCACTGCTTTTGCGCCGTCCGCCCGGGCGTGAGGCTTATCCTGGTGATGTTTTCTACCTGCACAGCCGTTTGCTTGAGCGGGCTGCGAAGATCACTGCTGACCAGAGCGTGGCCGAGCAGATGAACGATCTGCCAGCAAGTTTGAAAGGTCGCGTGCGTGGTGGCGGATCATTGACCGCATTGCCGATCATCGAGACACAGGCGGGTGACGTTTCCGCGTACATCCCAACGAACGTGATCTCCATCACCGATGGACAGATCTTCCTGGAAAGCAACCTGTTCCTTTCCGGTGTGCGCCCAGCGATCAACGTGGGCATCAGCGTAAGCCGCGTGGGCGGTAACGCGCAGATCAAATCCATGAAGAAGGTGGCTGGTACCTTGAAGCTCGATCAGGCCCAATACCGCGAACTGGAAGCATTCTCGAAATTCGGATCGGACCTCGATGCTGCCACGAAAGCGGTTCTTGACAAAGGTGCGCGGAACGTGGAGATCCTGAAGCAGGGGCAGAACAGCCCGATGCGGGTGGAGGAACAGATCGCGATCATCTATTGCGGTACCAGGGGATTGCTCACGAAGATCCCGGTGAAGAACGTGAAGCAGTTCGAAGCGGAATTCATCACCATGTTGCGCAACAAGCACAAGGATGTGCTCGATGCACTGAAGCGCGGCGAATACAACGACCAGATCACCGGAACATTGGAGAATGTAGCTAACGATCTGATCAAGAGCCTGCACAATTAAGTTCGATCGGAGTAGCGCGCAAGTTCAGCAGCACGAATGGCAAGCCTCAAGGAAGTTCGCAACAGGATCGTTTCGGTGAACAGCACCAAACAGATCACAGCCGCCATGAAGATGGTGAGCGCGGCGAAGCTGCGTCGTGCACAGGATGCGATCACCAGGATGCGTCCGTATGCGGAGAAGCTCCAGTCCATTTTGAGCAACGTGAGCGCCACGTTGGACAGCAGCGAAGGGAAGTACAGCGCCCAGCGTGAAGTGAAGCGCGTTCTCTTCGTTCCGATCGTGAGTAATCGCGGCCTCGCCGGCGCGTTCAATTCACAGGTTTTCCGCCTGATCAAAAAAGCGCTTCAAGAGGGAAGGGAGCAAGGGCATCAGGTACATATCCTGCCTGTCGGCAAGAAGGCCATGGACGCCTATCGCCGTACAGGGCTGCTGGATGATTCCCTGCCCACCGATCTAGCATCCTTGTTCGATGGGCTCAACTTCGAGAAGACGGCGCCGATCGCGGAATTGTTGATGGCGAAATTCGCTGACGGCACGTATGACAAGGTGGTTCTCTTCTACAATAAGTTCAAGAACGCAGCGGTTCAGATCGTCACCGAAGAACAGTTCCTTCCCATTCCACCAGCCATTGAAAGCAAGGAGGATCGGGCAGCTGGAAGGGCTGACTACATCATGGCCCCGGATCGGCGGACCATTGTGGAGGAGATCATCCCCAAGAGTCTGAAGATCCAGTTCTACAAGGCGCTGTTGGACAGTCATGCGGCCGAACACGGTGCGCGTATGACAGCAATGCACAAGGCTACCGACAATGCCGATGCCCTGCTGAAGGAACTCCGGCTTTCCTACAACAAGGCACGGCAGGCGTCGATCACAGGAGAGATCCTGGAGATCGTGGGAGGGGCCGAAGCCCTCAACGGTTGATCAGGAAGGCATTCCACCGCCGGTGACATCCGTGCCCGGTAACACGCTTCGCGCGTTACGCATCTTTCGATCATGCAGGCGGCCCAGCTTGCTATCCAGTGATTCGCGCATGCGTTCCGTGGCCACGGTGAGTGCTTCCATCAGCGAATCCGCGTGATGGGTGATGGCGATCGGTGGTATTCCTTCCACACGGGTCTCGATCATGCACCGCATATCGTTCGCACCGGACTTATGGCTGTTCTCATCGCCAAGGTGTACCTCCACGCGGGAGATCCGATGCGAAAAATGTTTCAAGGTATTCGTAACCACTTCCTCGGCAGTGCGATGCAACTCCTCGCGGCCGGTGACATTATTATCCGTATTGACCTGGATCAGCATGTATCTGTGTTTTAGAGCTTGATGGGTTGAAGCAACATCCATGCGAAATTACGGGACCTCTAAAAGCGTGGATCATCTCGAAGAGATCGGTCGATCGGAAGAATGCTTCCGCGTTGATTAGTCGGTATGGGCACGAAAGGCCACACTGAAAGCTCCTTCACCCTACTTTAAATTTCACCGATGGTCGCATATAATGAACTGGAATTCAATGGGAACAGGTGAAGGAATCGTTGCCAGGGGCCAAGCGGCCTGTTGCTTGAAGTGCGCTGATCATATCAATAAGATCCCGGTCATGGACAAAAAGAAGAACGGATCACCTATGGATCCAGAACAGCGCAAATGGGATGATGCAGGACCTGGCCAGGCATCTGGCAGAACAGGCGGCCATGGCGGAGATTATAATGAGGGCCGCCAACAGACCGGGTCGGAACCAGGAAGTATACGCGAAGGCAAATTCGGCAAAACCGAGACCGGTCCGGCGCAGGAAGGCCTTTCGGAAAGTCTCGGTGGGCCTGGCGGCGGAACCAATGCTCCCTCCACACGGGAGGAGCGCCGCTTCGGCGGATCGCACACGGCCGGCACTCCTTTGCGGCAACCTGATGGATCGGAATGGAAAGGCGGCACGCCTGAGCAGGGACCCACCAGCGGCGGCATGGGCGCAGCGGGTGGTGGACATGATACCGATGAGAATGATGTGTGGGACACAAAGGACCACACCGATAAATAGAGATCAACTAAAAACCATGTACAATGCTTAAATGGACTGCGATCTTTCTTGTGATAGCGATCATCGCTGCGATCTTTGGATTCACCGGCATCGCCGAAGGTGCTGCTGATATCGCGAAAGTGATCTTCTTCATTTTCCTGGGCCTGCTCGTGTTGGGCCTGATCTTCGGCGGCACGCTTTTCAAGCGCTGATCCCATAATGTCCAACCAGCCGGCTGGTGGATCTTCACTGATCCGCTGGCTGGCTTTTTGCTTTTGAGCAATCGGGCCGACCGGACCGGATCGATGGCGGTTCGGTACTTTGCGATCTCACCGTAGCCACGGATGCCTCGCCCACTTCTCTATTTTCTCATTGCACTTCTCTCTGGAGGCACCGGTATGCTCATTCACGAGCCGGACGAGAAAATTTCGTTGGAGCGTGAAGCGAATAGGCTTCAACAGAAGATCGAGCACGGCTTCATTGCCATGCAAGAGAAGACCGGCCAGTTACTATCGGAACTGGTGCAGGCCGGTCCGGATGATTGGATGCGGTCGCATGTTCATCCACTCGAGAAGGACAGGCTTGCCAGGGGGGTCATTTTTCTGGGCTACCGCAATGACTCATTGATCGTATGGACCGGTTCGCCACCGTTACGGCCATCAAGCTTGATCGGAGATGATGGACCGATCGTGCAGATCGCCGGATCGGTGCATTTGCATGCGATGGCCCGGCAGGGCGAATATGAATTGCATGCACTGCGGCCGGTGTGGATGATGCCGCCACTCGAGAATCGATACATCAGAAGCGGCTTTCATCCATCCTGGGAGGTCGCGGATGGCGCTGCAGTGATCTTGAGCGGGCAATATGGGCCTGCGGTTACCATTGGTGAGGGGCTAGCGTTCCGGCTTGCGTGGCGTGATGGCGCACTTGAAACAGGGAATTGGATCTGGCTGAGGGCGCTCCTGTTCACCATCGCCGGCACTTTCATCATTGCGGCGCTCTGGAGCCTTTCCTTGAAGCTTGCCCTATCTATTCCGGCCGGCGCGTTGATCTTCTTCATTGCGCTCCTATCGGGTCTTCGCTTGTGGTGGCTTTCGCTTCCACCGGTGGCGCCGTTCGATCGGCTTGCCTTGTTCGATCCGGCACTTTATGCCACATCCTTCCTCTTTCCATCGCTTGGTGATCTGCTGATCAATTCGATACTTCTCCTTGTCGCTGCCGCTTTTATAAGGGATCTGGTGCAACGTACCACGCTGTTCAAACCGCACCCGGTCGTTGCGATCGCGTCATGGTCTGCGATCCTGTTCTATGGTAAATGGGTCGCCGGATCGATGATCGGTGTGGTCCAGAACGGCAGTGTCGATCTGGACCTGTATCACATCCAGGGCCTCAGTTTTTCCAGCGGGATCGCACTCCTCAGCATGGCCTTCCTGATCGCCTCGTGGTGTTTATTCGCCATTGGTTGCATCGGCGGTATGCTCGCCGGGCAGAAACCTCATGCTACGGTCTGGATCGGCGTGGCCGTGGTGGCGGTGTTCATTCTCGCTGATCGTGCTTTTGCTGGAACGGACCTGCTCGTTCTGCTCTGGCAGATCCCGCTGTTGCTCCTGATGGCCATGGGCAAAGAGCCGAGGTGGCGGTTCGCTGCGATCGTGCTTGGGGTGGTGGTGATATCGGGAACGACCGCGATCATACTCACCAACTACACCGCACAGAAGGAAAGGCAGGAAAGACAAGTGCTTGCCGAGCGGCTTGCCACCCGGGAGGATCCCGTTGTGGAATTGCTGTTCCTGGAGATGGCTCCCCGGCTACGCAGCGATCGCATGGTGTACGAGATGCTTGCGACCGGCCGCTCGTGCAGCACCTCCGAACTCGACCAGCTGGTGCGCCAGCGGTTCTTCGGCGGTTATTGGGAGCGGTACGACATACGCTTGTTCGCTTTTGGGACAAGAGGGACCGTGCTGTGCGCCACCGATCCGGAACCTCCGAGAAGCTTTCGTGTGGAGCGGAGCGTCTTCACCGATCCGCGCGCGGCGGCGGACATGCCCGATCTGTTGATGGAGGAACTTCCCGGCCAGGGAACTTTCTATCATTCCCGCGTTTCCGTGATGCCGGTGGATACGCTGCCACCGGCGCAGCTGATCGTGGAATTGTACCCGCGCACCTTGTCACAAGGTCTTGGTTTTCCCGATCTGTTGATCGCAGGCGATGATCCTGTTCCCAGAAGGGCTGCGCGATATACCCATGCACGCTATGAACGCGGCCATCTTGCCGAGCAGGCCGGGCCGTATGCTTATCCGCTTATGTGGCCGAGGCGATTGGATGAAGAAGGGAAGTTGTGGTTCACCGAGAACGGGTACGAACATTTTGCCACCAGCACGCCACAAGGCACGATCCTGGTCCTTGGTTCCCGGCAACCTTCGCTATTGGATAAGGCCACCACCTTCAGCTATCTCTTCACCTTCTTCAGCCTGTTGATCGCCCTTGCTGTGGGGATAAGGGCATTGGTGAAGAACCGCGGCCTGCCGCCTATGGGCATCGGGGTGAAGGTGCGCATCGTGCTCGTGATCTTCTCCATCACCAGCCTGGTCTTCTTCGGCTTCGGTACGCGCCGATTGCTCGATGCGCAATACGAACAACGCGCAGGCACCATGATCCTGGACAAGGCCCGATCGGTGCACATGGAATTGCAGCACAGGCTCGATGGCCAGCCCGAGCTCACCCGTGACGATGCTCCGTACCTCGATCACATCCTGGGCCAGGCGAGTAATGTCTTCTTCACCGATATCACGCTTTATGCGATGAACGGGCGCATGCTCGCCACTTCACGGCCCCAGATCTTCACCAGCGGTTTGCTCGGCCGACGCATGGATCCGGTCGCGTATACCGAGCTTGTCCTGAACGGCCGAAGTTCGTTCGTGCATGAAGGTTCGATCGGATCGGCACAGTTCCGTACCGCATACATGCCACTGCGGGATCGCGATGGGAATGTGCTCGCATATCTATCGCTGCCGGCCTTCGCAGATCAGCGCCAGCAGGAGGAGGAACGATCAAGTGTACTCATCGCAGTGGTCAACCTGTTCGTGTTGTTGTTCGCGCTCAGCGTGCTTGTGGCCGTGTTCATCAGCAATTGGACGCTTCGTCCGCTCGATCTGTTGAAGCGCGCACTTTCCGTTGTGGAATTGCGGGGCGGTAACCGGCCGATCAAGTATCGCGGCAATGACGAGGTCGGCCAGTTGGTGCTGGTCTACAATGAAAAAGTGAAGGAGTTGCAACGAAGCGCTGAAAAACTTGCGACGAGCGAACGGGAAAGCGCGTGGCGCGAAATGGCCAGGCAGGTGGCACACGAGATCAAGAATCCGCTTACGCCGATGAAGCTCGGCATCCAGCAATTCCAGCGAAGTTGGGATCCGGCGGCAGCGGGAGCGAAGGAAAAACTGGATCGGTTCAGCAGATCCATGGTCGAACAGATCGATGCCTTGAACGGTGTGGCGACCGCGTTCAGCCAGTTCGCACAGATGCCGGTGGCCGATCCGAAGGAGATCGAACTGAACGAGGTCGCACGATCATCGGTGGAGGTATTCCGATCGATGCCCGAGGTGAAGGTCGATCTGATCGAGGAAGGATCGTTCATCGTGCGCTCCGATCGAGAACATCTGGTGCGGACCTTCAACAATCTTTTGAAGAACGCCGTCCAGAGCATACCGGCGGAAAGAACTGGCCACATACAAGTGATCCTGCGCCGGAACGCTGGTGAAGCGCTCGTGGAAGTGAAGGACAATGGAAGTGGGATCCCTGATGATGTCCGCGACAGGATCTTCACGCCGAGCTTCACCACGAAGAGCAGCGGAATGGGCCTGGGCCTCGCAATGGTGAAGCGGATGATCGAGGGTGCGGGAGGGAAGGTCTGGTTCGAAAGTGAGACCGATCGGGGTACCAGCTTTTTCTTCACGCTGCCGCTCGTGAAGTGAGGATACCTTTGGCGATCCATTTTGATGAACATGGTATTCAACGACCTACTGATCGAAGATGAAGGCGGGATCCGCGTGATATCGATAAACCGGCCGCAACAGCTCAATGCGCTCAACCGCACTACCATCGATCAGCTCGATCGCGCGCTCGATCAAGCTTCTTCCGATCGTTCGGTGCGCGTGGTGATCATCACCGGAAGTGGCCAGAAGGCCTTCGTGGCAGGTGCGGATATCAAGGAGTTCGCGGATTTTTCGGTGGAGGAAGGCAGGGCATTGAGCGCCGATGGCCATCGCAAACTTTTCGATCATGTTGAGAAGCTCGAGAAACCGGTGATCGCCGCGATCAACGGTTTTGCGCTTGGCGGGGGTTTGGAACTTGCGATGAGCTGTCATATTCGTGTTGCGAGCGATAATGCGAAAATGGGCCTGCCGGAAGTGGGCCTTGGCGTGATACCGGGTTATGGCGGAACACAACGGCTGGCCCGGTTGGTAGGAAAAGGCAAGGCGATGGAAATGATCCTTACGGCGGGAATGATCAAGGCCGAGGAAGCGCTGCAATGGGGTCTGGTGAACCAGGTCGTGCCGCAGGAACAACTTCTTTCAACCTGCAAAGAGATCGCGAGCAAGATCATGAAGAACAGCCCGATGGCACTGGCAGCCGCGATCCGCGCGGTGAACGCCGGTTACGAACCGGGAGCGAACGGATTGCAGCGCGAGATCGAGGAGTTCGGTAATTGCTTCGGCACTGTTGATTTCAAGGAAGGCACCGCTGCTTTTCTGGAGAAGCGATCGGCGAATTTCGCTGGCGCCTAGCCCAGCTACTTGAGCGCCCTTCGAAAACTCGCCGGCCAGACGGCCATCTACGGTCTCAGCAGCATTGTTGCGCGTTTCCTGAATTTTCTACTCACGCCTCTTTATACCAGTAAGGGGGTTTTTCCACCGGCTGAATATGGCGTGATCACTTCCCTGTACGCCTGGGCGGCGTTCTTCAACATCGTGCTCACCTTCGGCATGGAAACGGCTTATTTCCGTTTCAGCTCGAAGCAGCCGGAGGTGGTTCCGCCGGATGATGAAGCCAAGAAGATCCCGCCACGCATCTATTCCACCGCATTCTTTTCGATCGCCTCGATCTCGGTGCCTTTCATTGTCCTGGGCATACTTTTCTCTTCGCCGATCTCGAGAGGGATCGGTTATCCGGATCATTCAGTTTCCGTGTTGATGCTCGCGATCACGCTCGGTCTGGATGCGCTCACCGTGATACCGATGGCACGCCTGCGCCAGGAAGGAAAGGCGTGGCGGTTCGTGTCGATCAACATGATCAACATGGCGATCAACATCGGGCTGAACCTTTTCTTCATCGCCTACCTGATGAACGCTGCCCAGGAAGGCCGATCGAACTGGTGGATCGATTCGTTCTACGACACGTCGTTCGGTGTTGGCTACGTATTCCTCGCCAACCTGATCGCCTGGATCGTGAAATTCATGATCCTGTTGCCGCGCATGCCTTTCTTCGCAGGCTTCGATCGCGATCTGCTGAAGCCGATGTTCACCTTCGCCACACCTTTGATGATAGCCGGGCTTGCCGGAATGGTGAACGAGACCTCCGATCGGATCCTGCTGAAATATCTTCTTCCGGAAGATGTGGCCGATCACCAGATCGGGATCTATGGCGCATGCTACAAATTGGCGATACTGATCACGCTGTTCATCCAGGCGTTCCGTTTCGCAGCGGAACCTTTCTTCTTCAGTCACGCGCGTGAAACAAAAAGCCGGGAGACATTCGCGCGGATCATGAACTGGTTCGTTGCGTTCTGCATGTTCGCGTTCCTGCTGGTAATGCTGTTCCTCGATCTGTTCAAATGGTTCATCCCGAACCCTGAATATTGGGAAGGCCTGCGCGTGGTTCCGATCCTGATGCTGGCGAATGTTTTCCTCGGCATCTACTACAACCAGAGCGTGTGGTACAAATTGAGCGATCGCACACGGGCAGGGAGTGCGATCGCTTTGATCGGCGCGGCGATCACGATCGGCCTCAACCTCCTGTTGATCCCCATCCTCGGTTACATGGGCAGTGCCTGGGCAACGCTCGCATGCTATGCCGGCATGGCGGGGATCAGTTATTTCCAGGGCCAGAAATACTGGCCGGTGCCTTATGATGTGTCACGTGTGCTGCTCTACATGGCCGGAGCGGTCCTGCTCTGGTGGGTCACGATCCAGTTCTTCACCGGGGTGCATGGCATCTGGAGCATCATTCTCCGGTCGATCATGCTGATCGGCTTTGCTGCAGCGGTGTTCACCAGGGAAAGACGAGCACTTCAACGGAACATGCAATGAGCCACCGGCCCAATGGTCTGTTGTTCAAGCCATGGCTATCTTCGCGTTCGCCGTGGTACTTCTCCGGTCCGGCAAAGGTTTTTCAGAAAGATGGCATGTTCCGGTTGTAGCAGCGGGAAGGACGGCAAGCCCGCTGGTTGTAAGAGCAATGGTTATTGCAGCTCCAGCGGCTGCAACAAGCTGGGCGTTTTCGACTGGCTGGAGGGTGTTCCGCTCCCCACGGGCAGCCAGCCCTTCGATGGGGTGGAAGTGCGTTTCAAGAACACGCGCAAGGCCTTCTACCGAAACACGACGGGTTACAACCTTATGCCTGGCGACCTGGTCGCTGTGGATGCCGCGCCGGGCCATGATATCGGCATGGTGAGCCTGGCCGGAGAGCTTGTGCGCGCACAGATGGAACGGCGAAAACAGAGCGGCGATACGTTCGAGCTCCGGAAGGTGTTGCGCAAGGCGACGCAGGAGGATATCGATCGGTGGCACGCGGCACGCAAGCTGGAGGATGAGACCATGTTCGCCACGCGTGCGATGGTGCGCGATGCAAGGCTGGACATGAAGGTGACCGATGTGGAATACCAGGGCGATGGTACCAAGGCGATCTTCTATTACACGGCCGAGGATCGGATCGATTTCCGTGGCATCGTGCGGCAGATCAGTGATCGGTTCCGGGTGAAGGTGGAGATGAAGCAGATCGGATCGAGGCAGGAGGCGGGCCGCATCGGTGGCATCGGCAGTTGCGGCCGCGAACTTTGCTGCAGTACCTGGCTTACCGATTTCCGCAGCGTTACCACAAGCGCGGCGCGTTACCAGCAACTCGCCCTCAATCCGCAGAAGCTAGCAGGCCAGTGCGGAAAGTTGAAGTGCTGCCTGAACTACGAGCTCGACATGTACATCGAGGCGATCAAGAGCTATCCCTCGCAGAACGCCAAGCTGAAGACCAAGCAAGGGACAGGCGTACACATCAAGACCGACATCTTCACCGGAAGGATGTGGTACGGGTTCAAGCGGCCTGGCGAGGCATTTGCCATGGCCGGTCTCCCGATCGATGTGGTGCGCGATATCCTGAAACAGAACAAGGAAGGGATCGAGCCAGAGGTGGACCTCAACATGGCCGACGCCGCAGATCCCGCTGAAGTGAAAGCACCCACCTACGAGAATGTGGTGGGGCAGGACGAACTTACGCGCTTCGATAACAAACAGAAGAGCGGCAAGCGGTCACGCGGTGGAAAGAAGCACAGGGAGGCGCGCGATCGTTCGCAGAACAAGGAAGGCACGGCGAAGCAGAACACCGATCAGCCGCGCAGGCCCGATCGAACGCGCGATCGGAGCGAGCCACAGGCGCGCCCCGCCGGGCAGGAGAACAGGCCTGAGGGATCCACAGGTGCGGGCCCGCGCAGGGATCGGCCGGAAGGCCAGGGAAGGAACAACCGGCGCCGCCGTGATCGGCGTCCGCGCGAAGGAGGCGATCCCAAACCACCTGCCGCGTGAAGGCCTGGCATGTAACGATCCTGGTGATCACGCTCGCCGCCTGCGCGGAACAGGTGGTGCACAGTTCCGATGTGCCGATCCCGGATGGGGTGTGGGATCGGGAATTCAAGCCTGAGTTCAGCTTCGAGATCGGTGATACCGTTTCGCATCATGATCTGTTCATCGATGTGCGCCACACTGGCGATTATCCCTTCAGTACGCTCTATGTTTTCCTGGATCTTGAAGGGCCCGGTGAGAGAAGGTTGCGCGATACGGTGGAATGCATCCTCGCCGATCCCACGGGCAAATGGTACGGTAAAGGTTCGGGCTTCGTATTCGCCCACCGCGAGTACGATACACATGTGCTGTACAAGTTGCGCAACAGATTTCCGGCGATCGGGCGTTATACCATAAGGCTGGAGCAGGCGATGCGTACCGAACGTCTTCCCGGAGTGCTCGATATCGGGATCAGTGTGGAACGGTCGCGTTGAAGGGCATCGCTCTCAAGTTGTGTGGATCAGCACCTTGAAAACTTACGTGTACACTGGCATGGATCGAGGGAAGAGGCCCGGTAAATTCGGCCGTTGATGAGCGAAGAGAAGATAAAGCCCCGATCAAGGCTGGCGCTCTGGTCGCTTTGGTGGCTGGTGGTGTTAGCACCGGTGATCGTTCTTTTCGCAGGGTTGATATACGCTGCCAACTCCGATCTGCCCAAGACCCAGGACCTCGAGAATCCGCGCAGCGATCTCGCGACCGCGATCCTCTTCAGCGATGGCACGCAAATGGGCCAATATTACCGGCAGAACCGCATCCCCGTCACCTACGACCGGATCAGCCCGCACGTGGTGAACGCGCTGATCGCCACGGAGGATGAACGTTTCCGGGAGCACAGCGGCATCGATCTGAAAGGGACAACGCGCGCGGCGATATACATGGGTAAGCGAGGCGGAGCCAGCACGATCACCCAGCAGCTGGCCAAAATGCTGTTCACCGAAAAACCGGGTTCGTCCTGGTTGCGGCTGAAGCAGAAGTTGCAGGAGTGGATCATCGGCGCGGAACTGGAACGCCAGTACACCAAGAACGAGATCATCACCATGTATCTCAACCGCTTCGATTGGATCAACCAGGCGGTCGGCATCAACAGTGCGGCCCGCGTGTATTTCGATACCACGCCGGATTCATTGAAGATCGAGCAGGCCGCATTGTTGATCGGCATGTGCAAGAATCCCGCGTTGTTCAATCCGCTGCGCAGGCCTGATACCACACTGACCCGCCGCATGGTGGTGCTCGATCAGATGCGCCGCAACGGCTTCATCACTTCGCACGAGTACGACTCGCTGAAAGTTCTTCCGCTGGAATTGCGTTTCCAACGCGTGGATCATACCGAAGGTCCGGCGCCTTATTTCCGCGAGGTGTTGCGCGGAAAGTTGCAGGCGATGTTCGCTGAAAAGGATGCGGACGGCAATTACAGATATGCGAAGCCCGATGGCAGTCCGTACGATATCTACACCGATGGATTGAAGATCTACACCACGCTGGACAAACGCATGCAGCGCTATGGCGAATGGGGATTGAAGGAGCATTTAAGCAAGGAGCTTCAACCTTCATTCTTCAAGGACCTTTCAAAGAAGAAGAACAAGCCGTTCGATTTCCGGGTGAC
Organism: Bacteroidota bacterium; assembly: GCA_023418095.1. Lineage (GTDB taxonomy): Bacteria > Bacteroidota > Bacteroidia > Flavobacteriales_F > PHOS-HE28 > PHOS-HE28. Next base: position 13,054 of record JAEZDL010000041.1, read on the forward strand.
GCAGGAAGAGATCGATGAGATCCTGAACACCGCGATGAAACGCAGTGTGCGGTACAAGATCATCACCGGCAAACAATGCGGTAATTGCGAAAGACCTGCGAGGTACATCGAAAAGGTGCAGCGCGATGGCCGGGCGCATTTCCATTGTGATCCGGCGGCCGGTGGTTGTGACAGCTATTGGCCTGTGGTGAAGGAGAAGGATATTCCCGAGGTGTTCGATACACCTGTGGCCATGCGCGTTTTCACGTGGGATGGTGAAGTGGATACCGTGATGAGCCCGATGGATTCGATCCGCTATTACAAAAGCTTCCTGCAAAGCGGCCTGCTGAGCATGGACCCCCACACCGGTTTCGTGAAGGCGTGGGTCGGCGGGATCGATTTCAAGCATTTCCAATTCGATCACGTTGAGCAGGCGCGCCGCCAGGTGGGCTCCACCTTCAAGCCGTTCATCTACGCCACGGCGATCCGCGAAGGCATCGATCCATGCCTGCAACTTCCCAACCAGAAGGTGTGTTTCGATATGCCTCCCGGCCAACCGGAATGGTGTCCGCAGAACAGCGATGCGAAGTACGGCGGAATGATCACGGTGGAATATGCGCTTGCGAATTCGATCAATACGGTCACCGCCTGGCTGATGAAGCAATACGGCCCGCAAGCGGTCACCGTGCTCGCAAGGCACATGGGTGTGAAGAACCAGCTCGATCCGGTGCCATCGCTCTGCCTTGGTGTCGCGGATCTTACGTTGATGGAGATGACCGGCGCGTTCTCTTCCTTCGCGAATGAGGGGGTCTACATCGAGCCGATCGTTTTCACGCGCATCGAGGACAAGAACGGCAATGCGATCTACGACGTGGTGCCCAGGACCTACGAAGCGCTGGATGAACGGACCGCATATATCATGTTGCGCATGTTGAAGGGTGTGGTTGATGGCGCATACGATCCAAGCACCGGCAAGGTGGTGGGCACCGGCCTGCGGTTGCGCACAAGTTGGGGGGACCGCGAGAAATACGCGAACATCAAGTATCCAACGGCTGGCAAAACGGGCACCACGCAGAACAACAGCGATGGATGGTTCATCGGGATCACGCCGGACCTGGTGACCGGTGTGTGGACGGGCGCCGAGGATCGAAGTGTTCGCTTTTCCACCACTGAAAAAGGCCAGGGCGCGAACACCGCGCTACCGATCTATGGTTATTACATGAACCGGGTGTATGCCGATCCTTCGATCGAGATCAGCACCGGTGATTTCGAACCACCGATGTACGTGGACGGTATCGATTACAACTGCCGCGAAGCGGTGAAGACCAACACCGGCCCCACAAGACCGATGTGGGAATGAAGAAAGCCGATCGAAGTGCGATCGGCTTTCTTCATTCCAACGACCGGGATCAATAATCGCGGCCGGAGCCCTGCATCTCACCTTCCTCCATCTCCTTGTCGAGCGGGATCATGGTGGTGGCGCGCAAGGTGCGGCCGGTCCAGAAATCATCGTCTATGTTGCCCACAACGGTAACCGCATCACCTTCAGCCACGGCGACATCGGCCGTCGGATCGCCTCCTTCCTTCAGCAATGAAGTATCAACCGTGATCATGCGTTCGCCTTGATCGAGCTTGATCTTGTTCTCTTCCACCTCGGAAACGATGCCATGCACAACGGTGCCGGATTCGATCACCGGTGTGGAGATCTGGATGAAATCATCCACACCATCGGTCATGTACACATAGCTGCTCAAGCTTTCAACGAATACGGCACGGGCGAGGATCGTGGTGTTGAGAAAGAAGTTGTCGTCCACGATGCCATATACACGAACGGCTTCATCGTCAATGAATTTGTGGTCATCGTGCTTCACGTCATCATGCTGCAATTTCACCGTGATCTTGCCATTGCCATGGTCCAGCACGAATTGTTCGTCGCCAACGCTCTTCACTTTGCCGCTCAGTGCGATCCAGGAGCCATCGGCCATCTCCTTCGGATCCTTCTCCTGCGTGGCCTGCGCATTCGGTGTATCATTTGTTCGGGTATCCGTTACCTGGGCTTGTGTGGAAACTGCGAATAGGGCAGCTACCAATACGGGGAACATTTTCATGATCGATCTGGTTTAAGTTATATGGTCTTCGAACCCTGAATTGGATCCGGGCGCGCCGAAAGCAACAATGCCTGTGCCATTGCATCCGGAGAGTTCGATGGGATCGAGCCAGGCGAAATGAGGAAAGCCGGGTCGACCCCGGCTTTCTTCATTTCACTTGTTCGCGCGTTATCACTTATTCTCCAGAGCACGTAGCCGTTCCTCCAATCGCTCTATGATCGCCTGTTGTTCCTGAACGGCCTTCACCAATGGGACAACGAATTCCGAATAGGTAAGACTGTAGAGCTTGGCATTGCCTTCTGGCGCATGCACACCGCTGAAATCGTATCCGCTGGCACGCGCCGCAGCTTCCACTTCCTGCGCGATGAAACCGGTCATCTGCTTCTTTTCCAGATCGAACTTCCCTTCCCATTCGCCAGGTTGATCTGCGCCATGCACCATGGCATATTGCTGGTGCAGGTCGAAATTGTAGGTTACAGGGCGCAGGCGTGTGATGAAATCAAGTCCGGGCACATTCTCCTGCACATCCGTTTTGATACGGCCATCACTGTAGGTGCTGAAGCCCACCTGCCCACCGATCCAGCTGATGCTCGAATTACCCACTTCCACCGTATTGCTGTTACTGCCGACGAAACCGGCGAGGTAACCCAGGGCCATGAAATTCGAAGGGTTCGATCCCGAATTCGAGCCGGCAAGGTTGCCCAGAGCAGTGCAGTTCATGCCGCCCGTGTTGAAAGGCATCGCATTGATACCGATCGCAGTGTGTCCCTGGCCGCCTGTCATGCTCGCCATGGCATAGGCCCCGAGTGCGGTATTGCGATGTCCACCGCCATTCACGTTCATCGCGTTATGGCCGATCGCTGTATTCTCACTGCCGGAAGTATTGGCGAAAAGAGCCTTGCTACCCACGGCCACGTTCCGAAGAGCATAAGGTGGGGTTTCGAAACCGGGCTGGGGTGCGTTCACACTGTTGTTGAACAAGGCGCTGTCGCCGATCGCCACCAGGTTGCTGCGATCCGTGTTCAGGCGCAAGGCGTTCTGCCCGATCGCCACGTTGGCATTGCCCGTTGTATTGCTGAAGAGCGCTCTGTAGCCAACAGCGGTGTTGTTCTGTCCCGAAATGTTGTTGCCCAAGGCGGAACTGCCGATACCGGTGTTGGCGGTACCTACCGTGTTCGCCATCATGGCTGATTGCCCGAAGGCTGAATTGGATGAACCGGTAGTGTTCGCCCGTAATGTCTGGCGACCGAAGGCTGCATTCGCTATGCCCGCACCGGTCGCGCTACGAAGCGATTCCAGGCCGAAGGCACAATTCTCACCCACCGCGTTCCCGGGCCGGTGGGAGTTCAAACCGAAGGAGATCCCTTGTGGGCTGATCGCACCGGCGAATTGGCCGTTCACTTTGAACACGATCGGCTCATCATCGGTGGTGCCAATGAAGTTGGCCGTAGTATCGGTGCCCGCGTTACCGGTAAGCGACCATGCTGATCCACTACCACCAGGACCTTCGGGCCCTACAAGGGAAACGCCTGCTGGCCAACTGCCATTGGTCTTGGGTCCGAAAATGAAATGGCTGGTGGTATTGATGTAGAAATCACCATTTGAACCGATCCCTCCGGTCGGGTCAGATGTGCCACTTAACACCGTGCGACCATCCAGACCTGCAGGACCGGTCGCGCCAGTAGGGCCTTGAGGACCGACTGGACCTATGGGTCCGGGAGCTCCGTCAACGCCATCTTCACCTGGCAGACCTTGAGGACCAACCGGGCCTACAGCACCGGCTGGACCAGCAGGGCCTTGCGGGCCGGCAGGACCGATCGGACCGGGAGCACCATCAACACCATCTTCCCCAGCGGGACCTTGGGGACCGGCAGGTCCAGCAGGACCAGTGGCACCGGTCAAACCGATCGGACCTTGTGGGCCGGCAGGACCGATCGGACCCGGAGCGCCATCAACACCATCTTCCCCAGCGGGACCTTGAGGGCCGGCAGGACCGATCGGACCCGGAGCACCATCAACACCATCTTCCCCAGCGGGACCTTGCGGACCGGCAGGGCCAGCAGGGCCAGCAGGACCAGTGGCACCGGTTAAACCGATCGGACCTTGTGGGCCGGCAGGACCGATCGGACCCGGAAGACCATCAACACCATCTTCCCCAGCGGGACGTTGCGGACCCATAGGGCCGATGGGTCCAGCAGGACCAACAGGACCAACTGCACCAGTCAAACCGATCGGACCTTGCGGGCCGGCAGGGCCGATCGGACCTGGAGCGCCATCAATACCATCTTCCCCAGCGGGACCTTGCGGACCCATAGGGCCGATGGGTCCAGCAGGACCAACAGGACCAACCGCACCAGTCAGACCGATCGGACCTTGGGGGCCCATTGGACCAACGGCACCAGTTGAACCAACAGGCCCTATTGGACCGGCCGGCCCCATGGGACCTTGTGGCCCGACAGCTCCAGTGGCACCAGCCGGACCTTGCACTCCCGTAGGCCCCATCGGCCCTTCCGGCCCCTGGATCGAACCCACGTTCGTCCAAGTATTGGTGGTGCCGGACCATACGAAAAGTTCGCCCTCGATCATGTATGCGTCACCTGCGTTCCCAGTGGTAGGAAGGTCACCAACATCATCCAACGATCCGATAATGGAAACTCCTGTACCATCTGCTCCTGCGGGCCCCTGCGGACCGGCCGGGCCCTGCGGACCTACCGCCCCAGCGGTGCCTGTTGGGCCTGCCGGACCGGGTGGCCCTTGCAGACCCTGAGGACCTGGCGGCCCGGCCGGCCCGGGCATACTACTTGTCTGCGCGTGCAGGGCGTATGGAACGCTCAATAATTGCGCTGTTCCCATCACCACGCCATCGATAGAGGTCTGTACATAATAGATCCCAGTGCTCCAATCGATCGAAGCCATGGATCCGCTTAGCGGCTGGCCGGAACCTATGCTAACGTTGGCCAGTCCGTAGGCGTTGGTGGTGACCGCGTGTTCTTCATCATAAACCA
>JAEZDL010000044.1 GCA_023418095.1 Bacteroidota bacterium
TTGGTCGGCGAAAATAGAAGGCAGGCCCGAATTAGCAAATTTTATTTTTTCCCTTCGGCCAAATTCTTCCTCTGCTCCATATATTCCTTTTCCTTCTCTGTGAGCGCAACTCCCTTGTAATGAAGGAATAAATTCGCATAAGTGGTCTTCGAAAGTACGTAGAGATATGGTGAGAGAATTATGAGTGCCGCTAGGATGGCACCGATGTACCAGCCGATCGAAGCATTGGGAGCCAGCAGGTGAACGGCGGCGTAAACGGCCACGAACATCATCACCCCATAGGCGTAGGATACGTACATGGCGCCGTAGAAGAACCCCGGCTCAGGTTCGTAGCGACGCTCGCACACGGGGCATTTCTCCAGATTGTCCCCGATGGTCCTAAGGTGGTACGGATTCCGATCCACGAAGAATTCACCTTCATGGCAATGCGGACACTTGAACTTGAAGATGCTATAGAGCTTCGATCCCTTTGCGAACATCACCCGCAAAGATCGCGCTTATTCTTCTGGAACGCGCTTGAGCGAGATCGCGTCGATGTAGTAATAGGCGTATTTGTTGTCGTACCCTTCGATCAGCCGTTGAGACTCGAGCCCCACGTATGGAAAGATCCCGATCACGATCGCCTGCTCGCCGCCCATCGCCTTGAATTTTCCCTTCACCTCGGTCCATTTTCCCTTTTCAGAGATGATCTCGTCGAGGTAAACGTCCGGGATCTCTTCCATGAACTTGCGGTGGTTGTACTTCTCCGGATCCTTCCACATGAACGCACCGATGCCCAGGATGCTGCGATCGCTGTTACCCGAAAGCGCTACCTGGAAACTCACTTCATAGGTCGCGCCCTTGGTCAACGGCATGATCAATTCACCTTGAAGGTATTCCGAATACGAATTCCAGCCTGGCTTGAACGTATCCTCCTGATCCACCGCATCGGGATTGAAGCGCACATCATCCTTCCAGCCCATGAATCCCGCATAGCGATCGCCTTCGATCGGTTCGATCGTACCATAATCGTTCGCTGGAATACCTACGGTTTTAGCCGATGCCTTCTTGTCGAATAGTTCCGATAGGGCCAGCGTAACGTTCTTCCAGCCTTCGGCGAAATGGAACTGGTCGTACGTGTTCGGGAACTTGGTCACGGTCTCGAAGGTGCCGTTGCGCACCAATTCCATGTTCTCATCCTGCGCGGCGCAGGGAAGAGCGATGGACATGAGAAGTGCTGCGCCGAAGTGTCGGTGTCTGATCATTGGTCTGGCTTTACAGGTTGTTTGGATCGGCCTGTGTGGACCGCGGGCAAGGTAAGCAAGCCTTCCTTTTCAGCGGTCCTTCAGCTTGCTGGCAAACACCGTGCGGAATTTCTCCAGCTTCGGCTGGATCACCATGCGGCAATAGCCCTGATCACCGTTCTGGGCATAATAGTTCTGGTGATGATCCTCTGCTTCATAGAAAGTTGAAGCGGGCGTGATCTCGGTGACGATCGGTGCACGGAACGCGCCGCTCGCATCCAGTTCCTTCTTGTAATGTTCTGCGATCCGCTTCTGATCTTCGTTGTGATAGAAGATCGCCGATCGGTATTGCGTGCCCACATCGGCGCCCTGACGGTTGAGCGTGGTTGGGTCGTGGGTGCGCCAGAAAACCTCCAGCAGTTCGGGCAGCGAAAGCATCTTCGGATCATAAACGATGCGCGCTACTTCCGCATGCCCGGTATTTCCAGTGCATACTTCCTTGTAACTGGGATTCTTCACATGGCCACCCATGTAGCCCGAAGTCACGGACTTCACACCCTTCAATTCAAGGAAGATCGCCTCGATGCACCAGAAACAACCGGCGCCAAGTGTGATCGTATCCAGACCTTCAGTGGGATCTTGTTGCATCGCGTTGATCTGCGGAAATGGATCCGCTTCAGTATTATCGGCCTTTCCGCTGCATGCGAGAAGGATAAGAGGTGCAAAGATCGCAAGGTAACGGTGCATCTGGTGAAGCAGGATCGATGTTGTTCCCTGTAACAACGCGGATCGGCAAGAAAATGTATCTACGCCTTTTCGATCGAGCGCAGTAACTCGCGGCCGATACGCTCCACCACACCAACAACGAGCGCGTTGCCCATGAAGAACGCGCGCCACGGATCGCTCACGCCAGCCGTGTGTCCGTCAGGGAACATGTTGAGGCGCTCCAGTTCGATCGGCGTCAACCGGCGGAAACGTTTGCCATCAACGCTAACGACGTGCTTGAAACGCGACGGCGATCGTCCTCCTTCACCCGTAATGATCGTGCGCGAAGGTTTGTCCAACGGATCTGGAAAGATCATCGCTCCTTCTGAATAAGCATATGCGTGTCCGTTCCCGCTGGCGATCCTGGGTTCCTTCTTCGCTCCTTTCAAATATTTCCACTTCACCAGCTCTTTCCGATCGATGTAGTACTCGCTTGGAACATCTGTCTCCGGGATCAATAGATCGCCAAGTGTGAGGCTGGGTCCACGGTAGATCGGTTCCATCCTGCACGTGGAGACCTTTCCTTCGATCATCACACCGGAATTGTAGAACGGTGATGGGCCCGATCGGGATCCGAATTTTTTCGTGAGCTGGCTTGGATCTTCGGCGATGCTGAAATTCTTCATTCCGCCGTTCGCTGGTCCGCATGGAAATGCTGCGCCCAAAATTCCCTCACCGGTCACCCACGCTTCCGGAGTTGTCGTTCGTATCCGATCGTACTGATCGGTTCCTTTCAGATAACCGACAATGAAAACGCGCCGGCGGCGCTGCGGCATTCCGTAATCCGCCGCGTTGATCACGCGCCATTCCACGGCATAACCAAGCAGATCGAGCGATCGAAGCATCACCGCTAGATCACGCCCACGCTGGCCGACCGGCGATCCCAAAAGCCGATCCACATTTTCGAGGATCAGATACTTCGGCTTGTTCTCCTTCTCTTGAAGGATCCGGTGGATCTGCCACCAGAGCACACCCTTCTTCCCGACAAGACCCTTGCTGTTCTTCAGCGTACTGGCGACGGAATAATCCTGGCAGGGAAATCCACCGACGAGCACATCATGATCGGCAATGCGATCCACGGGAATGGTGGAAATATCGGCGTTAACATGATGATCGGCACCGAAGCGCGACACGTAGACATCGGAAGCATGCTGCTTCTTGCGGCCGGGTTCCCACTGGTTGCTGAACACCACGCGAAAACCCGCTTCATCGGTTGAAGCGCGTTCCAGCCCAAGCCGGAAACCACCGACGCCGGCGAACAGTTCAGCCACACGCAGATCGATCTTGCGCTTCTTTTCTTTTCCCACCGGGCCGAAGTAAGGGGGAAGAAATGCGGGCCATCAACTACCGATCCGAATTGCATCAACGGATCAATGTGAAAAGGAAAAGTCCGGCTGTAGCCGGATCGGCAGGAGCGGGAAACGGGACTCGAACCCGCGACTTTCAGCTTGGGATCCGCCGGATGGCGGACTACCAACTGAGCTACTTCGATCCAGAGCGGGAAACGGGACTCGAACCCGCGACTTTCAGCTTGGGAAGCTGATGCTCTACCAACTGAGCTACTCCCGCTTATGGTCGCGAAATTATATCGGCGCTGGCAATTCCGATCGCTCTCGAATTCATTCCCACTTAACCTTCACATCACCTACACAACGCACCTTTGCAACCGAAATGGAAGATCTCAAGGCAGGCACATCGGCACCGAAGGTCCTGTTGGTGGATGATGAGCAGGATATCGTGGAGTTGCTCAAATACAACCTGGAGCGCGAAGGTTACCAGATCTTCACTGCGCTGAATGGGAAGGATGCGATCAAGAGCGCGCGAACGAACAACCCCGACCTGATCGTGCTGGACATCATGATGCCTGGGATCGATGGCATTGAAGTGTGCACGCAACTGCGCCAAATGCCCGAATTCAAGCATACACTGATCGTGTTCCTCACCGCACGCGGCGAGGATTATTCACAGATCGCTGCATTCGAGGCCGGCGCGGATGATCACATCACCAAACCCGTGCGCCCGAAGGTCTTCGTAAGCAAGGTGAAGGCGCTGCTGAAAAGAAGCGGCACGGAAAAGAACGAAGAGCGGATCCTGGAATCCAACGGCATCAAGATCGATCTGGATCGCGTTCTCGTGTACCTCGGCGATCAGGAATTGCAGCTGCCCAAGAAGGAATTCGAACTGCTGGTGCTGTTGATGAGCAAGCCTGGCAAGGTGTTCAAGCGAGAAGAGATCTACGGCCAGGTGTGGGGCAACGAACAATTCGTGGGCGATCGCACGATCGATGTACACATCCGCAAGCTGCGCGAAAAGCTCGGTGACGATCGGATCAAGACGATCAAAGGCATCGGCTACAAGTTCGACGCATGATCGGGAAACAGCGCGACCTTTTATCTTTGGCCGATCGTTGAGCGGGGTGTAGCTCAGCCCGGTTAGAGCGCTACGTTCGGGACGTAGAGGCCGGAGGTTCGAATCCTCTCACCCCGACCAGACCCATGCCCCGAGTGCCGAAGGCACCGATCTTTTTGAGGCTGCGGCGATCAAGCTTGCTTGAATGGCCCGCAGCCTTAAAAAGATCCAGCGAGCGAAGCGAGCCGGGGCATTGATCTGAGGCCTCCCCTCTGGAGGAAAGGCGCATCCAATCCTCTCACCCCGACCAGATCACTGTAAGGCTACTTCTCCAATTCCTTGATCTGTTGTTCCGCAAATGCTTTTAGATCTTCGTCAGCATGCGGAATGGTCTTCTTGTAATAGTCGATCGCCCGTTCCTTATCTCCTTTCAGTCTGTAGCCCTGGGCTATATTGCTCAATACGATCGCATCGGTGGGATCGATCTTTTCCGCACGCAACAGCGCTTCGATCCCCTTGTCATGATCCCCGGTCAACAAATAGGTGAGCGAAAGGTTCGAGAGACTTGCAACGTGATCCGGATGGAGTTTGAGCGTTTCCTCCGCGATCGTCCTCATGTTCTGCAACAGATCATCGTCCCCGGTATTGTAAAGCGTCATCTGATAACCTTGGATCCCGGATAGAAAGAACTCCTGCCCTTCCGGCTTCTTCTCATTGTTGGTCCAGGTCCAATCGTTCTTGTTGTTTGCTGAATGGCGAATGGCCTTGATGATCTCTTTGGTGAATCCATCCCAATCCTCGGTCAGTCCGATCACGTGGATTTTCCCGAACCGCATATCCAGCCGATCGGGATACAGCTCGATCCCTTTATCGATCCGATCGAATCCTTTCTCCAGGATCTTCGAGTTGTACATCACATCACTGCCGATAGCCCGCTGTCTTTCCCGTACTGTCCTGGAACGAAAAACTCTCTCCTTCCGGTTGCTCCTGCGTAAGCGACAAGACCTCCTGCCTTGATCTCGCCACGTAGTAGTTGAAATAGCATGTGAATAGCTCGGCATTTTCAGGATCCTCCTGTTCCCACCTGTTCAGAAGCGCTAATTGCGCAGTTGTATCACCTGCCTGTAGATGCTTCACGAACTGCTCACGACGATCCTGGCCGATGATCGTCGTTGATGCAACTAGGAAGAACAGCAAAAGGATCGCTTGTCGCATGGGCTTCTATCTTGTTCTCTGATTTATCGCAGCTTTGGATTGCAGTGGGTTCTGCGATCACACAAATTTCGCCTCTCTGGATAATTTACTTTTGTCCAAGTCGAATTCTGAACAGAACCAATCGATCAGGACTTTTTCCACTTCTTTCTTATTGAACGTTCTTGGGTTTCGCCTGGATCTAAGGTAGTTTTCCCTTGACAGTTTTTCAGCTAACTGCCCAACCGTTTGATGGTCGAGTTCGTTCCCGAACTTATTAGATAACCAAAGGCCAGCTAAGGAAAACATCAGTCCTAGTAGTCCGATCTGCCAACTAAACACGAGTGAAACAAATGAAGCAAGAATTAAAACAGCAAATGATAAGGAAACCCAATGCGGCGCGCGCAAAATGTCTAATTTTAGTTCTAGATGAGTGTTCAACTTCTTTATCCTGGCACGCCTGGTTTTTCTTGGTAGGATGACCTTAAGAGCAAAGTCAGGTGATATCGCATGTTTTTCTACATGGAAAGCTGATGCAATTGCATCGCGCAATTTGTAAAATGCCTGTTGGCTGGTGCAATCATCTACATCAGCGAGCAAGATCTTGCCTGTAATGTGATCGCAAAGTTGCCCGAACGTCGTAATATAAAACAGCTCATCTCCTTCAAACCTGATGTTGAATGAAGACTCGATCTTCCCTAGGAAGTCATCCATGTCTTCTGGATCAATATCATGAAGCTCGTAATCCTTTCTCATAAATACCAGTTCATTGGTGAAGAGATCTCACCAGTTTCAATTACCAATGTACTAGCTTTCCTCCCATGCGCCTCCTTCCCCTCCTCTTCACCCTTCTCTCCTTCTCACTCCACGCGCAGACCGAGCGGGAAAAAGAACTCCTCTCGGTCGTCGATCGGTTCTTTCAGGCCATGGCCGATCGGGATACGCTCGCGCTCGATTCGATCCTCACTCCGGAAGGTGTGTTCTACGCGATCCCGATCGCATCGGAGAAAGGGCCGCGCGCGGTTTCGCACCGCAGTTTCATCAGCGACATGGGGAAAGGCAGCGAAAAATTACTGGAGCGCTACTGGGAGCCGGAGGTTTGGATCGGAAATGGGATCGCCACCCTGCGAGCACCGTACCGACTTTCATGCGGACGGCAAATTCAGCCATTGCGGGATCGATGTATTCAACCTGGTGCGCATGCCCGATGGCTGGAAGATCAGCGGCGGCATGTTCACTATGCAGCGCGAAGGTTGTGCGGAAAGCCCACTGGGGGTGGTAGAGTGAAAGGATGGTAATACCCTTCTAAGCCGATCCAAGTTTTACATTCGTAAGTGATGAAGATCTTCATCTGGCTTATTTTCCTTGTTTCCTCTGTACCGTCAGTTAGCGGCCAAGCCTATCTTGATCACTTCGTTACGGGTGGCGCGGAGGAAGGTTATGGAAATCGCAACATGGCGTACGATTCGAATGGGTCGCTCTATGTAGTCGGTTCATTCAATGGAATTTACGACGTTGCAGGCGCAACGATCAGTAGTTCATACAATTCAGCTATTTATCTGGCGAAATTCAACTCAGATGATCTCTCTTTAATTTGGCTGCAACGTGTGGCTGAGTCAAGTGCCTTGTTCCTGAAATCATCCATTGCTGTGGATTCGGAAAATAATTTGATCGTTGGAATCGGTTTCGAGAATGATCTGATCTTATTTAATGACTCTGTAGTTATTCCTAATCAGGAGAGCGTTCAATTAATTAAACTTGCTTCTGACGGTGAGAAAATATGGTCATATGAAATTGAAGCTGACGCACTGGGGAATAAAGGTGTACGATGTGATGCTCTAAATAATATCGTCGTAACCGGGACCTTGAACGAGGATGTTTTCGTTGCGAAATATGATACTAATGGTTCTTTGACATGGAGCCGAAGAGGCGGAAGCCAGTCGTCATCGGACGATGGTTATTTTGTTGATGTGGATTCAGAAGGAAATGTTTATGCAAGTGGAAGGCTTAATCCAAGCAGCAGCATATATTTTGACAATTACCATGTTCAGATGCCTGTAAACGTTTACTCTGCATCATTTATAGCGAAGTATAATGCTGGGGGCATGATCCAATGGGTTCGATATGTATATTCCCAAACTTTCGCAAAGTTTGCATTCATCTCAAGTTTACACGTTTTGGAAAGCGATTCTGTAATAATGAGCGGCTGGTTCGATGAATCCTTGCTACGCTTCTCGAATGGTTTCTCTCCTGTCGGTAATAATCAATCAGGTTTTTCCGCAGGATTTCTGACCTGTTTTGCCCCTGATGGCAACCGTGTCTGGGCGCGCAAACTTCATAATAATACCAATGGTTATGACGGTGGCGTGAATGGGCTTACCTCAATCGCGAATAACATCTACCTCACGGATCAATTTGAAGGCACGATCACATTTGATACTGCTGCGTATGCGGCCGAGGAAAGTGATCTTTTGCTGGAACGGTATGATCCAAATGGGAACTTGATGTCCTCGATGCAAATAGGTGGTGATGGTTTTGACATTGCCTCAGAGCTTCTTATTGCAGGCTCATTGATCTATATTCTAGGGGCCACGGAGAGTCAACCATTCCATGTGGGCAATGATTCATTCGAGATCGATCATCCAATGAGCATGTTCGTGATCAGCTTGACCGACAACTTCGTAGATCTTCCTGAAATCAACGCATCTACTGAACAGCTCGGCATCTTCCCAAACCCGAATAACGGAAGCTTCATTGTGATTCATCCAAACAGTGAAGGGGAACTATTTGTCAAGGATATTGGCGGTAAGGTCATCACCTCATTCCCAATCTCATCTTCAGAGATATCTGAAGATATCAAGCTAGATCTTCGATCGGGAGTCTATTTTCTTACAATGACGACCGAAAACCGGGCATACAGTTCCAGGTTCGTAGTCACTTCACCGTGATCCTATCAGCCTCCTCCCCCATCAAGATCATCGCGAACACCGCGTAATTGATGATGTCCAGGAAATTGGCATCGATGCCTTCGCTTGCTTCGGTGGCGCCTTTGTTGTCTTCGATCTGTTTGATCCGCAGCAGTTTCATCAGGATAAGATCCACCAGTGAGCTGATGCGCATGCTGCGCCAGGCTTCGCCGTAGTCGTGGTTCTTGCGCTGCATCAACTCCTCGGCCTGCTTCACTTTTGCACGCACTTTCTGTGCTGCGGTCGCGCCATCCAGATCGGGTTCCTGCGGCACGCCAAGATCCAGCTGCACCAGCGCCATGGCCGCATAGTTGATGATGCCGATCAGCTCCGGCCGGACCCCTTCGCCCACCTTGCTTTCGCCCACTTCCTGTAGGGTACGTATCCGTTGCGCTTTTATTAAGATCTGATCGGTGAGCGAGGGCACGCGCATGATCCGCCACGCGGCGCCATAGTCGCGCGCCTTCCGCTCGAAAAGATCCATGCATTCGCGTACCACTTGATCGTATTGCTGGAGGGTGTTGTGCATGCGTGAAGGAAACGGGAACTTCGGGGCGGGATGGATCGCGGCGAAGATATCGTACAACCCCTAAGCTGGCGGATCGGCGGCAGGCTGGTCGAGCCTCGGTTCCCCATGGTGATGGGGATCTTGAACGTGACACCGGATTCCTTCCACGCCGCGAGCCGCGTAGACCCGAATGAAGCGCTGCGTGAGGCCGAAGCGATGCTCAAGGCCGGTGCTCCGATCCTTGATCTGGGCGGTGCGAGCACACGTCCGGGAGCGCAGGAAATTCCGATCGAAGAGGAACTGGAGCGCGTGATCCCCGCGATCGGATCGATCAACCGAGAATTTCCCGAAGCGTTGATCAGCATCGATACCTACCGTTCCCAAGTCGCCAAAGCTGCGGTGGAAGCCGGCGCTGGAATGGTGAACGACATAGGTGCCGGTCTCCTCGATCCGGCGATGCTGGAGACCGTTGCGAAACTGAATGTTCCGTACGTGCTGATGCACATGCAAGGCACGCCGCGCACGATGCAGAAAGATCCACAGTATGCCGATGTGGTGAAGGAAGTGGTGCTTTTTCTGAGTCAGCGGCTGAACGCTGCGCGCGCCGCGGGCATCGCCGATGTGATCGTAGATCCAGGTTTCGGTTTCGGGAAGAACACCGATCACAATTTCCAGTTGCTGAAAGGGATCGCTTCGATCCGGATGCTTGGTGTTCCGATGCTGATCGGACTTTCGCGAAAAAGGATGATCAACGAAGTATTGGGCACCACACCAGCGCAAGCGTTGAATGGAACTTCGATCTTGAATACGATCGCGTTGCTGAACGGCGCGCACATCCTGCGCGTTCACGATGTGAAGGAAGCGGTGGAATGTGTGAAGCTGATCGAGCGCTACAGATCGATCTAGAAATGCGCCTCTTTGCGCTTCTTCCGATCGGACTTGCTCGCTTCTTCGCGAGCAGCTTTTTTGCGGGCCTGTAGTTCACGCTCGTACGCGATCATCACGCGGATCAACTGCGGTTTACGTGCGTCTGTGTAATCCACGTTCCAATTCAAGTTGCGCACGGAATGTTTGTATTCGGCCCGGCCCACCGGCTCATTGAAAATGCTCAGATCGAACCCATCGATGTGCTTGAACATGCTCATCTGCAGATCCATTTCGAAGAACGGTACATCGGGGAAGAGCGGGATCTCGCGCGCATCGATCGCCACGAACTTGGTCACCATTCCTTCGCGCTTGAAGTGGATCTCGTACGCGTAACCGCGCTCCAGGAAAAGCTCGTATTTCCCGTTCCACGTGGTACTGATCGTTTCGCGTTCGATGCTGTCCTTCACCAGCATCACCTGCACATTGCGGATCGGTTGGCCACTGAAATGATCGGTGACCACGCCATATACATGAATGTGGAACGCCGAAGCCGGAGCGGCCAGGCAAAGGCCGATCAAGAGAAGGAAAAGTCCGCCGATCCGCATGAGTCCTCAAATTTAGGAAGTCCGCTGCAGCTGGCGATCACACGGGTGCCGCGCTAATTTTGGGCAGGCATGGAAGCTCTTGCACGAACACGACTGCGACTGAAGCGCACGCTGCGGATCACTGTGGCGTGGGTCGTGGTTGGTGCGATCGCTGCCCTGTTCGAGCACATTGTCCTCATGGATCATGGCATGCCCAGCGACTTAAGGCAACGGCTGGATGAACGGGTCTTCAATTCACTGATCGCCGGACTTTTCGGTGCTGGGGTTTACATCTTCCTGCTTCGTGACCGGCTGCGGAAATTGCCTTATTTCAGCGCGCTTGCGATCGTAGCGGTCGTGATGGTGCCGGTGGTGATCATGGTGGGATCATGGTGGCCATGGCTTTGGAAACGCGAGACCGGCGATCCGATCGAGCGGATCCTGAGCCTCCGGTTCGTTGGGCAATACATCTTCTGGACCGGCTTGATGGGCGCGACGATGTTGCTGGTGCGATTGAACGATCAGTACAACAACGGTGCGCTCGGTTTCCTGTCAGGCCGCTACTTCAAGCCGCGGCAGGAAATGCGGATCTTCATGTTCCTGGACATGCATTCCTCCACCACGATCGCTGAAAAGCTTGGTCACCGCAAGTACTTCAAGCTCCTGAACGAACTCTTCACGGATATTTCCGATCCGATCGTTTATTCACGCGGCGAGATCTACCAATATGTGGGCGACGAGATCAGCGTAAGCTGGCCGCTGCGCAAAGGCGTTGGCCGGCAGCGCTGCATCCGCTGCTTTCTGGATATCAGGGAGAAATTGCGAAAGAAATCCGCTCACTACGAGAAGCGTTACGGGTTGATCCCCACGTTCAAGGCAGGCTTCCATTACGGCCGCGTGACCACCGGGGAAGTGGGATCGGTAAAGAAGGAACGGATCTACAGCGGCGATGTGGTGAATACCGCTGCTCGGATCCAGAACAGCTGCAACGATCACGGAGTGGATAACCTGATCTCCAAACAGTTGCTTGACGTTCTTCACCTTCCGGCGGAATTCCCGGTGCGCGAGATCGGAAGCATCAAGCTGCGTGGCCGCAACGAACCGATCAGTTTATGGACGCTTGTCGATCGGAACGAGGCCGGATCCGATCGGACCGGAAGATCCATTTCATCTGAAAAGGCCGACCGAACGCTGGCGGGTTAGATCACAGGTGTCTGGCTGTCCGGCTGATCTCATGAACGCGCACTTCGCGCTTGCGGCCTTTCACAGGTACGATATGCTGCGGCCCCACCATGAAGCGATCGCGCGCGTTGGGGAACAGTTCAAGCAATTCCGCTGAGACCAGAATGTCCTTCTTCATGTCCTTCGTTACGCCAAGGATGCGATTTACGCTGTTCATCACATCGCCGCTGAGGTCGATCGCCCGTTTGATGTGGCCGACCTGGGCGGAGATCACGCGACCGGCATGCGCACCAGCCCGGAACTTGGGCACCGCACCGAATTCCCGCATCAATTCCTCGGAATGCTGCGCGATCCGTTCCGAGATGTCGAAATAAAGATCCAGCGCGTTGGAATGGCGCACACCGTTCTTGATCCGCCAGGTGAAGATCACTTCATCACCCACGTATTTATGGATATCCGCCTCATTCCGAAGCACCGCATCGGTCATCAATGAATACGTGTGGTTGAGGAAACGGTAATACTTCAGATCGCCGAGTTTCTCGGCCAGCGCGGTGGATCCCACAAGGTCGATCGTGAGCACGATCCTGTCCTCGGCCTTTGGGTTCTCATACGCGCCGAAGAGCAGGCCCAGTAGCATCCGGCGTCCCATCAGTTCTTCGATCTGCACTACGAGCAGCGCGATCGAGGTAACAACCACCACACGCAATGCGAGCTGGTAGAACTGGGACATCAAGAAGATCTCGTGTACGCGGAAGGGCTCATCAGCGATCAGGAAACGGAACCGATCCACGTCGATCTTGAATGCGACATAGATGATCACGATCGTGAGCAGGTTCACCAGGAGCACCTTGCCGATGAATTGAACCAGGACCGCCAGTTGGCGGAAACGACGGCCGAAAAGGAATTCCTCCAGAATGCCGGTCCAGAGGCCGAGAAGCGCCCAGGCCCCGAGCATCCGGTTCACATCATCGCCACTGAAGAGCGTGAGCACCCAGGCGACGATCGCCGCCACCAGCGCATACTTGAGCAGTTTGCGAAGCTTGTATCGGGTGATCGGCGTCAAATCGGCCGCGAAAGTACTCTCCGATCCACCGGGAGGTGTAACCTTTGTGTTCGTGTTAGGTGAAGGCTTCTATCGCTGGCTCAGCCACCTCTGGCCGATAACGATCAAAACAGCGGAAAGCCAGATGGGCCCGGTTTCGATCCGCTGGGAAAATGGCCATAAAGTGCTGAATTCCAAGAACGGAAATCAATCCTTCGGAAGTTTGCATGAAGTGTGGGTGATGACCTTCGAGGCGATCGGACTTGAAAAATTAAAGCCCGGATCGGTGTTGCTCCTTGGGCTTGGCGGTGGAAGCGTTCCGCATATTCTTCGCGATCAATGGCAGATCGGTGCGCCGATCACGATCATCGAACTGGACCCGCAAATGATCCGGATAGCACGGGATCACTTCGGCTTAGGCGACCTCGATAACATCACTATCATTCAAGGCGATGCGACCATTCAGTTGCATTCCTTGAAGAAGCGGTTCGACCTGATCGTTATCGACCTTTTCTCCGATCTGGATATGGCGCGCGGGGTGGAAACGAATGGTTTCGCGCACGCACTCCGGGATCGATGCAACGAGGGCGGAACGGTCTGCTTCAACACGGTCGCTTACGATCCGAAAAGCAATGTGCGCTGCGATCAGGTGCTCTCGCAATTGAAAAAAGTATTCTCGCAAGTCAACGAATTCAAGTTTGAAGGTGTCAATAGGGTGTTCGTCGCAAGTTGATCGCTTACCGTAGAGATCTGTAGGTAATGTGACCGGCAGGCCCGAAATTTGTCATACGATCACGAATGCATCCTGAACGCTTGAACTTCCCGCCATACCTGCGGATCGTATGGGCTTTGGGCATGCTCGCGAGTTCGCCCGCCGTTCTGGCCCAATCCGATTGCTCGATCGATATCGGCCCGGATCATGTGATCTGCCTGGGTGAAAGCGTAACCATCAACGGACCAGCAGGTTACGATAATTACCTCTGGAGCAACGGTGCTACTACGGACAGCATTACTGTCTCCAACGCGGGCAATTATTCCGTGCAGGTCTCCTATCCCACGGGCGAACTGGTACAGAATGGGAATTTCAATGGCGGCAATACCGGATTCGGCACTCAATTCAGCTATTCACCACAACTCCAGAACGATGGAAATTATTTCATCGGTACGAATGCCGCTGCTTTCCATCCGCAATTCGTGGGCACCGGGAATGGTAATTTCCTGATGGTGAATTCAGGTTGGTGGCACGGTGGATTTGAAGCATGGTGCCAAAGCTTTCCCGTGTGTCCTGGCCAATGGTATCAGCTCACGTTCAGGGGAGTTTCACTGGCCGATACCGGTTTCCCTACACTCCAATGGTTCGTGAACGATCAGCCTACCTCGGTGGATCATCAGGTTGGACCACAGAACAATTGGCAGTATTTCACTACTTGGTGGGAAGCTCCGGCCGGGGTCACCTGGGCTGATTTCTGCATCCGTGTTACTTCGGGAAATGGCGTCGGGAATGATTTCGGCCTGGATGATATCTCGATCTCCAGCACGATCACGCTTTCGGATAATGTGAACGTGAACGTAACACCGCTTCCCAGTTTCGACCTGGGCTCGAACGCCACTTTGTGTTCAGGTGAAACCCTGCTGCTCGATGCAGCGATCCCTGGTGCTTCGTATGTGTGGCAGGATGGCAGTACGAATTCATCGTACCTGGTAACTGCGGCCGGGAATTACAACGTAGCGGTCACGGCCAACGGTTGCTCCGCGAGCGACGCGATCAACGTGAGCTACCTGCCCAGGCCACAAGTGGATCTTGGTCCCGACGAAACGATCTGCGAGGGCGAAAGCGTTCTGCTCGATGTGACCACACCCGGCGGAACCTACGCCTGGCAGGATGGTTCAACCTTGCCAACATTTACGGCTACGACTTCAGGCAATTATAGTGTCAGTGTTACGGTGAACGGCTGTACTGGATCCGATGACATGAACGTTACCATAAATGCATTGCCGGTTGTCGATCTTGGCCCGGATCGAACGCTTTGCGCAGGCGGATCCACCACCTTCGATGTGACGACTCCGAACGCGACGTATCTCTGGAATGATGGGAGCACTGGTCCGACTTTGACCACTGGATCCGCAGGGAACGTTTCTGTCGAAGTGACAGTGAATGGTTGCACTGCGAGTGATGCAGCCAATGTGATCGTGAACCCGCTTCCCATCGTGAACTTGGGACCGGATCAAACTGTTTGTCCTGGCGGATCGGTGCCGCTTTCAGCTTCACTTCCCGGCGCGACCTATTTGTGGTCCAACGGATCGACCGCATCTTCGATCACGGCATTTGCCGGGGATCATTGGGTTGAGGTTACGGTGAACGGTTGCACAACGGCCGATCAGATCTCGATCGATGAATATGTTTTGCCTGATCTGGATCTGGGTCCGGATGTCGCATTTTGTGAAGGAAGTTCGGCTTCGATCGGTACGGCAGAGATCGGATCATTCCTTTGGAGCACAGGTGGAACCACGAGTTCGATCACGGTGGACCAACCCGGTACGTATTGGTTGGAACTTACACAGAACGGTTGCGTCATTTCAGATACGATCGAAGTGACGGAAACACCGTTGCCTGTTGTGGATCTAGGTCCGTCGCAATCGATCTGCCCGGCTGAACAGATCCTGCTCGATGCGACAACACCGGGAGCCAGTTATCTCTGGAATTCAGGCGAAACCACGCCAACCATCACGGTGGGGCCCGGCCAACATTCCGTGGATGTGACCGTGAACGGATGCACTGCTTCAGCTTCGATCCTGGTCAATGAATATTCAGTCACTCCAGTAGATCTTGGCAACGATACGACCCTCTGTCCAGGAGAGACTTTGTTACTGACTTCGAGCCCGATCGGTGCGTCCTATTTGTGGCAGGATGGATCTACCGGATCAACGTATATGGTGAATGCCGCAGGAAACTATTCCGTTCAGGTCACCGACGTGAATGATTGCATTTCTTCGGATGCGATCTCCGTGGGCTACGCCGACCCGACAGCCATCGATCTAGGACCCGATGTGACCATTTGCGAAGGCGATCAGATCGTGCTTGACGCTACCCTGCCTGGCGCGACATTCCTGTGGAACACGGGAGCGATAACTCCTTCCATCACAGTAGATCAGCAAGGTTCATATGAAGTAACGGTTACACAAGGGAATTGCTCCGTTACCGATCAGATCGATGTAACGGTTACGCCTGCTCCAACCGTTTTTCTTGGGAACGATACCACGCTGTGTCCGGGAGAGGTATTGTTGCTTGAAGTCGATCCGTTAGGGAATTCGATCCTTTGGAATGATGGGACCACCGGACCGGACCATTCAGTGACCGGGGCCGGAACGTATTCCGTGACCGTGACGAACCCTTCAGGATGTAGCGCAACCGATTCGATCCAAGTGGCTTATGCTTCACCGGATGCGATCGATCTGGGAAACGACGTGATCCTTTGTGAAGGTGAACAGATCGTGTTGGATGCAACCCTGCCCGGCGCGACCTATCTCTGGAACAACGGAACTACAACGGCCACGATCACCGTTTCGGTTTCAGGCACTTATTGGGTGGAGGTCCTTCAGGGGAATTGCAGTACATCCGATACGATCGAAGTGAACGTTCAGCCGGTTCCGGCTATCGACCTCGGTGCGGATGTATCGATCTGTGAAGGTGAAGAGCTAATGCTGGATGCATTCTTCCCAAATGCCACGTATTCATGGAGCACCGGTGAAACCACGGCCGCCATTACTGTAAGCCAGACCGGAACTTATTCTGTCACCGCCGATCTGAACGGTTGCACTGCAAGCGATCAGATCACGATCACCGAGATCGATGTGGCGGAGGTTGATCTCGGTCCGGATCTAATTGCTTGTTCCGATCAACTCCCGACCTTGGATGCGACCCTTGCTGGAGCCACATATGCCTGGAGCACAGGGGAAACATCGGCGGTGATCCAGCCAGCTTCCAGCGGAACGTATTGGGTTGAGGTTACCGTTGGGAATTGTTCGGCTACGGACTC
Organism: Bacteroidota bacterium; assembly: GCA_023418095.1. Taxonomy (GTDB): domain Bacteria; phylum Bacteroidota; class Bacteroidia; order Flavobacteriales_F; family PHOS-HE28; genus PHOS-HE28. Next base: position 16,715 of record JAEZDL010000044.1, read on the forward strand.
GATACTGATCCAGGTGAACCCTTCGCCCGAAGCGGAACTTGGTGAAGATCAATCGCTTTGCACAGGCGATCAGGTCGATTTGAACGCGGAATGGCCAGGCGCGACCTATACTTGGAACACCGGTGCTACCACAAGTTCGATCACCGTGATAACTTCTGGAACCTTTTCGGTTTCAGTCGATCTGAACGGTTGCGTCGCCACCGATGACATCACTCTGCAGTTCAATGATCCACCGGCGATCGATCTGGGAGAAGATGTTTCGTTATGTGCAGGCGAGCAATTGGACCTGGATGCAACCTCGGCTGGCGATCATCTTTGGAGCACCGGCGCCACATCCGCTTCCATCAGCGTGAACTCCTCAGGCACATACTGGGTACAGGTGACGCAGGGTTCCTGCCAGGCTTCCGATACGATCGAGGTGCAGGTGAACGACCCCGGCACCATCGAACTTGGCGAGGATGTGGCGATCTGCGAAGGCGAAAGCGTGCTGCTCGATGCTTCACTTCCCGGAGCGACCTACCTCTGGGAGAACGGTTCCACCGTAGCGATCCGCGAGATCACAGCGAGCGGAAATTATTCGGTGATCGCTACCGTTGGAAATTGTGTGGTGAGCGACCAGATCGAGATCACCGTCCATCCCGTTCCGGTGATCGAACTTGGCCCCGATGTCACCATCTGCCCGAACGAAAGCGTGCAATTCAATGTAACAACGGAAGGAGCGGATTATCTCTGGAACGATGGATCGACCGATGCGGGCCTTATCACAAGTGAGGCCGGAGAAGTGTTCGTTACGGTTTCGATCGGCGACTGTTCCGCAAGCGATACTGTTCTGGTCACGGTGACGGACGGACCGATCGCCGATCTGGGCGGAGATGCGGTGCTTTGCGAAGGTTCGACCTTGCAACTGGATGTGTCCCAGCCACAAGCGACCTACCTCTGGGATGATGGAAGCACCGGCCCGCAACGTATGATCACCGATGAAGGCGTGTATTGGGTGAACATCTTCCGTAACGATTGCGTCGCTTCGGATACCTTGGAAGTGGATCTCTTCGAACCGGCCCTGGTCGACCTTGGCGCCGATCGGCAGATCTGCCCGGGATCGACCCTGGTGCTCGAGAGCCCGATCCCGAACGCGCAGAACCTTTGGAGCACCGGAGCTTCAGCGGGTTCGATCACCATCGGTGAAGCAGGCATTTATTGGATCTCCGTGGAATTGGACGGATGCTCGGCGAGCGATACGATCACCGTGGAAATGGTGGACCTTCCCGTTCCCGACCTCGGCGCGGACCGTACGATCTGCACCGGTGAGGAAGTGGAACTTTCGATCGAGCCGGGCGCCGCTTCGATCGAATGGTCTACCGGGGAGACATCGGCTTCGATCTTTGTTGATGAAGGAGGAACCTATTCCGTTACGTTGGAATTGAACGGCTGCGTTGCCATGGATCAGATCGATGTGAACGTTTTGGAACCGATCGCCACCATCGACCTTGGTCCTTCACTCACGATCTGTGAAGATGAAGAGATCATTATTGAAGCTGAATTGCCTTTGCCGGCGGATTTCACCTGGAACAATGGAACGATCGGATCCTCCATCGTGATCAGCACGCCCGGGGTCTATACGGTTGAAGCCATCGGTAACTGCGTGGATGCGATCGGTTCGATCGTAGTCGTAGAGGGGAACTGCGGACCGGCGGTACACGCACCCAACTCCTTTACTCCCAACGGTGATGGCATCAACGATCGATTCAAGGTGATAATTGATGGTGAAGTAACGAATTTCAGGCTGGAGATCTATGACCGGTGGGGTGAGTTGATCCACAGTTCTACCGATCACCAGGAAGGTTGGGATGGCACCACGAACGGCAGCGAAGCACAGGATGGCGTCTATGTCTGGAAGCTTTTCTACCGCAATAGTGGCAATGGAGCGGCCCATCACGAGGATCGGATCGGGCACGTGACCCTACTCCGCTGATCCGCCGTCTTCTCCATCGAAGCCTTCCTCCTTCCAGATATATTTACGATCGATGAGCCTCAGATAGGCGAACCGGTCGTTCTGTTCGATCCGTGCGATACCCTTCCGTTCCATGGCCACACTTTGGTTGATCGCCGGAAGGATCTCGTTACCGCCTCGATCGAAAAGCCCGGAACCCTGCGCATCCGTTACCACCACATGATCCCATTTCACGTCGGCCACGTTGCTGAAACGTAGCGGCACCACTTCACGCCCGGTGCTGTCGATAGCACCGAAGATCTCGCCACTGCCCACCCTGGCGATACCATCGATCATTTCCCAGGCCTGATCGTACCTGTTATCGAACAAGATCGTTCCATTGCGATCGGCGTAACCCCATTTCGTTCTTTTCCTGAATGGGATCAACGCGCCGGTTGGCAAGCCGATATCGGCATACTGGCATTGCAGGATCTTTTTACGGCTTGTGTCGATCATGCAGCGCTTGCCGTTCTGTTGAACTTCGGCCAGCCCGTTGATCAGATCGCCCCAGTTGGCGGTGCCTTCACCTGCTTCATACTCGAACGGGATCACCGTTTCACCGGACATGTTCACATAACCGGCTTTCCTTCCCTGGACCACCAGCGCAAGACCTTCCTTGAATGGACCGATGTGCTTGTATTCCAAGGGCATCAGCATATCACCGAACGGGCTGATCAGGCCGAAAACATCATCCTTGCGGATCCGGCTCACTTCGTTCTCGAAACCTTCGATCCAGTCATAGAGCGGCGGCACAACAATGTTCCCCTTCGTATCGATCACGCCGAAACCTTCATCGGTCTCGATCACCGCAAGACCGTTGCGGAACGTTCCGGCGGAATTGAACTGGAACGGGATCTCCACTTCACCCCGATCGTTCACATAACCATACAGGCTATCGTTCGCCGCGTACGCGAGCTTCTGGGAGAATTCCCCGATATCACTGAATTTCAACGGGATCACCAGTTCGCCACGCCGATCCACCACGCCGGTCCTTCCATCCAGTTCCACCACGCTGGTACCATCGCTCTGCTCCAGGATCTCGTCATACTTTACGGGCACCACCTCCCGGCCCGACCGGTTCACTGTTCCCACCTTTCCTCCCCTGCTTACCACGGCCTGAGCGCCTTTGAAGGATTCCACCCAATCGTAGATCGCGGGTATGCGTTCGATGCCATCCGTATCGATGAAACCCCAAAGCGTATCCTGCCGGAACGGGATCAACTCCAGGCTGGCGGTCTTGTAATCATCGGCAAGTTCGGCCACGTACGGATAATCCGGGAATTCGGTCAAGAACCGGGTAATGGCGTTCACGCTCAGATCGCGTGTATGGATGTCGTAGATATTGCGCCAAGCCTGTTCAACCTTATGATTATCAGGATATTTTTTGATGAACGCGTAATATTCCTCCACCGATCGGTCGGGGGTGCTCAACTGAAAGATCCGATCCTCGGCATCCTCCACATACGGGCTTTCAGGATGATCCTTCAGGAACTGTAGATACGCTTCGATCGTGCCTGCCTTGGTACTTTCGCGGTAGATCGCCTCCTGCAACCTCGAACGCGCTTCGTACACCTCGTGCGAATGCGGGTACTTCGCGATGAACGCTTCGAAAGCGGCCGCCGTGTTCAACTCCCTGGCCTGCTGGAAGGCCAGCTGATCTCGCCGCTGCATGGCCTCTCCTGTTCGCGGGGAATCCTTGTAGAATTGCAGGTATCGGTCATACCCTTCGATCGAATTCAAGGCGACCGCCTTTTCCCAGGCGCGCTCGAACACATGATCCTTCTGCGCTTCGATCGATGCGCCATCAACACCGTACCGCGCCTGGATCTTCTTCCTTCTTTTTTCATCGGCCAAAGTGAAGGCGGCATCCGATCGCATGATGAAGATGTAGGCCGAATCGAGATCATGGAAGGGATTGTTGTCGCGGCCGCTGATCACGCTCATGCCGTACCACGCCACTTCGGGATCGCGTTTCGTGTTCTTCAGGAAAAGCTCGCGGGCAAGGAAATAATTGTGCACCTCCAGCGCTTCGAAGGCCTTCTTCAGATTGGCTGATGCAGGAACAACGATCGTGAACGCCGCGATCATGATCGCAGCCCTAAGAATGGCCTTTCCCATACGCCCGCAAAGTTAGCCGACCTTTGCGCCTTGGCTTCACTGCCGCCTTGTACATGAGCGACCGGATCGAATTGCTGGAGCGGCTGCTCACACGGCGTAATGCGTACATCACCATCGCGGTACTCTTCGTTCTCACCGTGTTCTTCAGTTTCTCGCTGAGGAACATACGGCTGGACCATGATTTCGAAAAGTTCTTCCCGGTGGATGATCCCGAGCTCGATCGGTACAATGCGTTCCGCGAACGGTTCGGCAATGACAATGATCTTCTGCTGATCGCCGCTTCCAACGAACCTTCCATTTTCGAGGAACGGTTCCTGGTGGGAATGGATTCTCTCGCTGCAGCCGTTCAGCAACATCCCGATGTACTCTCGGCCCTTGCGCCCACGCGCATTCAGGAACAGCGGATCACGCCGGTCGGGTTCTTCCAGGTCCCGTGGATCCGGATCGACCAGCCGGACATGTTCCCGATCGATTCCGCCCGCATCTGGCACGATGGCACCTTGATCGGTTCGTTCATCTCTGAAGATGGAAAAGCCCTGCTGATCCTGGTACAGACACTGCCAGGATTGAGCAAAGTGCGAAGTGACAAGCTGCTCGCCGACGTGGACGCCGCGATCGAAAAGAGCGGGATCACAGGGGTGAAAGTGGCCGGCCGCGTGCACGGGCAATATTGGTACATCGAAAAGATGAAGCACGAAATGCTGCTCTTCTTCTCCCTCTCGGTGATCCTGCTTGCGATCTTCCTCGCGATCGGCGCGCGCACCGTGTGGGGCGTGCTGGTGCCGATCGGCGTGGTGGGCCTCACGGTGCTCTGGCAGGTGGCCTTGATCACGTTGATCGGCAAACCGCTCACCATACTCACCATGCTTCTTCCCACGATCCTTTTCGTGGTGGGCATGAGCGATGTGGTGCACATCATGGAACGGTACATCGGTGCGCTGCGGAACGGCCACACGAAGAGCCGCGCACTCGCGATCGCGTACTACGAGATCGGGCTGGCCACTTTCCTTACTTCACTTACAACAGCGATCGGTTTCGCCACGCTCGTTACCAGCGGGATCGTGCCGATCAAGGAATTCGGGCTGTACACTGCAATGGGCGTAGTGCTGGCGTTCATCCTTGCGTTCACTTTTTTGCCGGCAGTGCTCATTCTTGCCCCCATCCCAGCACAGGCCGATCGGCCCGAAAGGTCCGGGATATGGTATCCTTTGCTTCACTCGCTGTTCAGCAAGGTTATCCGTCAGCGACGAAGGATCCCGATCGTTTTCGGGTCGATCATCCTTCTCTGCGGAACATTGATGTTGCAGTTGAAAGTGGACAACCAGTTGCTCGAGGATTGGGCGGAGGATGATCCGCAGAAGCAGGCCTATTATTGGTTCGAGGAACATTTCGGCGGAGCACGGCCTTTTGAGCTGGAGATCACCGTGAAGGACACGGCCGCCACGATATGGGATGAACAGATCCTGGCCGATCTGGTGGAATTGCAAGATCATCTGGAAAGCGAACATCGAATACGCGCGATCAATTCACCGGTGACCGTGCTGCGTTCGGTGAACAAGGCCTTCAATGGTGGCGACCCGGAATTCAATGCGATACCTGAAGATCAGTTGGAGATCGACAGACTGGTGCGCAGGATGAATTCGCTACCGATCGGAAAGATGTTAAGGACCATCGTATCGCCCGATGGAAGGAACGCACGGATCAGCGGACGCATGAAGGACGAAGGCGGCTACATACACCGGCAACGCAATGCAGAGCTCGATCGGTTCATCGCAGGGAAGATCGATACCGATCGGATAGCGATCGCACAGACAGGCATGGCCTACCTGATCGATCGGAACAACGAGCATTTGAGCGATCAATTGATAGGAGGCCTTTCCATCGCACTCCTGCTGATCGCATTGATCATGGGGATGGTTTTCCGGAACTGGCGGATGACATTGATCGCATTGATCACCAATTTCATCCCACTGGTGTTCATCGCCGGCTTCATGGCGATCGCAGGGATCGATATCAAAGTGAGCACCGCGATCATCTTCACCATCGCCTTCGGCATCGCCGTGGACGACACGATCCACCTGCTCGGCAAATTGCGGATCGAACTCGCGAAAGGCAAAAGCCTGCATTACGCGATGAAACGATCGTACCTCTCTACGGGAAAGGCGTTGATCACCACGAGCCTGATGCTCTTCGCCGGATTCATTTCGCTTCTGTTCTCGGACCTGGCGAGCGTATACTACATGGGGCTGCTCGTAACGCTCACGCTCTTCATGGCGCTGATCTCCGATCTGGTGCTTTTGCCCGTGCTCTTGCTGAAATGGTTACCTTCCACCTTCACTGCACGCAACGAACGATAGATCCACATGGAAACAATGCGTTACGTATGGCCGCTGCTCATGGTGATCGCGCTGATCGCCACGGCCATGATCCTCAAGAACCGGACGGAAAGTGACAAACGGCGCAAGAAGGGTCTGAAACAGCACCCGCGCCCGAAGCAGGTCAGTTGATCGCCTCGTAGGCACCCTTGAAATCGGGCTCCTCCATGAAGTGCTCCTTGCCTTTCGCGAGGTACTTCCGCGCCTGGTCACGCAGACCTTTTTCGTTCAGGTAGTCCGCATAGCGGATCAAGGCGTTCTTCAATAATTTCTGCTGATCGGCCGGCAGGGTGGAAACATCACCAGCGGCTTCGAGACGCTTATCGAATTCCTGCACGCTCAGATCACCTTCCTTGGTCTGGTTCTGTTTGTACTGTGTGATCGCGAGCATCAGCCACGGACCGGGGTTTTCCGGATAGTAGCCCGTCATGCTATCCCAGATCTGCTTCGCCCGGCTCATTCCCTTGGGATCCTCCATCTGGTTCTCGCCGGATTCCATTCCGAGGGTGTTCAGGTTCGCCCAATAATCCTCGTAGTTCGCGAAGAATTCGTTCTCCTTGTCCTTCTTGCGGTACTTCTCAGCGAACTTCAATGCATCGCGCGAAGCTTTCGGATAATCGGCCTGGTACTTTTCCAGTTTCGACATCTCATAGAAGCACATGCTCATATAGAGCCACGGCAGCGGATCCTTCTTGGTCGCATCGTTCAGCGTATAGTTCTCCGCTTTCTGCAGGCATTTGTCATAATTCTCATCCACGTAGAGCACGAGCAGATCATCGTAAACGTGCTTCTGCGCCTGTATCGTGAGTTGTGAAAGAGCGACGAGAGCGAGTAACAGTAGCTTTTTCATCATGCTGGCGTTGTAGATCGCGAGTTGGCAACTAATGTGCCGGAAAGTTAAACGTTACAATGCGAACAGGGTTCCCAACTAAGCTTAACGCCGATCCCCCGATCTTAGCGCCCAAATGAGGATCGACATCCTTTCGGCGGTGCCACGGCTCATGGACAGTTGGTTCAACGAGAGCATCATACAGCGCGCAAAGAAGAAGGGACTTGCCGAAGTGCATGTGCATGATCTGCGGCAATGGAGCACGGACAAACACAAGCGGGTGGACGATTATCCGTTCGGGGGCGGAGCGGGAATGGTGCTCATGATCGAACCGGTGCACCGGGCCATCGATGCGTTGAAGGCCGATCGGAATTACGACGAAGTGATCTACATGAGCCCCGACGGCGAAATGCTGGATCAACCCTTGGTGAATAAATTGAGCTCAACGCGGAACATGATCATCCTCTGCGGACATTACAAGGGGATCGATGAACGGATCCGGGAACACCTGATCACACGGGAGATCAGCATCGGCGATTTCGTGCTGAGCGGTGGTGAACTGCCGGCCGCAGTCCTTACCGATGCGCTGATCCGCCTGATCCCCGGTGTTCTCGGCGATGAGACCTCTGCTTTAAGCGACAGCTTCCAGGATGGCCTGGTGGCGCCCCCGGTATATACGCGCCCGGCGGAATATGAAGGTTGGAAGATCCCCGATGTGCTCTTGAGCGGCCACGAAGCGCGTATAAGCGAGTGGCGGCACGACCAAGCGGTGGAACGGACCCGCCAGCGGCGACCGGGAATGTTGGGAGAAGAAGGCGCTGGTGAAAGAGAATAGCGGAAAGTTCCGTAATATTGCGGCCCCAAACCGGTAAGGTGCCCTGCAAAAGGCAGGTTCCGATCGCCGTAACACGCTGAAGGTCATGGACAGGATCTAGCAACTCGAAAAGGAATATGCGCCGTTGAACGCACTTCCCGAATTCAAGGCAGGTGACACGATCACCGTTCATTACAAGATCAAGGAAGGGAACAAGGAGCGTGTGCAACAGTTCCAGGGTGTGGTGATCCAGCGCAAAGGCAATGGCAGCACCGCCACCTTCACCGTTCGCAAGATCAGCAACAACATCGGTGTGGAGCGTATCTTCCCCGTTGCTTCACCCTTCATCGATAAGGTGGAGGTGAACAAGCGCGGCCAGGTGAATCGCGCCCGCATCTTCTACCTGCGCGAGCGTCGGGGCAAGAGCGCCCGCATCCAGGAGAAGCGCCAGTTGGTGGCCGAAGAGGCGAAGTGATCGCCATCTTTCAGTGAACTCATCGCGAAGGCCCGATCGGGCCTTCGTTTTTTTTGTGGCCTCCCGATCGAAAGGCGCCAGGCCATGCGATCTTAGCATCGCATGGTCTTTCACGATCTGGTAGGAGTGCTCAACTCCAATCTGCATTTCCTGGCCACCCTGTTCATCATCATGGTGGCGATCATCCTGT
>JAEZDL010000050.1 GCA_023418095.1 Bacteroidota bacterium
GCCGACCTGATCGCGATCATGAACATGGCCCAGGGGAACATCTTCGGTGTGCTCGGTGTTCCATATGAGCAGGAGGTGATCACCAACGAAGCGATGATCCCGGTGATGTGCATGAATCCGCGCGAGGTCTCAACCGGCGGCGGCTGGACCTTCCAGTAGTCCGATCGGAAAAGTCCCTGACAGGAAGCTTCGATCCGCTCACCTCAGGCGCGCATTCCCATCACCAGAATGTCGTCCACCTGTTCATGGGCGCCGCGCCAGCGATTGAACGCCTCCTGCAGCATGGTGCGCTGCTTTTCCACCGGCTCGTTGCTGATCTGGAGCAGTAGTTCGCGAAAGCGCCGGTAAAGGAACTTCTTGCCTTTTTCCCCTCCGAATTGATCGGCATATCCATCCGAGAAGATGTAGACCATGTCCTCGGGTTGAAGCTGGATCCGATGATCGGTGAAGCTCTTTCCGTTCAGGTCGATACTGCCGATCGCATTCTTGTCCGGTGGATAGCTCAGCACTTCGCCATTACGTACGATATAAAGGGGGCAGTTGGCACCTGCATATTCCAGGATCCGTTTCCGTGGATCCAGCGCACATAGCGCCATGTCCATCCCATCGCGCACAAGGTATTGTTCCCGGTCCTTGTGCAACGCATCGAACGCGATCTTGTTCAGGTCCTTCAACACTTCCGACGGGCGCGATCGCCCCCTTTCCTTCACGGCCTGGTTCAATCCATTGTGGCCGATCAGGCTCATGAACGCTCCGGGCACACCATGGCCAGTGCAATCCACAGCGGCGAAGATCACCTTCTCCTCCACCTTTTCGATCCAATAGAAATCACCGCTTACGATGTCCTTCGGCCTGTAATAGACGAACGAGTTCGGCAGCAGTTCCTTCATGCGCCGGTCGGGCGGAAGGATGGATTCCTGCAATCGTTTCGCATAGCGGATGCTGTCCGTGACGTTCTTGTAGAGCTCGACAACTTTGCGGCTCTGGCGTTCCACTTCCTCCTTCTGGCGCACCACTTCCTCGGTGCGTTCCATCACCTTCATCTCCAGGATCCTTTCCCTCTGGCCGAGCTCATCGCGCATCTTCAGCAGTGCGTGGCCCAACACATCCTCTTCGCTCAAGGGCTGGTAGTCGGCCTCGAAATCACCGGCGGCCACCGCATGGGAGAAATCCGTGGTTCGCCGAAGGCCCTCCACCAGGGAAGAGAGCGCCTTGCTCATGTCGCCGATCTCATCGTTGGTGGTGCGCACGCGTGTGCGCGGGAAAACGCCGCGGCCAAGGCTGAGCAGGACGCTCCTGAGCCGCTGTACCGGTGTAACGATGCCACGCACGATGAAAAGGGCCACGAGCACACCGATCACCACCAGCGCGATACCCATGTACAGCACGAAGAACTTCAGCGAATCGAAGCTGCGGATCATGCCGCCGCCCAGTTCCTGCCTTTTGGCCTCCTGCATCCGTAGAAGGCGGTCCAGTTCGTTCAGCACCGTGGTCATCTGCTGGTCCAGCGGGCCGCCTTCCTCAGCGAGGTCGTTGCGCTCCATGTGGATGAACGGATCGCTGTAGCTTTCAAGTGAAGGGAGAAGCTCCTTGATGCGATCGTGCATCTTGAAGAGCTTGTTCATCTCCGTGGTGATATGGCTCATCAGCGCGACCTCCTCCTGGTCCCAGTTGGCCATGAGCGTATCGATCCGATCGAGCAACGCCGGCAGCTCCTGGTTGGTGATCTCCACCAAGGCCGTCTTCTCCGGGGCATCTGCGCGGCTCTCAAGGAGCGCCCAATGCTTGATCAGCATGTGGGTGTTCACCGTAAGGTTGCGCAAGCGCACAAGGGCATCCACCGAAGGGGAGTACACCAGGTTGATCTGCTGGTTGATGTCGCGGCTGCGCTCCAGTGTCCGATTGGTGAGCACCACCACCAGCAACGCGAAGAAGATGAACAGGCCAAAGCCCATCCCGATCTTGCGTGCGATGGTCATCCGGATCCGCATGGCCGATGCTCTACCGATCCTGGTCCTGCGGAGGTAATTCCTCGAACAGCTTGCGGAACTTGTCCGCGCTTTCCTGGTCCTGCAGGCTGTAATAGATCCCTTCCAGGCCGATCAAAGTCTCGCGCCGATCGGGTTTCATGTCATGGGCTTTCAGCATATACGGGAGCGCGCTTTGGAAATATTCCTTGCTCGCCTCCTGGATCTGCTGCATGCTGGGGATATCATCGTCCGCCTTGATGCTCCTGATGTTGTAGACACCGCGGTTGTAGAAGAGCGTGGCCATGTTGTAGTTGGCCCCGTAATTTCCCGGATCGAGCTGGAGCACACGCTCATAGGCTTTCACCGCGAGATCGAACTGATCGATGCGTTCGCGATCCTTGTTGAAACGCTTTGTATACACCGTGCCCAAGGCATTCTGGAACTCCGCTTCACGCGGCACGGTGGCTACTTCCGGCTCGATCCGCTTCACGGTGCGCACATAGGCATCGAACAGCTCCACCGCCCGCTCCGCATCCATGTCGTTCAAGGCCCGGGCCGCATCGTTGTAATAGGACCGTGCCATGTATTCATAGGCCTGCCGCGCGTTGTCGCGATAGGCGGCCTCCGTATCGAGCTCAATGCTTTTGTGCAGGCTGTTGATGGCCTGTTCACGCAAAGGTTCGGCCTCGGCACTGCCCGCCATCGATTTGAAAAGGTCCTTGTAGATGAAACCCTGCAGCAACCAGGCCTCGGCGTTCTCCTTGTTCTCGGGAAGCAGGATCGCCTGCTCGATCTCCGATCGGGCCCCGGCGAGGTCCCCCTCCTGGTATTTCGTGTACGCCTCACGCAATGGATCGCCTTGTGCAAAGGCGATCAGGGGGATCAGCAACAGGATCGATATGGCAGCGCGTAGTTTCATTCTTCAACGCGATGGGCAAGGTTCTTCAAGGTCGATCCCACCACCAACCTGTGTTGATGCGCATTGGCAATACTTATCTCGTACTTCAACAGGTTGTTCACCTTCACGAAATTCACCACTGCGCCATCCTCCAGGGCGCCGGCATACTCGGTCACGATCATGGTGGGTTCCGAAGCCAGTCGCTTGAAGATCTCCGGCAGCAGCGAAAGATCCGACCGGCCCACGAAGAGCATATGGCATCTTTCCACTGCGGCGGTGCGCGGCAACTGCCTTACTTCGATCGGCTGTTTCCCAATGGTCCTGCTCGAATACTGCCTGATCAATTCCTGGTACAGATTGGTGCTTCCGACCACGCCGATCACGAAATTGCCGGTACGCATGGGTTCGTCCTTCCACTCCACGAGCTTCGCGATGTTGTACAGGTAATTGGCCTGGAGCATCGCGGTGGTATCCTTCTCCGCATCGCGTTGCGTTCCCACATCGGCGAAAATGAAGAACGGCACGAAGAACAGCCACCTCCGCCATCGCCTTGCTTTTACTGAATTGCGTTCGCGAGCGATCCCCTTCACCACCGATCTCATTCCATCTGTACTCAACCGTGGCAAAGTAGAGCAGCCCTTCTGCTGGCATTGCATCAGCATCGCCGCATCTGTCAACATTGCGCTGTTGACGTTACCACCACGGATCGGCCTGGAATGCGCCTTCGGCCCTGAGGCGAACTAGTATTTCCTTGCCTCGGTGGGCATGGTGAGCAGGTCCCGATCGAAAAGGTATAGGCCACCCTTGTCGTTGCCGATCAGGTTCAGCCGGTCGATCATGGTGCGTGCGAGCGCTTCCTCCTCGATCTGCTCGCTCACGTACCATTGCATGAAGTTGTGGGTGGTGTAATCCTTTTCCTGCAGGCATAGGTCCACCACACCATTGATCTCCTCGGTGACCATGGTCTCATGTTCGAAGAGCGTGCGGAAAATGTCGGTGATCGAACTGAAGCCCGTGTTCGGCAGGTCCAACGCCGGCACCACTGCACGGCCGCCACGTTCATTGATGAATTTGATCAGCTTCAACATGTGCATGCGCTCTTCATCACTATGCCGGTAAAGGAACGCCGCAGTGCCACCCAGGCCGGTATTCTCCGCCCATGACGCCATCGCAAGGTAGGCCTGGCTGCTGCGTGCCTCCACTTCCACCTGCCGGTTGAGCGCTTCTTCGATCTTCTTGGATAACATGATCTATCTGAAGGATTTGCCTTCAAATGTAGTACGATCGGAAGATGTGCCTT
>JAEZDL010000079.1 GCA_023418095.1 Bacteroidota bacterium
CCGATCCAGGTAAGAAGACGCCGGTTTTCGTTCGTTTCTCCACGGTGGCCGGGTCGCGCGGATCGGCCGATACGGTACGTGATGCGCGCGGATTCGCCACAAAGTTCTATACGGAGGAAGGCATCTACGATCTGGTGGGCAACAACATTCCGGTATTCTTCATCCAGGATGGCATCAAGTTCCTGGACCTTGTGCATGCCGTAAAACCCGAACCGCACAACGAGATCCCGCAGGCATCGGCCGCACATGACACGTTCTGGGATTTCATCTCGCTGATGCCCGAAAGTGCGCACATGATCATGTGGCTTCTTTCCGATCGGGCCATTCCGCGATCGTTCCGCATGATGGAAGGATTCGGCGTGCACACCTTTCGTTTTGTGAACGAAGAAGGAAAAGGCACTTTCGTGAAACTTCACTGGCGTCCGGTGATCGGATCGTTCTCGCTCGTGTGGGATGAAGCACAGAAACTTGCCGGCAAGGATCCTGACTGGTTGCGGCGGGATCTTTGGGAGGCGATCGAAAAAGGCGACCATCCGGAATTCGAGCTATGCATACAGGCCGTGGACGAAGCGGATGAACATTCCTTCGCCTTCGATCTGCTCGATCCCACCAAGATCATTCCCGAAGAACTCGTGCCGCTGGAACCGATCGGAAAAATGGTGCTCGATCGCAATCCCGATAACTTCTTCGCAGAGACCGAACAAGTAGCATTCCATCCCGGCAATGTGGTGCCGGGGATCGACTTCACCAACGATCCGCTGCTCCAAGGCCGCCTGTTCTCTTACGTGGATACGCAGATCAATCGTTTCGGCAGCAAGAACTATCCGGAGTTGCCGATCAACCGCCCGGTGGTACCCGTGCACAACCACCAGCATGGCGGTTTCATGCGCCACACCATCAACAAGGGCCGCGTGAACTATTCGCCCAACAGCCTCGGTGGCGGCTGCCCTTTCATGGCTTCGGCGAAGGAAGGCGGATACGTGCACTACCAGGAGAAGGTGGATGGCCACAAGATCCGGGAGCGCAGCGAAAGCTTCAAGGACCATTTTTCGCAGGCCACACTTTTCTGGAACAGTATGAGCAAGCCGGAAAAAGATCACATCGTGTCGGCCTTGCACTTCGAATTGGGAAAGGTGGACAGCAAGGAAGTGCGCGAGCGCATGGTGAACGAGATCCTCGCCAACATCGATCAAGAGCTGGCCACGCGCACCGCTGAAGGGATCGGGATCGATCCGCCAAAGAGATCCGCGAAAGGATCTGAAAAGGCCGCGACCAAAGGAAAGTCCGTGAACGATTCACCCACGTTGAGCCTTGAGCGCAAAAAGAAGTCCCAAGGCATCAAGACGAGAAAGGTCGCGATATTGATCGAGAACGGATATGATCATGATCAGGTTACCGCGTTACAGGCTGCGCTGGAAGCAGAAGGCGCACGATCCGAGATCGTGTCGAAGTTCAAGGGCAAATTGAAAAGTGCCGATGGTGGCGAGATCGAAGTGGACAAGAGCCATGTGACCACCGCATCCATCATGTACGATGCGGTATTCGTTCCCGGCGGAAGCGAAAGTGTAGGGAAGATGAAGAAGCTCGGCGACGCGCTTCATTTCGTGAACGAGGCATTCAAGCATTGCAAACCGATCGGCGCGATCGGTGAAGGGATCGACCTGTTGAAGGCTTCGAGCATCCACGGCACCTTCGCGGAGAAGAACGATCAGGTGCTCTCAACGGATGGCGTGGTCACCTGCACCAGAAAGAACGATCATCAAGAGTTCATCAAGGAATTCATCGCCGCGATCGGAGAGCACCGGCATTGGGGAAGGGAGGAGAAGATGCTGGTGCCTGCGTGAAGCTTTGCCGGTGGGGATCGCTCTCTGCTGGTGCTATCTTTAAGGAAAGTTCAAACACTGATATCCATAGAATAAGATGAAGATCACATTGAAACCATTGGACCAACAAGTGATAGTGATAACCGGCGCATCGAGCGGGATCGGCCTGGCCACCGCCTATGCAGCGGCGAAAGAGGGTGCGAAGCTCGTGCTTGCGGCAAGGAGTGAAGCTGATCTCGACCGGATCACACAAGAGATCAATTCAAAAGGCGGCGAGGCCATCTTCGTCGTTGCGGATGTGGGAAAGAAAGAGGATGTTGAGAAGATCGCAGCGGCCGCGAAGACCTACTATGGCGGATTCGACACCTGGGTGAATGATGCCGGCGTTTCGATCTATGGCCGGTTGGAAGAAGTGAGCGACGAAGACAATCGCCGATTGTTCGATACGAACTTTTGGGGTGTCGTTTACGGATCGCTCGTGGCCGCGCGTGAATTGAAGCAACGCGGCGGCGCGATCATCAACATCGGCAGCGAACTCTCCGATCTGGCGATCCAGATCCAGGGCATGTACAGCGCCAGCAAACACGCGGTGAAAGGCTTCACCGATGCGCTGCGCATCGAGTTGGAGGAAGCCGAAGAACCGATCGCCGTTACACTGATCAAACCGGCAGGCATCAACACACCTTACACCGAGCACGCAAAGAACTACACCGGCAAGCAGGCGACATTGCCTCCCCCTGTGTACGAACCCGAAGAGGTCGCCTACGCGATCTTGAAAGCTTGCGTGAAACCGTATCGCGATATCATGGTCGGCGGGGCTGCGAAAGTGATGAGCACCATGAACAAGATCGTGCCCACCGCCATGGATTTCCTCACCGAGAAGATGATGGCCGATCAGCAACTGAAGGATGGGCGCTCTTACGACGGGCAGGATGGTCTTCACCAAGCCGCCGGTGGTGGAAGAGTGCATGGCAATTACGAAGGCCACACAATGAAGAGCTTTTACACACGAGCCAGGTTGAATCCTGTTCTCACAGGAGTACTTGCCGTAGCTGCAGCGGCCGGCGCAGCGTTCCTGTTGAGCGGTTCCGATCGGCGCAGTGAGAGCGAATATCACGACGAGGAGATCTGAGCGGGGGGCGAAGGTGATCCGCGGAAGCATTCCCGATCCAATTCGGGGGTGCTTCTTTTTTTGTCCGTATCGATAAATGCAACGGAACGAGAATTACGATCGTCGAGGAAATATGATCCGCCACTCAATCGCGAAGTTCAGCCACGAGATGTGCACGAGGTATAGCCTTTAGTCCTAAAGCGATCTACATCGATACCTTCAATGTGGTTGAATTGCCGGTGATCCCTTCGATCGCAGAAGAAGCGGGTGATCAGCATATCATGACCTACCCTAATCCAGCGAGTGAAGTTGTCAGCATCCAGCGGACCGCTGAAGGACCTGCAGAGATCTCGATCGTTGATGCACTAGGCTGCACAGTGCATCGATCGAAGATCGCCGGCGATCTCTTGCAGATTGATGTTTCACAATGGAATGCAGGGATCTTTATATGATCGTGATGGATGAGAGCGATTTGTGGGTGGGCAGGTTGGTGGTCGAGTGACCGGATCAATCGCGGATACAACGGATATGATACCCGTTCTTTTTATCTGTAAGTGATCGGTGAACCCCAGCGTGCATGAAGCTCATATATCTGTTCCACGCATCTGAACTGGAATCTGAAGTGGTCCACCACATCCCGGTATTTCCGAGTCCTCCAAAATCACCCGTATAAGAATAGATGGTGCCGCCAGGAAGAGCCGTGAACATACTCTCATTTGTTGCACCTTCATTTGGGCTTCCCCAAGCGGTTGAAACAGCTTTCAATTTTCCTCCGACATTTTCAGGGCTACCGCGCCAATACCCGACTCCATCGATTACTGAAACGGGCATTCCCAAGGTCAATTCCAATTCCTTCCATTCATCATCAGAAGGAACATGCCACCCGGAGGGACAAACATTACGCTGATCGCCTACCACAAACCAGTTGTACATTTTTCCGAAATTATTCTCATAGTTGGTGGAGTATGCCATTCGCCATGCAGGAGTTGTGGTAACTGCCCAATCCGAACTTGATTGCACATTCGAGATTGGATCTCCATTCGAGAATCGACTTGTCCGAAGATTTTCTCCTAACCATTCCTGCGTGCCGATCAAGACCGTCGTATAGACGTTACCATCAATATCCGTCACTGTTCCTTCAGAAATCGTTTGTCCGCACACGTTGATCGTTCCCAAGTTGTTAAGGCCTGATACGGGAGTGAATTGCTCAGTCCCACCGATGATTCCATTGGTTTGATCGACGGCAAAGAACTCAAAATCATTGGTACAAACGGTAACATTGAATTGGCCATTATTCATGAAATGGGCTTGACCGTTCAGCATTATATAACCTGCTGATACTGGCTGGTCACCGCAATCCACGATCGACCCGACTAAGGTTGACAGCATCGGTGTTTGAACATTGAATTGAAGCTCAGTTGGATAAGTGAATGGACCGATTGCACTGGAATGAATGACGTCCCAGGCACCATTGCTGCAGGACATCTCTATCTGAAGATCCATTGATGCGCCACTAGGTATGACACCACCGAAAACCCCATCTTCATTCGTATAGGCAACTGCTTCTCCAGCAATATCATTGATAAGTGTAACCCGAACTCCACCTATTGGCTGGCCGGAGCCTTGATCTAGGACTTGTCCTTCCAAATGCGTTAAGGGCATTGGCACATCGCAATTCCACCAAGAAAAATGACCCACGTTTGCAACATACTCCGACCCCACGAGTTGCGCCTGCCCTTCATGCACCCAATGACCAAGATCTTCATCGAACGACCACAGATCGATGGTCGATGCCGCTTCACTTATCATGGTAGAAGGAACTGGGAACCTTACTTCAGCCGAACTTCCATCAACGATCTCCACTTCCATTCCTGCTCCATCGGTTAATTCCACGCCCACCATACCGAAGGAGCGTAGCATCTGCGCTGAATTATCCATCGTCCCGATTAAAGCACCTGGCATTTGTTGGAAAAGATCTTCGTTGCTGGGATCGATATGGTTCAATGCCACATTTACCGGTCCTGTATAAGCAATCCCGTTCCGTGTAAGAGAACCGGCCAAGAAAGTGATCTGAACACCCTCTGCTTCAACGCTGCCGCCCAAGTTCCCCTGGATCGCTCCTGCAAAGTTCTTCGCAAGGAGCATGATCCGAACAGTGTTAGTCCCATCGACCGGCACGAACGATCGCGATCCTGTGAAGTAGCCGGCCTTTGTAGCTGTTACATATCCAAGCCGATCATAGCCCGAGATCCCTTGAAGCATGAACGCGCCATTCGCATCCGTGGTCGTGGTGTGGTTACCGAAGCCTGCCTTGATCACTACACCTTCCAACGAAGCCCCACTCTCGTCGAAGACCTGCCCAGCGACATTCAATTGTATTGTATTACCGAAATAACTTGAACCACCACTGATCGGCGGGTTAATTGGATCAGGTTCATTGATCTCTTTCTTACAACCGCTTAGCGAAACGCAGATCAAAATGCTTGAAAGAAAGAGTTGAAAATTTTTCATGGCGATCCAATATGAGGTTGAATGTAAGACATTGCCATCCGGCTGAACGCTGCTTTATGTGAATAAAACGACCTTCCCCATCTCCCCCACCCTCGGTAACTTCGTAGCGCTGGTGCGGCAGGCGTGACATGAGGCCACATTGGACTCACGACTCACGACTTCCGACTCACGACTCTTCAAATGCAGTTCTCCCACCTCCACGTCCACACCCAATTCTCCCTCCTCGACGGCGCCGCCTCCATCCCTTCACTCTACAAGAAGGCGATCAGCGATGGCCAGCCCGCCCTTGCCATCACCGACCACGGCAACATGTTCGGGGTGTTCAAGTTCGTGGCCGAAGCAGGGAAGCACAAGAATGAGGATGGATCCCCGAAGGTGAAGCCCATCGTGGGTTGCGAGTTCTACCTCGTGGCCGACAGGCACAAGAAACAGTTCACGCGGGAGGAGAAGGACCAGCGCTTCCACCAGCTCCTACTCGCCAAGAACGCCGAAGGCTACAGGAACCTGAGCAAGCTCTGCAGCCTCGGGTACATCGAAGGCTTCTACAGCAAATACCCGCGGATCGACAAGGAGTTGATCCTGCAGTACCACAAGGGGCTCATCGCCACCACGTGCTGCCTTGCCGCCAGTGTGCCGCGCACGATCCTGCGCAAGGGCGAAGAGGCGGGTGAGATCGAATTCAAATGGTGGCTGGATCTGTTCGGTGAGGACTATTACATCGAGCTGCAGCGCCACGGCATCCCCGAGCAGGACAAGGTGAACGCCGTGCTCCTGAAGTGGGCCGCGAGGTACAACGTGCCCATCATCGCCAGCAACGACACGCACTACGTGGATCAGCAGGATGCCAATGCGCACGACATCCTCCTGTGCATCAACACCGGCGAAAAGCAAAGCACCCCCAGCGCGAAGGATTTCGATGATGAGGAGGGCAAGCCCAAGGGCACCCGCTTCGCCTTCGCCAACGATGAGTTCTACTTCAAGACAAAGGCCGAGATGCAGGCTAAGTTCAGCGACCTGCCACAGGCGCTGGACAACACCCAGTTGATCGTCGACAAGATCGATGTTCTCAAGCTGAAGCAGGACATCATGCTGCCCAACTACGAGATCCCCGCCGGCTTCGCCGATCAGGATGAGTACTTGCGGCACATGACGTATCAGGGTGCGATCAAGCGCTACCTCCCCCCCGGCTCCGGCATCGATTCGCTTCCGCAGAAGATCAAAGAGCGCCTCGATTTCGAGCTCTTCACGATCAAGACCATGGGCTTCGCCGGGTACTTCCTCATCACGCAGGACTTCATCAACAAAGGCAAGGAGATCGGCGTGTTCGTGGGGCCCGGCCGTGGATCGGCGGCAGGCAGCGCGGTGGCCTACTGCATCGGCATCACCAACATCGACCCCATCAAGTACGACCTCCTGTTCGAGCGATTCCTCAACCCCGATCGCAAGAGCATGCCCGATATCGATACCGATTTCGATGACGAAGGGCGCCAGCGTGTGATCGACTATGTGGTGGAGAAGTACGGCCGCGACCAGGTGGCGCAGATCGTCACCTACGGCAGCATGGCCGCCAAGCTCAGCATCCGCGATGTCGCGCGCGTGCTCGATCTGCCCCTTAACGAGGCAGACCGCCTCAGCAAGCTCGTGCCCGAAAGACCGGGCATCGAACTCGGCCGCGTGTTGCGCGCACCGCTCGATGGCACCGGATCGCTCAAGGAACAGGAAGGCCTCAACAGCGACGAGATCGCCAACGTGAAGCAACTGCGCGAAGTGCTCGAAAGCGGCGAACTCACCGCCGATGTGCTTCGCGAAGCCGAAAAGCTCGAAGGCAGCGTGCGTGGCGTGGGCA
>JAEZDL010000095.1 GCA_023418095.1 Bacteroidota bacterium
GCAAGACGCGTGCGGAGCTGACGCCCGATGGCAAGCACTACCTGATCAATGGCCAGAAGATGTGGATCACGAACGGTGGTTTTGCCGATGTGTTCACAGTGTTCGCCAAGATCGGCGATGACAAGAATCTGACAGCCTTCATTGTGGAGAAGGATTTCGGCGGGATCACGCTGAACCCCGAGGAGAAGA
This sequence comes from Bacteroidota bacterium, assembly GCA_023418095.1. Classification (GTDB taxonomy): domain Bacteria; phylum Bacteroidota; class Bacteroidia; order Flavobacteriales_F; family PHOS-HE28; genus PHOS-HE28. Next base: position 190 of record JAEZDL010000095.1, read on the forward strand.
AGATGGGGATCAAAGGCAGTAGCACGCGACAGGTGTTCTTCAACGATTGCAAGGTGCCGGTGGAGAATATGCTGAGCACTCGCGAGAACGGTTTCAAGATCGCGGTGAACATTTTGAACATCGGAAGGATAAAGCTGGCCGGTGCCGCGCTGGGCGGTGCGAAACAGACGGTGACGCTGGCGATCAAGTACGCGAATGAGCGGGTGCAGTTCGGGAAGCCGATCGCGAGCTTCGGGGCGATACAACAGAAGCTGGCCGATATGGCGATCTACTGTTACGCCACCGAGAGCGCGACCTACCGCTGCAGCAACGATATGGAGCGCGCGATCGAGGATCTCAAAAGCGGCGGCGCCGATCACGCGACCGCGTTGCTGAAGGGCGTGGAGCAATACGCTGCGGAGGCCGCGATCTTGAAAGTGGTGGGCAGCGAGTGTCTGGACTTTGTGGTGGATGAGGCGGTGCAGATCCATGGGGGCATGGGCTACAGTGCGGAGAGTGCTGTGGAGCGCGCATACCGCGATAGCCGCATCAACCGGATCTTCGAGGGAACCAACGAGATCAATCGTTTGCTGACGGTGGATATGATCATGCGCCGCGCGTTGAAAGGTCAATTGGATCTAATGGGTCCGGCGAAGGCTGTTGCTGATGAGTTGCTTGGGATCCCTGACTTTGCCGAGCCGGATGAGAGTCTGCTGGGGCTGGAGAAGGGCTATGTGCGCAATTTCAAGAAGGCGGTACTGATGGTGGCTGGTGGTGCCACGCAGAAGCTGGGCCTGGGCCTTGGCGAGGAGCAGGAGATCGTGATGCATATCGCGGATATGGTGATCGATACGTACATGGCGGAGAGTGTGCTTTTGCGGACGTTGAAGCTTGTCGACTCCTCGGCTGCGCTCGGAGTGACAAGCACCGATGAGCAAATTGCGATGGCGCGGATCTACATCAATGATGCGGCGGACCGGATCCATAAGCATGCGAAGGAGGCGGTGAATGCCTTTGCCGACGGTGATGAGCAGCGCGCGATGCTGATGGGTGCGAAACGCTTCACCAAGACGCAGCCACTGAATACGAAGGAGCTCCGGAGGGTTGTGGCGGGGAAGATGGTGGAGGCTGGGAGGTATCCGTGGTGAAGTGAGAGGCAGCGTATCTGGATCTAGACTTGTCTTAGATTCACATGAACATGCGCTACCTCGTTCTCCCTTTTGCATTCATTGCTTTAATGGGCCACGCCCAATGGCAACAACTTCCTGATTTTCCGGGTACGCCTCGCGATGATGCAGCCGCATTTGCGATCGGTGCGGACGTATTTGTCGGAACAGGCAAGGAAGCAGATTCCTTGCTCACCAACGACTGGTATCGGTTCGATGGCGATCTATGGCAATGGTCACAGATCGCTGCATTGCCCGCAACTCCAAGGCATTATTGCAGTGCGTTCGCATTGACAGATCCAGATGACGACTACGGATATCTATTCGGGGGTCTTGATGATACTGGTCCTCTAAATGAGTTGTGGCGATATGATCCAATGACCAACACTTGGACTCAAATGTCATCCTTGCCGGGGGAGCCACGCCATGCCGCAGTTGCTTTTGATGGTGGTTACATCGCAACGGGGCTTCTCGCGGACAGTACAGCGACGAACGAGCTATGGAAATATGATCCGGTTACTGACTCCTGGGAACAGCTGGCATCACTACCCGGCACATCTCGTCATCGGGCATGTGGGGCTGAACTTCTCGGAAGAACGATAATAGGAGGTGTGGATGGGAACAACACGATTTTGAGCGATTGCTGGACATACGATGCGACCACCGATAGCTGGTCCGATTGCGTATCGCTGCCAGAGGGCAGATATAGCGCAATGTGCGGATTTGCAGGCTATGATGATCTGCTCATTGGTGGTTCCATCAATGATTCGACTATCGTAGAGACTGGATTCAAATGGAACCTGACATCATGGCTTCCCAGTGGTGACCCACATCCGGGTGGAACCCGTCGAGGAGGGATCATGGTCGGGCCAACAGAAAACAGTGCCGGAGGATGGGATACCTACCTCGGACTCGGACTGTCCAATGATGGCATGCGTCACAATGATTGGTATGTGACTGGAGGAGCTTTCAGCGTGAATGAACTTTCCATGGGAAAAGTGGCTGTTCATCCGAATCCGACTTCTGGCGCTCTTTGGATCGAAATGCCTGAGCAATGGGCGAATGCTGAATGCATCGTGTATGATGGTATTGCTAGAGCCGTTACTAAAACTCGCGTGATGCGAGGATCTCCGATCGACTTGGAAAGCTTATCAGCTGGTCGATATGATCTCGTGATCAGCTATGGCAATGAACGTAAACGTGCATCAGTGATCAAGTTGCCTTGACTTCCCGTTCTAACCACGGATCGTCCTATCCTTCATGTGGATCGTCCTTTGCATTGCAGTGGACAGCGATCCAGCTTTGTACAAAACAAGCGCTATGAGAGATCTTGTTCTACTCGCCATTCTCATCCCTTCGATCGATTTCGCCCAAACCTGGCAGCAACTCCCTTCCTTCCCTGGCACACCGCGCGATGATGCCGCCAGTTTTTCGATCGATAATTACATCTATGTCGGCACCGGGATGGAAGTTGGCTGGGGGCTTACCAGCGATTGGTACCGCTTCAATATGACCACCGACACCTGGGAACCGATCGCTTCACTGCCTGCATCACCTCGCCAATATTGCGCAGGTTTCACAGTTGAAGGGATCGGCTATCTCTTCGGTGGGATCGATGCGAATGGTGCGCTCAACGAACTCTGGTCCTATGATCCAGCCGAAGATCAGTGGACGCAAAAAGCTTCTCTTCCAGCGGAAGCACGATCGGCTTGCGCGACATCCGAAGGGTTCGGTTATGGCATTGTTGCTACCGGAATGCTTTCATCGGGAACGGCCACCAACGAGGCCTGGAAGTATCATCCGCAGACGGACTCTTGGGAGCAGATGGCCGACGTGCCAGGTCCGGCACGGCATCGCGCCGCAGGTTACCTCGCGAACGGTGGCATGACGATCAGCGGTGGTGCGGATCAGGACTTCAATGCCTTGAGCGATGTTTGGACGTATCCCGTTTTCTTCGAGATCGGCGAATGGATCGAACAGCAAGCCATGCCCGGTCCACGATATGGGCATCGCGGCGGCAGCAACGGCGCCGTGATCGGCGGCGCGAGTGAACAGTTGGTCTTCCACGATGATGTTTGGTGGTCGATGGGACTTGACTGGATCACCATGCCAGCCTTTCCAGGAGGAGAAAGACGAGGCGGGATCGCTCATGGATCGGAAGCTGCGATCACATCCTACATGTATTTCGGGCTCGGTCTTCAACCGGAGAACGGCGACTTCGCGCGAAGGAACGATTGGTGGAGAATGACCTACACAACTTCGATCGCACAGATCGGTGCCACTGAGATCAATGTTCATCCGAATCCTACGAATGATCTGATCAACGTGGTGAATATTCCACCGAATTCGCATTACATGATCCATGCTGCTGTTGGCGATCGGATCGCACAAGGCACGATCGGAAATGGATCGATCGATGTTTCCACCCTCGCCGCAGGCCGTTACACATTGCTTTTGGTGAATGAAGGCACAACTTTGCGTTCTTCATTCATCAAACTTCCCTGAATGCAATTCATCGATCCGGTTCTTGAGAAATACGCTGAGAACTTTACCGAACCCGAGCCGGAATATCTGAAGGAACTCGCTGCGGAAACGAGATCCAAGGTTGAGCTGCCGCAGATGCTGAGCGGACATCTGCAAGGCCGCTTCCTCAGCATGATGAGCAAATTGCTGCGCCCGAAACTCGTGATCGATATCGGCACGTTCACAGGTTACAGCGCGATGTGCATGGCCGAAGGCCTGGCTGAAGGTGGCGTAGTTCATACCATCGATATCAACGACAGACTTGCGCCAATGGTCGATCGCTTTTTACGGAAGGCCCGACTCCATGATCGCGTACATCAGCATCTTGCGCCCGCCACGGAAGTGATCCCTTCGATCGAAGGAATGGCCGATCTGGTCTTCATCGACGCGGACAAAGGCAATTACTCAAATTACTTTGATCTGGTCATCGATCGGGTGCGATCGGGCGGGATCATCATCGCCGACAATGTGCTTTGGAGCGGCCGGGTGCTGGATCGCGATCAGGATGATGAGACGAAGGCGCTCTCCGCTTACGCGAAAAAAGTGAGCTCCGATCCGCGCGTGGAGAACCTACTACTCCCCCTTCGCGATGGGCTCTTGATCAGCCGTAAGAAGTGAACGCCCAGTGATCGGATTACCTTTATCTGCATGGAAGCACAACTCTTCTATAAGGAATTCGGCAGGCTGCTGTATGCGATCGCTGCCGCGGATGGGTCCGTTGCCGCAGAAGAAGTGGCCACCTTGAAAAGGATCGTGAGCGAGCAGCTCGTTCCGCTCGAAGCATCAACCGACCAGTTCGGGACCGATCAGGCGTTCATCACGGAATTCGAATTCGATGTGCTGGCCGATCGCAGCGCTTCCGCAGAAGGTGCGTTCGATTCGTTCATCGCCTACATGTCGCGCCACCACAACGACCTTTCCGCAGAGCGAAGGAAAATGATCCTGAAGGCGGCCGATGCCGTGGCGCGTGCTTTCCATGGAAAGAGCAAGGATGAGATACCGATGCTGCGCGCGCTGCGCAAACATCTGGGCTGAGCCAGGAGGCACGGCAGAAGATCTTTGCGGCGGTAACTTGGCGGCCCATGCGGACCATCGATCTTCGATCGGATACGGTGACAAGGCCTTCTGCCGGCATGCGCGACGCGATCGCCGCGGCCGATGTGGGTGATGATGTCTTCGGTGAAGATCCCACGGTGAATTCGCTGGAGGAACGCCTGGCGAAAATGTTCGGCCACGACGCCGGTCTGTTCTGTCCGAGCGGTACCATGACCAACCAGATCGCCATCAACGTGCACACTTCAGCTGGCGATGAGGTGATCTGCGATGATGGCGCCCACATCTATCGTTACGAAGGTGGTGGAATAATGGCCACGAGCGGCTGTTCAGTGAAGCTGATCCAAAGCGATCGGGGGCGTTTCACCGCTGAACAAGTATCGACTTCGATCAATGATCCGGCAGCACATTACCTGGCACGCACTCGGCTGGTGAACATCGAGAATACGAGCAATCGGGGCGGTGGCGCGGTGTGGGATCTTCGCGAAGTGGATCGGATCAAAAAGGTCTGCGCCGATCATGGGCTCGCTCTTCACCTCGATGGTGCGCGGATCTTCAATGCACTGGCCGTTACCGGTGGATCTCCTGAGGAATGGGGACGCCGGTTCGATTCCGTTTCGATCTGTTTGAGCAAAGGACCGGGTGCACCGGTCGGTTCGGTGCTGGTGGGCGGAAAGGAATTCATCGCGAAAGCGCGACGGGTTCGTAAAAGGATCGGCGGTGGCATGCGACAGGCAGGTCTATTGGCTGCAGCTTGCCATTATGCGCTCGACCACAATTTGCCAAGGTTGGCCGGGGATCATAAGCGTGCGCGTGTGATCGCGGCGGCGTTGGATGAACTTCGGATCGCTTCATCCATACTTCCGGTGGAGACGAACATCATCATCTTCACCCTGCACCAGATCAGCTCGCTCGATCGGTTCCTGCAGCACCTTAAGGCCGCAGGCATCTTCGCTTCGGTCTTCGGGCCGGGAATGGTGCGCATGGTAACGCATCTCGATATCGATGACAACGACATCGATCATGTCATTTCAACATTGAAGGAATTCGAACCATGAAGAGATACATCCTGTTCCTTGTGATCCTTTCCGCCTGCGCCGGACCGCAATACCTGCACAAGGAAGTGCATGATGGTGTTGAGATCGCCTACTTCTGGAAACACTCCGAAAAAGGTCCCAGCGAACTGATCATGCGCATGGACAATGTTTCGCAGGAAGATCGCCGCGTGTCGCTTGTGGTGGATCTCTATCATCAGGGAAAGACCGTGGAAACATTGCAGGCGGATACGTGCGTGCGGGTGGGCCAGTCGTTGAACGGAAAGTTGAACGGGATCTATTTCGTGCCCGCGACAGTAACGCCCGGGCAGATCAGGAACGGTGAGATCCTCGTTGAAATGACACGCACATTCGTTGAACCGCTGCCCTGCGAATGATCTTCAACCGGCATACCGATCGCCTGATCGCCTATGGCGTGGTGGGTGTGCTCCTGCTCGCGATCGCATTCATCGTGATCGCCGGCTACGGCCTGCAGAAACGCCAGATGGACCTTGCCGGATCATCGCTCGATCGCACACAGCAGATGCTGCGTTTGCGGTTGGATGCGATGTTCCAGGAATTGAACGAGGATCTTCGCGAGGAATCCGCGGTGCTCGAGGAAAGATCCTTCACCGACATATGGGCGTTGGAAGAACGGTGGAGGCCGCTGTTCAATTCGCATTGGTCCATACTGGCGATCCGGCTTGCCGATGAACACGGCGACCTTATCAGTTACCAACGCAACGGTGGAACGAACCTGCTGATCGTTTCCAGCAGTTACGCTCCGGGCCGCGCACCGCTGCTGATCGATCCGCAGGTGCGCGATACCATTCCGCTCGATACCGCGCGTTTCCTTGACGAGATCACCGATCCGCGTCAGCAGATCTGGTTCGGCAAGGCGCTGGAGAACACGCGCGATGAACCGGCCTGGAACATCAGATACGAGAACGATACAACGATCCCGATCCTGCAGGTGAGCAAGCTCTTCAGGCCGCGGCAGGAAGGTGCTTCGTTCAAGATCATCCAGATGGATGTGGACCTGAGCCGTTCCTATTGGATGGATACGCATACCTCGCCGCTGAACCAATATGGCGTTATGCTGCTCGATGGTACCGGGCACCTGTTGCAGATCCCCCATCAACGCACACAGGGAACGATCCCCCAGGCGGTGGAGAAAGCTGCGGAGCAGTGGTTGAAGGACAGGAATGCAAGGCCATACTCCATCGATCATGATGGGCGCACGTACCGTGCCCTTATCGCACCTTATTCGCTGAACGGCCTTACGCTCTATTCGGGCGTGTTGCTCGATGCCGGGCTGATCGAGATCTGGACGAAGCCTGAAAAGATCGGCCTTGTGGTGATGGGGATCCTGATCGTTCTGCTTTCAACTCTTCTTGCGTGGATGGCGCTTCGCAAACGCAAGGAGAATGCGAAGCTGCAACGGCAGGCGCGGCGAAGCCGAACCCAGGAGCGGAAACTCGCAAAGGCGATCGGAGAACGTGAAGTGCTGAATCGCGAAGTACATCATCGTGTGAAGAACAATCTTCAGGTGGTGAGCAGTCTGCTGAACCTGCAGGCGACACGGTTGGATGAAGGCCCGGTGCGCGAAGAGTTCATCCGCGGAAAGAAGCGGATCGATATGATCGCGCTGGTGCACCACAAGCTCTACGGGCTACAGGATCTGCGCAACGTGAACATCGGCACGTTCTTCAATGCGCTGATCGCCGAACTCGCCACCATGCACCAGCCACGCAGCCGCACCATCAGTTTCGAAGTGGATGCGAACGACCTGCATACCGACCAGGATACGGCGATCGAACTTGGGATCATTCTTTGCGAACTCGTGTCCAACTGCTTCCAGCACGCCTTTCCTTACGCGACCGGTGGCCACGTGGATATTCAGGTGCGCTCGGTGGAGAACGACCTTTACCGGTTGATCGTGCGCGATAATGGAAAAGGGCTGAACTCCGGCTACGCCGATGGCCCGGGAAAACTCGGCCTGGAGATCGTGGATGCGCTCGCCGGCCAGCTCGATGGTGAGTTCCACATGTCCGAGAACAATGGTGTGGTGTTCGAAGTGCTCTTCAGGATGAGCCGCCAGCGTTACGCCGATCCGCTCGAAGCCTGAACGATCAACGCAACCATTCGATCTCCACGCGCCGCTGGCTGGGATCGTTCATGTCGCTGCGGCTGTCCCCATAATAGTTCATGAGCAACCGATCCGGGGAAATGCCTCGTGTGATGAAATGCTGGCGCACCGCCTTTGCACGTTGCTCGCTCAGCTTCATGTTCATGGCCGCATCGCCGGCCCGATCGGTGTAACCCGTGATCAGTATCCTTGCCTTTGGCGATCGCTTGAGCTGACCATGGACCTCATCGAGCAGGCCGCTGTATTCCGGGGCGACCGTGGTGGATCCGCGTGTGAAGCGGATCGTTATGTTATGGCCGGTGAGATCGCTCAGATCGGCCAGGGTGTTCTCGTCCCCATTGCTGCGCCCTTCACGCACTTCAAGTTCGAGCCCCGTAAGCCGGTCGTTCAGGTCGTCCATGCGGTCGCGCAATTCCCAAAGTTCCTTCCGCTGGTCCATGTGATCGATGCGCTCATTGATCCGGTCCAGTTCCGCCTTCAACCATTGATCCCGCTTCCGGACAGGCTCGTTCGACCTGGGCCGGGCCTCCGTGATGGCTTGCACCAGATCGATCGGTAGCTCCACATCAGCGCCACTGGCATCGGCAAGCTTCAGATCGAGCGCGCAGAGGTATCGATCATCGTCGAAAACCGTTCCGCAGGAAGAACCGATCGGGATGTTCGCAAGCTTTCGCTCCTCTTCATCACGTTGGAACACGTCGATCCCTGCGAAGGCAAGCAGATCACGCCGCATCAACCGCTCGAATTCCTCGCGCTGGCTTCGCACGTAGTAATAGATCGCCAGGTATTTGTCCTGGTCGCTGCCACCGTTCACGGCATTCTTCGCATGCGACCAATCGATCACCACAAGCCTCCTCAACTGGTCCTTTGTCGCCGCTGAGAAATCATCGAAGTCCAGATCCGATCCCAACTTGCTGATCGCCGCCTTTATCATGGCGGCCATTTCGATCGTCATCCGTTCGGCGTGCACATCGGCCTTCACTCCCTGCTTGGAAAAATGGATCCGCTGATCCAGGTACGCACCAAGGCCGCTTTCGATCAATCGATCCAACTGCAATGGATATTCCCGGGCGCTCGCCGACATGGGGTGCAGATCGAACGACGGCTGGCCTGCGGGAATACCGCGCCATACGGCCTGCATAAGCAATTCACCCGCTTCGGAAGCCTTGTTGCGACCATGAACGATCACATCCCCGCCGGATGCTTCTCCCTGGAGATCGATCTGCGCGAACGAATGATGCACGCAGGTTGCTGCGAACAAGAACAAACAGGTCCTGATCAGCGTGGGCATCGCTGGGTTTCAGCCCGTGAACTTAGGCCGATACCGTGGTGTCTGTCCAGCACTTTTCCGAAAGATCCCACGGATCTTTCAACATCATTTCCCGATCGCTTCGTGGATCACGGTGCCCACCGCGGCATCGGGCATGCTCATGCCTGTAAGCAATGCGATCGTAGGCGCGATATCGGTGATCGAGACCCGGCGAAGCACTTCACCCGGTGCGATCCCTTTCCCGAACAGGAAGATCGGCACGTGCGTATCGTAGGTCCAGACCGATCCATGGGCGCTGCCTTTTCCGGACTCGTATTGATCGTTCATGTTCATCATCCCCGGTCGTAGCGCCATGCTGACATCGCCACTTCGTTGCGGATGGAAACCACGCTGGATGCTGCGTTGCGGCCCTTCGGGATAGACCTGGCTCACCAGATCGGTAGCGGTGAGCGCATACGCGATCATGGGATGTTGCAACAATGCATCGGCGGCGGCTCGCTGTACCTGTGCGGGATCGAGCTTCTGTGGAATGATCGCTGCTTCATTCAGGAAAAGCTGCTCCTTCGTGATCTCCCGGACCCAATCGCCAGCGCCGAACCTTAGATCCAACGCGGTATCCACCAGTGCATGCAGTTGCCGTTGATCGAAAGTTCCGGCACTTCCCTTCAGGTCCTTCAGATATTCAGCCTGGTCACCACCCCCATGATCGGCAGTGAGGAAAAGGGAATACCGGCCGGCACCGATCCTTTCATCCAGTTCCTTCAGCAATCGCGCCAATTCCCGATCGAGCCGCACGTACATATCCTCAAGCTCCAATGAACGGATGGTGGTGTAATGCGCGAGCATATCCGTGCTGCTGTAGCTGAGCGCGAGCAGATCGGTAACATCATCCTTTCCCAACCCTTCGCCTGCTATCGCGGCGATCGCCATATCCGTTGTGAGCGTGTTGCCCCACGGGGTCCAAAGCAGCGTGTTCAAATCCTTCCCCGCCAGATCGATGGGAAGCGTGGCCACCGTGGTGCCGGGGATCGGTTTTTCGTATGGATTATCGTCCGGAAGCACCTGCTGGAAGCGATCGCGCGGCAGCGCAAGGTCCCATTTCTCCTGCATGTACCGCTGCGTGCGCTGTTCCTTGTTGAAGGCATCCACCCAGGCGGGAAGCGAATCCATGTACCATGTGCTGGTAACGAAATTCCCATTGCTCTTGCTGAACCAATAGGCCGCATCGCCGGTACGCCCGATCGGCAGGATCGCACCCCGATCCTTCAGCGCGATGCCGATCGTTCTGCTGCGGCGCGCGGTGCGCCGTTCAAGTTCGTCGGCGATGGTGGAGCTCATCAGGTTCACGGGCGATCGCTCACCGGTGCTTCCTTCGCAACCCACGCCGCTCATCGCTGGATCGGCCGCACAATAGAGCCCGCCACCCGTGCTGCGTAGGAACATATCGTTGCTCACGATCCCATGGAACGCAGGCGTCGTACCGGTGTAGATCGAAGCATGTCCCGGACCTGTATCGGTAGGCGAATAGTCGAAATGTGCATCACGCATGAAGGCTCCTTCATGCACCAGGCGCTTGAACCCGTCATCACCGAAGTTGCGCCAGTATCGGTAGAGCAGATCGGTGCGCATCTGATCCACCACGATCCCCACGATCAATCTTGGTGGATCTTCCCAATGCCTTGGTGATGGATCGGTCTGCGCGTGGGCATGATCGATGTGGATCGCAAAAAGCACGAGCGAAAAAAGGATCGATGATCTTTTCATGACGAACGGGCGAACAACTGAAGGATGAAAAGGCAAAGCGCGAGGCTGATCACCATGTTGACCAATGCGATGATGGAATATCCACCTCGCAACAAAAGGAAATTCTCATAACTGAAGGTGCTGAAGGTGCTGAGGCCGCCACAGAAACCGATCGACATGAATGCCCTGAACAAGGGATGATCCGCTGCCTCTCCGTCGATCCGAAGCATTACATAGGCAAGGATACCGCTCGCCACTGAATTGCTGATCAATGTGGCCCACGGGAAGATCGATGCGGGTGCGAGAAGAACAAGCCTCGTGATGCCGAAACGCAACGCGCTGCCCAGCCCGCCACCAAGGAAGACCGCCAGCCAGATCTTCATGTCGCGAAGTTGGTGCCTGAGGTTTCCGATCGGTGCAGCACCCAACGGTAAAGCTGCAGGAACAGCCAGCCGATCAACAGGCCGTACAATGCACCGACCAGTACATCGCCAGGGAAGTGAACGCCGAGATAGATCCGGCTGTAAGCCACCAGCGCAGCCCACATGAAGAGCAATGGCGCCGCCCAGCGCGGAATGCCGGCAAGGACCCCTGCCATGAACATGGCGATCGCGAAATGGTTGCTGGCATGCGATGAAATGAATCCATACGTGCCACCACAGTGCCCTTCGATCAGATGTACGTGCTGTTCCAATTCAGGAACATGGCACGGGCGTAAACGCTGGAAATTCTCCTTGAACAGGATCACCGATCCCTTGTCGCTGAAAAGGATCATTACAGCGAGCACAGGTACTGCGATCGCAAGGGCACGCCAGCCAAGCCGACGTTGAAGGATGAAAAGAAGGAAAGCATAGAGCGGGAACCAGGTGCGCATCTCGCTCACCACCACCATCACCGTATCGAATTGCGGGGAGTGGATCGCGTTGATCGCCAGGAAGGCCTGCGTGTCCCACGCGTCAAGCTGTTCTATCAGCTCCGTCATGATCTGTGGTGCGGACCGGCGTGCGCAGCGGTCCGTGAAGCTTGCGCCAGATCCTGTCCTTCAATTCCTCAAGCCCGAGCCCGCTCACGCTCGATATCATCACATGATCGATCTCCTTCGGCACCTCGGCGCGTAATTGTTCGATCATCTCGGGATCGCGCATATCACATTTGCAGATCGCGAGCAGCCGTTCCTTGTCGCGCAGTTCCGGCGAATACTCCTTCAATTCATTCACCAGCACTTTCAGGTCCGCAGCGATATCCTTGCTATCCGCCGGGATCATGAAAAGCAGAAGGCTGTTGCGTTCGATGTGGCGCAGGAACCGGAGACCAAGGCCTTTTCCTTCATGTGCGCCTTCGATTATCCCGGGGATGTCGGCCATCACGAAACTGCGCGAATCGCGATACGATACGATCCCTAGGTTGGGCGTGAGCGTGGTGAACGCATAGTCCGCGATCTTCGGTTTCGCGGCGGTGATCGCGCTGAGCAACGTGCTCTTTCCAGCGTTGGGAAATCCCACAAGCCCGACATCCGCCAGCACCTTCAATTCCATGATCACCCATTTCTGGATGCCTGGCTCGCCGGGTTGGGCGTACCGCGGCGTCTGGTTGGTGCTCGTCTTGAAATGCTGGTTGCCAAGTCCACCTCTTCCACCGGGAAATAGGATGTGCTCCTCCTTGTCCTCCACGACTTCGCAGAGCACCTCTTCCGTCTCAGCGTCCTTCACAACTGTGCCCAGCGGCAATTCGATCACCACATCCTTTCCGGCCGATCCGGAGCTCTGGTTGCTGCTTCCCACTTCACCATCACCTGCGATCACATGCTTCGTGTAACGCAGATGAAGCAACGTCCAGAGCTGTGCATTACCGCGCACGATCACGTGGCCTCCCCTACCACCGTCGCCACCATCGGGCCCGCCTTTCGGCATATACTTCTCCCGGCGCAGGTGCGAACTTCCCTTGCCGCCTTTTCCCGATCGGCATTCGATGCGTATGTGATCGATGAAGTTCACGTGGAAGGTCGATCGTTGGAGGTTCGTGGTTGGAGGTTGAAGGTTGGAAATCCTGCCGAGCGTTAGCCCACCTTCTCGTTCACTGCGCCGATCGCATCTACCAACCGCTGCGTGATCTCCGAGACCTCACCGGTACCTTCGATCCGCTTGTATTTTCCCTGGGCCTTGTAATACTCCTTCAGCGGTGCGGTCTTCTCTTCGTATTCGCGGATCCGCTTGCGTATGATCGCTTCATCCTTATCGTCCACGCGGCCGCTCTGCTGGCCACGGCCGAGCAATCGCCTAACCAGTTCCTCTTCGGGGACTTCGAGCGAAAGCATCACTTTCACTGGTGCCTTCTTCAGATCGAGCACCCGATCGAGCGCTTCGGCCTGTGCCTTGGTACGCGGAAATCCATCGAACACGAAACCCTTCGCGCCGAGGTTCGCCTCGATCTTCTTCAGGATCATTTCGATCACCACATGATCGGGCACGAGTTCGCCTGCGTTCATGATCTCCTGCGCCTGCAGGCCCAGTTCCGTTTCCGCCTGTATCTCCGCCCGCAACAGATCGCCTGTACTGAGGTGCACAAGACCATATTGCTGAATGAGGTAGGCGCTTTGTGTGCCTTTGCCCGCCCCCGGCGGACCGAATAGTACGATGCTCAGTTTACTCATTTCTTCTCTTGGATGATCCGATAGATGCCCCGCAGGTTGCGGCCCGATCCGTCGTGGTCCAACCCTGAACCTACGACGAACACATCGGGAATGCGAAGGGCTGCATGATCGATCGGAATATTCTGCCGGTATGCGTCCGGTTTGAACAATAACGTGGCGATGGCGATCCCTGCGGGCCGCAATGGCATCAACCTGTCCACGAGTGAACGTACGGTATTTCCTGTATCCACGATATCCTCCAGGATCACAACATGCCTTCCTTCGATCTGCTCGTTGAGGCCGATCAATTCCTTCACATTACCGGTGCTTTGCGTGCCGCTGTAGCTCGCGATCTTCACGAAGGTGATCTCCAGGTCGATATCGAGCCGCTTCATCAGTTCCGCTGCGAAAAAGAACGCGCCGTTCAGCACGCCGATGAAGAGCGGATGCAGGTCGCCGTAGCGTGCCGCAAGTTCCACCGCCACATTATCGATCGCTGCATCCAGATCGTGTTCGGGAATGAAGAGCTCGAACTCCTTCCCGTGGATCGATACCTTTCTACTGTGCGCCGTTCCGATCAAGTTGCTGCCACGTTTCGGGACGAAGTTAGCAACCATGCCGAACGGCAGAGGCGCGGGACACCGAAGCAGCGATGTCGGGAAGGCCGCCAAATGCGATTAATTTCGGTGAAATATGCGTTGGTTATTCATTTGGTTATCGATACTTCTATCCCTTGCTTCCACGGCTGGCGGAGATCCGATCCTGAAAGGCACGCGCTTCTCGGGAATGGGTTATTCAGGAATATGCCTCGCCGATCCCTGGTCCCTGCGCCTGAACCCGGCCGGCATCGCGGGTGTGGATGTGATCATGGCCGGCGTTCTCCATCAACGGCATTTCCTTTCCAATGAACTCTCCGATCAGGCGATCGCGCTGGTGATCCCGGCAGGCACCGGATCGTTCGGCATCGCTGCGGACCGCTCCGGCGGCGGCCTGTACAACGAAACACGTACTTCGATCGCCTATGCCATGCGATTCGGTGAAGGCCTGCGCGCCGGCGTGCAGATCGATCATTTCACGATCGCGATCGGAGATGTGTATGGAACGCGGAACGCATGGCTGGCCGAGGTTGGCATGCAGGCACGCATCACGGATGCACTATGGATCGGGGCACATCTCTTCGATCCAGGCAGTACCAGGATCGGCGGACCGTATGATGACCGGCTGCCTACGATGTTGCGTGCCGGCATTCAATACATATTCAGCGATCGCCTGCTCGGTAACCTTGAAGTGGAGAAGGACCTGGATCATGTGGAACGCTACCGGATCGGGATCGAATATCACCCCATCGATGCGTTGTTCCTGCGTAGCGGGATCAGCACCGCACCCGGCATGATGCATTTCGGGTTCGGTCTGCGCCTCGATCGGTTACAACTTGATGTGGCCGTATCCACCCATGCGCAGCTCGGCGCAACGCCCATGCTCGGTCTCAACTACGCTTTCAAATGAGATCGCCCGCGGTACTTGTGATCTTGATGCTCACCGCGCGCATGTTCGCACAAGTGGAAGGCGTTCCGCGCGACCTTATCGAACAACGGATCGAAGCGGCCGCTGAGAATGCATCCGAGGAAAGTGAGGTAGATCTGAGCACTTTGTTCGATGTTCTCACCGATCGATACCTCGATCCGATCGACCTGAACCATACCGATCAACAGGAATTGAATTCCCTGCTGTTGCTCTCCGATCTGCAGATCAACGCGATCCTTCAACATATCCAGCGGAACGGGAAGTTGATCAGCATCTATGAACTGCAGACGATCCCTTCGCTCGATGCACGAACGATCGCGATGATGAGACCGTTCGTTACGGTGCGGGAAGATGCGCGCGGGACCACGGCTTCCTTTAAGGAAATGTGGAAGAACGCCGCGCACGAATGGTCGGTCCGAAGTACGATCACACTGCAGCAACGCAAAGGTTTCATGGACCGAAGGAATCCCTTCGGAATGGAATATGGGGAAAGCGATGGTCTGCAATTCACTGATCGCGAAGCGGATTCATTGCGTGCGAACAGCAAGGTCTATCTCGGCAGTCCGTACCGGATCTACTCACGCTACCGCCTTCGTTACCGCCACAACATCAGCCTGGGGGTCACGGTGGAAAAAGATGAAGGCGAGCAGTTCTTCAACGGAACGCAGAATGGTTTCGACTTCTCCAGTGCACACCTTTTCCTCCGGGACATCGGGCGCTTCAAGGCGATCGCGATCGGCGATCACGCTGCGCAATTCGGACAAGGCCTCGCGTTCTGGAACGGCCTTTCCTTCTCATCGAAGAGCAGTTTCACCATGAACGTGAAACGTAACGCGATCGGGCTGCTTCCCTATACCAGCGTGAACGAGGATCTTTTCCTGCGCGGTGCGGGGGCGACCTACGAGATCATGCGTGGCCTGGAACTCACCGGCCTTGTTTCATTCAAGCGCATCGACGCCAATGTGGGGCAAGCGGCCGAGCCCGATGAGTATCCGATCGATGATCCGCCCCTGGTGTTCAGTGGTTTCAAGGAGGATGGATACCATAGGACACACAATGAACTTGCGAAGAAGGATGCGATCGGGGAGCGGATCGTGGCTGGGCACCTGCGCTGGAAACGATCCGGGTATTCGATCGGCACCACCTTCTCCCATGTGGAATTCGCCGCGGACCTGGTACGGAACACCAGGCCCTACAACATGTTCGATCTCCAGGGACGGATCAATACGACAGGCGGGATCGATTGGAACGTGTTGCATCGCAATGCGAACTGGTTCGGCGAGATCGCGAGGAGCAGCAATGGTGCCGTCGCTTTCAATTCAGGTATCCTGGTCGCATTGGATCGCCGTGTGAGCCTGAGCCTGATGTACCGCAATTACGATCGGGACTTCCAGAGCCTTTACAGTGCCGCGTTCGCCGAAGGTACCGACCCAAGGAATGAATCCGGTATCTACGCAGGGATCGAGATCAGGGCCAACAGGTCCTGGACGATCAATGCGTATGCCGATGGATCGAAATCCCAGTGGTTGCGCTACCTAACCGATGCACCTTCACATGGCACCGACTGGCTCGTGCAGGTGAATTGGAGGCCGGATAAACGGGTGGAGATCTATGCGCGAGCACGCCACCAGGACCGGCAGAAGAACGATCGTGGCGACTTCGGTGGACCCACCCCGCTCGCTGCAGTGAAGCAGATCGAACACCGGATCAATGCGAGCTACAGGATCTCACCTTCGATCGTATTGCGCACCCGTTTCCAAACGGTTGATGTGAAGCATGGGAACGCTCCGTTGGAACATGGCTCCATGATCTACCAGGACCTTGTGCATCGCCCATTGCAAGGTCCGATCGAACTCACCTTACGCTTCGCCATATTCGAGACCGGTGGCTGGGACAGCCGTGTCTACGCCTTCGAGAACGATCTGATCGGGACATTCTCCATTCCGCCTCATTACGGTCGCGGAACGCGATGGTACACGATGATCCGGCTATCGCCACTACCCGGCATCGATCTGTGGCTGCGCTACGGTGCGTGGACCTACCGTGATCAGGACGTGATCGGAAGCGGCCTGCAGGAGATCAGGGGAAATGTGCGAAGCGATCTGCGTGCGCAGCTCAGGTGGCGCTTTTGATCAGGAAGGCTTGAAGTTGCGCGGCTTGCCCAGTTTGTACCACTTGAGCAGCGTGTCGATCATGTGCTCCATCTTGCGCGCATCGGCCCATGTTCCGCGGAAGACCAGGGCCCCATCCTTATCGACCAGGAATGCGCCGTTGGGCGCGCGGCCGTACAGGTTGAACACCGTATCGTCCATATCATCGATCAGTACGGGCAACTTGCCAAGCGCCGCGAACTCAGCTGCGTATGTGGCTTTATCCGTTCCGCTTTTCGGCGGTGGATAGTGTTTGAAATTCTTTCGATCGCCGGGATGCAATTCGCGGCCGTAGATCACGAATAACTCCACCTCCTCGCCCGCATATTTATCGACCAACCGGCTCCACCTTTCCATTTGCAGGCGTGCGGGAGGGTTGGTGATGCTGCCGAACATGAACGCGCGGATCTTTCCTTCGCCGTTGGTCAATGTGTAATTACCGCCGCCCACTTTCGGAAGGGTGAAACCATGCGTGCGCGGCACCATGCCGTGCCCTTCACTATACGTGCGCAGATCGCGGACCGTCTGCCGCATCAGCTTGTCGAAATTCATGCGCCACATGCTCACCTGTTTGCGCATCCCCGCGATCTCCTTCCTGCTGTACCCGTTCAGGTAATAATCAAGATCATCATGGAAGACCAGGGCGGAATCAGTGGCATACCAGGCCGGATCCCAATTGTTCAATTGAGCGCTGGAGACCAGCGGGGCAAGCAGGAAGATGAAAGGGATAAGGATACGCATGTAGCGTGGCTCCCAACAAAACTAAGCAGTAACCGGGATACCGACGGAAAGGATCAACTACGCAGATCTTCCTGTTCGGCCTGCCGTTCGAACCATCGGTCCACCGATCGGGTGAGGCTTTTGGATCTCCTGCGCACCTCCAGCCAAGAGCTCTCATCGGAACGCTCCAGCTCGATCAGCGCATCCTGCACGCGCGCGCGATTCTCCTGTAATTCCAGGAGCACCTGCTCCTTTCGCGCGCGTTCATCCGCCGCCACATCTTCCGTAAGCAATTCCTCCTCGGTGCTAAGGATCTTGTGATCGATATCCTGCCGCAGTTCGATCAATTCATTGCGCACCGAATTGCGATCGCGATCCACGTCGTTCAGTGCTTCATCCACACGTGCGCGCAAATGCTCATCGCCAAGCGATGGCCCGCATGAGGCAAGGGACACGATCACCGCGGCCGCCGCCGCCATACGACCGATGGAAATAAAACCGGCATCCATGACATTGATCTGTAATTATCCACATTCAATCACAAAAACTTCAACTTCACACCAGACCAACTTTCCAAGGAGCGCAACACCAACCGCAGTTCTACAGCTTTGGGAACATTATCCCCGATCGGGGACCGGCCATTCAAGGCAAGCAGGAGAATGTTCCGGCTTGAGGAACTGCAACGGCAATACTTACCTGATCACCTGCGCCTGGGGGTAACGTTGTTTCCAAGAATCAAGCGCGGCAAGGCTTTTCAGCGTAATGGTGGTACGGTGGTCCAGTTTTACTTTGATGGCATTTCCTCCGCTGCTTACAGGTTGGGTAAGGATGAGCTTCTTCTTTGCACGTGGCATGACCTGGCTGTTCTAGTTTGTTAGGCCGATGCCATATACAGATCCGTGCCGATCGAAATACTTCCTTCATTATAACACCGATACAGTGAAAACTGGGGAAGGCTGATGGCTGAAATGGGGAGCGCGTTGCAAGATCTTCGATCCGTCGAAACACCTTCAACGAACCGTTCAAAGTCTGAAATTTGCCTACGGATCAATGAGTTGCGGAAAGAGCTTCCTGATCCGGCAAGCTCTTCGCATGGGAACGGCGGAAACTTCAATGTACATGCGCCTCTTTTCACTGATACTCTCCCTGCAACTCGCGATCCTTCAGCTTTTCGCTGCCGATCAGGCGGTGGGGCTGCTGCACGCCGACGGCCTTGTAACGGTGCAAGGTGCTGATATCGCCGAGGCCAGTGTAACAGTGGTACCGGCGAATGCTCCCAGCTATGAGTTGGATAAAGGGACCAGATCCTTCAAACTGGAATTACCGTTGAACGACACCTATCTGGTGATCTTCGCCCACCCCAAGTGCCTTACCAAACAGCTCTTCTTCGATACACGCGTGCCTGCGGACTATACGCTGGACCATTACACGTTCCCGTTCGAAGTGGTACTTGAAGCCCAATTGACCGAAGACCGATCGTATATAGGGCCGGTGGGATACATCATGTATCGCGATCTGGTGAACGACTTCGATTATGAGACGAACTATACGCTGCAGATCGATGAGAAATTGAAAGAGCGGATGAACTCGGTGAACACCACGGCAGCCACGGCTTACGTTCCTGCGGCCACCGAGCGTGAACCGGCCGGCACGCCTGCTTCGTTGTCCGCGGTCCCATCGAGTACTCCAGCAACAACGGTGGATAATTCGCCTTCCACGACGGCGACCGTTGTAGGGGCATCCTCATCCAGCGATCCATCCATCGCTAAAGCAGAACCTCCCGTTCGATCCGAGCCGGAAGCACAGCCGATCGAATTGAATACGATCACGATCGAACCGGAACCTGTGGCATTCGTTCCAGCCGCTCCGGTGGCTGCTAAGGTGGAAACCGTACCGGTGAGCGGACCGCCGGTAATAGAGGTCGAGGATCCTGCACCGATCGAAGAACCGGCTGCTGAAGAAGCGATCGTTGAAGATGTGGCTCCTGCTCCTGCGGCAGAAGAAGTCGCGGGGCCCGCACCTGGCGATCGGGAGCTCGCATCGGAAACTCCCATCCAGGCATCCGACAAACCTGCATCAACGGGCTACCGGCTTCCGTCAGGCAGCAACCGCACCGGGCATGAATTCAAACAGGTCGATCCCATGCAATTCGGCCGTCAGGAGGAATTGATCGTTGAGGCAAACAAAGTGACCACGATCGTGCGGATCGTGAATGAACTCGGTTACATGCATGAGTACCGCCGCGTGGCGCACAAATTCGGCCCGGTGTACTATTTCAAGGATGACCAGAGCATACCGGCGCACATGTACGAGGATGGATCCGGCCTGCCGGCGAACTGATCACACCTTTTCCAGTTTCCATTTCCCACGGCTGAAGACCCAGCCGGTTAGCACTGCAAGCGCACTTTCGCTGATCGCGATGGATGCGAACACGCCTTCCACACCCCAGCCCAGGATCTTCGCGAGGAACCACGCGAGCGGGATCTCGATGATCCAGAAACAGATGATGTTCATGATCGTGGGTGTGACCGTATCGCCTGCACCGTTGAATGCCTGGGCCAGCACCATTCCATAGCCATAGAAGAAATAGCCGAGACACACGATCCGCAAGGCGAGTATCCCGTATTCGGAAACGATCGGATCGCTTGTGAAGAACTCGAGCGCCCAGGGTGCTGCGATCCAGAAGAATATCGCCACGCTCACCATGAAGATCATGTTGTAATGCCCGCAAAGCCACGCCGATCGCTGCGCCCGATCGGGTTGCTTCGCGCCAAGGTTCTGCCCCACCAGTGTGCTCGCGGCATTCGCCATTCCCCAGGAAGGAAGCAGCGAAAAGATGATGATCCGCACCGCGATCGTATAACCAGCGACCGCCGCGCTGCCGAACGTTGCAACGATCCGCACCAGGAACAGCCAGCTCAGTGAAGGGATCAGGAATTGTGCGATCCCACCGGCGGAGATCCGAATGATGTTCAACATCACCGGAAGGTCAACGCGCAGCGGTATCCGTGAAAGATCGATCCGGCTCTTAACGTTGAAGAGATGGTAAAGCTGGTAGCTTACACCGATGCCCCGGCCGATGTTGGTGGCGATCGCCGCACCCACCACGCCCATTTCAGGGAACGGCCCCCAACCGAAGATCAGGAACGGATCGAGAATGATGTTGATGCCATTGGCGAGCCAGAGCGATCGCATGGCGATCGCCGCATCACCGGCTCCACGGAAGATCGCATTGAGCGAGAAGATCAGCAGGATCACCACGTTACCGCCCAGCATCCAGTGCATGTAACCGATCCCTTCGTCGATCACGGTTCGTTCCGCGCCCATCAATTGAAGGATATCACGCGCATAGAAAAGGCCGGGGATCGCAAGCGCCACACCGATGATCACGGTGAGCAGCATGCCCTGCATGGCCGATCGCGCAGCACCGGCCGCATCCTTCTCACCGATACGCCTCGCCACCACCGCCGTTATGCCCATGCCAAGCCCCCATGCGAGCGAATAGATGATCGTGAGAACGCTTTCGGTCAACCCCACCACGGCCACGGCATTCACGCCGATCTTGCTCACGAAGAAGATGTCGACCAGCGCGAACAACGATTCCATCGCCATTTCCAGCACCATCGGTATGCTCAGCAGCACGATCGCCTTTCTCACGCCGATCGCCGTGTAGTCGCGATCCTCGCTGCCGCGAAGACTTTCCTTCACCAGATGGACTATCTCGCGGGCCTTCATGTCACCGTTCTCCGCCAAAAGGGGCGCGAAGATCGGAACGATCCACCACAGATCGTGAAAAGCGCAATTGGACCGGCCGATGGGCCAGCTTATTGGCCGGATACTTTTGATCCATGAAGAAGTTCTGCCGATCGCTCGCGATCACGATCCTTTCCTTCACTCCGGTACTAGCGATCGCGCAGACGGCTCTGCAGCGGGCGTTGTTGAACGATACCATGCCGAACCTGGTACCGAACCCTGGATTCGAAGTTTCGGAGCGGCTTTACTGCAGTTGGACACAGGACGTGGCCAAATTCAACAAGAACCTGGAAGCCTGGAATTCGCCCACGCAGACCACACCCGATCACTTCAGCACACAGAACGATCCGAAATGCTGGGCGCATCCTTCAAAGCACAGCAATGGTTCACAATCACCACGATCAGGCAATTGCATGGCCGGCATCAAGATCTACGGAAAAGGGAATACGCCCACCTACTGGCATGAATACCTCCAGGCGGAATTGATCGAACCGCTCGAGGCCGGCAAGAAGTATATCGCGGAATGCTGGGTACTGCGTGCGGCGCGCAGCAACGAGGCCAGCAATAACATCGGGATCCTGCTCACCGATGTGCCCGTGAGCACGCGCGACCGGCTTCCGCTCTACATGACGCCTAATGTGAACGAAGAAAAGGTCGTGAAAGGCGGATGGCACAAAGTGAGCGGCGTTTTTGAATCGGATGGATCGGAGAAATACATCCTTATCGGCAATTTCTATGGCGACGATGCCACACGCCATGAAAAACTGCCCGAAGGCGAACGTGGTGGCTATTACTATATCGACGATGTGAACGTGCGCCTCGCGCCACCCGATGCGAAACTTTCACCGAGACCGAAGGAATCGGTTCCGCCGCCGCCGCGGGAAGTGCCTGTTCAGCATGCCAGCTCCAATGATGTGGACATCCACCAGGTGGAACCGAACGTGGGAACACGTGTGAGGCTGGACAATGTGCAGTTCGAATTCGATCGATCGGAACTGGTGCCCGGATCGGAAAAGGAATTGATCAAGCTGGTGGATCTGATGACCGATTATCCCTTCCTGCGCGTGGAGATCGAAGGGCACACCGATGATGAAGGCACCGAAGCGTACAATGAAAAGCTCAGTACCGCGCGTGCAGAAGCAGTGGTGAATTTCCTTGTGAAGAAGGAGATCGAAAAGGAACGGCTCACCTGGAAAGGGTACGGCGAAAGCAAGCCGCTCGTGCCGAACGATTCAGAAGCGAACCGCGCGATCAACCGGCGCGTGGAATTCCACGTGTTGGAACGATGAGCTCCGAGCGGAAAAAGGAACAGCGGCCCCCGAAGCGGGCCGCTGTTCCTTTTTCCTCACCTCAGGCGATCAAGAGTGCGCATACTGCTCATCTATGATCTTGCTCGCGAGGTCCAGGATCCTGGTATCGTCTAGTGCCACCACTCCGCCATCGGGCCCACCTTCCAGATGCACTCCCATCGGATAACCGTTCGGGTGATTGTATCCACCGAAATAGTTCCACACGGTCTCCACGTTCAGGTCCAGTTCCTTCGCTATGCGGTGGATGCTCCCATCGGGAAGGCTGTCCTTGATCCGCCGCAGTTCATTGAAAGTGATATTCATGATGGGAAAATTTTGGTTTGAGGACGCTTAAAGTTAAGGCCATGAAAACAGGTTTTACAAACCCGATCGGCACGGTATTAGGTAGCGCGCTTTAACTTCCGGCCCATGTTCCCGCGCATCGCTCCATGGTGCTTCGCCGCCTTGTTGCATGCGACCTTCCTCGGCGCCCAGCAATACGATCTGCGCACCTATTCGCTCGAGCACGGCGCGCCCAGCGCAACGGTGAACGCGCTGTGCGAGGATACCGCCGGTTACCTGTGGATCGGTACCAACGAAGGTGTTTCGCGGACCGATGGTGTGCGCTTCTGGAATTTCGGGCGTGCACAAGGTCTTCCCAATGATGATATCACCGCGCTCCAATGCGCAACGGATGGATCGATATGGATCGGTTGCCGCAATGGCGCCGTGGTGCGCATGACCGCCGATAGCCCGTTCACAGTAGTGCCGGGGGATACCGCCACCGGAGCGATCCAGAAGATCGTCATTACCAGGGAAGGCGATGTCTGGATCGCGACAACGACCAACGGCATCTGGAGGATCGCAGGGGAAAAAGCAATGAAGGACCCAACTCCCGGACTTCCTGATGCATCGATCACTTCCCTTGCCGAGGATGCGCATGGCAGGTTGATCTGCAGCACGGCCGACGGACTTTACGTGAAGCAAAGGGATCATTGGGACCGGATCCTGCAGCATGAACTTCCGGAGCAGAACATCCTTTCACTCTTCGCCGATGCGAACGGCATCCTCGCGGGCACCGCGCATGGTCTTGTGGAGATCACGAACGATCTCGGGCTTCTTCCCCCCGCCGATCGCTCCATCGGGTTGCAGCCGATCGCACTCCCCTCCGATCGGATCCTTGCGATCATGCGATCGGAAAGCGGCGATATCTGGCTGGGAACACCGGCAGGGGCGGTGCAGATCAGCCGAAGGAACGGAATCCCATTCGTTCGCTCGATCAGCGAAGCCAACGGGCTCGGCCACGATCTGGTGCGGGCCCTGCACCAGGACCGCTCGGGCGCCATCTGGTTCGGGACGCTCTATGGTGGTGCGAGCCGGTTCATGAGCGATGCGTATATGCACTTCACCGATCGGGATGGATTGCGATCGAGCATCGTGAGCGGGATCCATCGCACACCCGATGGTCTTTTATGGATAGCCACGTTGGGCGGTGGCGCAGCGGTCTGGAACGATCGCGAATTGCGCACGATCGGAAAGGATCTGGGCCTGGCCGATCGGTATGTGACCACGCTGGGTGAGGATGATCACGGCTTCCTGCTTGCCGGCACGGGCACGCAGGGCGTTTTCCGCTGGAACGGCGCGAACTTCCAACACGATCCGCTTCTTTCGCCCGCCGGCTGCAGGATACAGACCATTTCACAGAACGGCGGAAAGCTCTTCATCGGGCATGACAAGGGCCTTCGCATCGTAGATCAGAACGGAGCGGTTCGTGATCTTCCGGTACGTTCCGGCGTTTTCGATCTGGACCATCATGGGGACACGACCTGGATCGCATCAGGCTCGGGCCTTTGCTTCATTGCCGATCAAGGGATCCGATCCTGCGGACTTCTTTCTCCGCACACCGTTCGATCGCTTACGCGCGACAGCAAAGGCAACCTGTGGATCGGCACCGATGGCAACGGACTTTTCCGGTTGAACGGATCGGAAGTTGACAGTATCTCCACGGAGCACAACAGCATGGGCAGCGGCAGGCTTGCTTCCAACACCGTGCTTTCCGTGCTGCTCGATGCGTACGAGAACATCTGGGCGGGCACGCGCCATGGGATCCATCAACTTGAACTCGATGTGATGCAGGAAATGATCCTTGATGTGCAGCATTATGGCGCAGCCGATGGATTCATCGGGATCGAGACCTTCCGCAATGCTTCAATGCTCGATCACGACAGCACATTATGGTTCGGCACATTGCGCGGCGCCACACGGTACGATCCGCTGGCGGTAAAGGACCTGCAGGAGCCGCCAAAGCTCCACCTCACCGGGCTGCAGCTATTCTTCGAGAACGTCGATTGGAGCCGCTGGAGCCACGGCACCACGTACAACGGCATTCCGATCGGACTCGAACTTCCGTACAACAGGAACCATCTCACGTTCAACTTCACCGGTATTTCGCTGGCCTATCCGGAACAGATCCGCTACCGCTACAAGCTGGAAGGTCACGATATGGACTGGTCGCCGATCACCACCAGCGATCGCGTGATCTACAGCAACATCCCGCCCGGTGATTACATCTTCATGGTACTTGCCCGCAACGCCAGCGGCCTGTGGACGGACGAACCGCTCGAATACCGCTTCACCATCGTGGCGCCGATCTGGCAACGCACCTGGCTGCAGGTGCTCGCCTTCCTCTTCCTGGCGAGCATGATCTACACCTTCATCCGCTATCGCGAAAAACGCGCGAAGCGGATCCGCGAGAAACTTGAGGGCATGGTGCAGGCACGCACCAGCGAACTTGCGCAGGAGAAGCAGCGCAGCGACGAACTGCTCCTGAACATCCTGCCAAGATCGACCGCCGAGGAATTGAAACGGAACGGCAATGCCCACACGCGCAAGTACGACAACTGCACCGTGCTCTTCAGCGATTTCACCGGATTCACCAGCATGAGCAGCCAGATGGACGGCCATGATCTTGTGACCGATCTGGACCATTATTTCCGCTTGTTCGATCGCATCACCGATCGGTACGGGATAGAGAAGATAAAGACGATCGGCGATGCGTACATGTGCGCCAGCGGGATCCCCGAACCGAAGCCAACACATGCGCTCGATGCGATCCTCATGGCCCTTGAAATGATGCGTGCGACCCATGCCACGAACCAGGATCGGATCGCGCGCGGCGAACCGCAATGGATGATCCGCATCGGCATGCACAGCGGGCCGATCGTGGCAGGCGTGGTGGGCGAGAAGAAATTCGCCTACGATATCTGGGGGAACACGGTGAACGTGGCCAGCCGCATGGAAAGCAACAGCCTGCCGGGCCGGATCAACATTTCGGGAGCGACGTATGCACAGGTTATGGACCTTGTGGAGGCCAGCCCGCGCGGGCCGATCAAGGTGCGGGGTAAAGGTGAGCTGCACATGTATTTCGTGGATCGGCTGAGACCTGCCTACAGCGCCGATCCTGAAGGAACAGTCCCGAACGACAGATTGCTATCGATCCGTGAGGAGATGCTCTCGGTGGTGGTGACCTAGGCGCGCCGGCGATCGGCTGATACGCCGATCCATTGCAAGGTGCGATCGATCTGCACGAAATGCCGTTGCTGGTGCGCGATCGGGAAACGGAACGCATCACCCATCCTGAAGCGAAGGATCGGGCCCAAAGTGCTGGTGATCCTCTCCCCTTCCAGACCGCGCACCTTCGCCTGTTCCAACAACGCCATGAAGCCCTTCAGCATGGATCGAAGTTCTTCCAATGCCGCCTTTCCTTTCGTGGAAGCGGTGCGTGGTTCGAAAATGCCGAGCGTTCTCATCTTCCAATTGATCTTTCCTTCAGCCGTCGGCCGCATCGCCTTCACGCCCATTTCGCCAAAACGCCCGGGTGTGAAGGTCTCCTTGAATACGATATTGCTTTTCGGATCGGAATAGACCTTTTGCAACAGCCTGAGATAATGGCCACTGCTCAAATTCATGTGCTCGGCGATCTCCAGCACACTCCACCGATCGGGGTCGGGGCGGGTGGAAAGATCGGCCGCGTCCAGTTCGAGCAGGGATCCGACTTGTGCGATCTGCTCCTGCAACACAGCCTGCAATTCCCCGATCAGCTTCCTCGTGGCGAGCTTTTCCATTCTGCAAACCTACCGGCGCGGCCCTGCGCCCGCACTTGATCCAGATCAAGAAATGGGGCCCTCAACCTTTGGCGCGTAACCGGCTGAAGGTCTCCGGAGTCATCCGCAGATACGAGGCGATATCCTTTTGTGGCACCAGTTGCAACAGATGCGGGCTTCGGGAGAGAAGCTTTCTGTAACGTTCCTCTGCAGTGAAGGTGAGCAGTTCGATCTCGCGCGTGGCGCGGCCGTGGATCAGCTCCTCGATCATGAGCCGGCCGAAACGTTCCATTACGGTGGACCGATCGTACATGGCATGAAGATCATCATGCTGGATGCCGAGCAGCACCGAATCCGTTACCGCCTGCACATCGAACCTTCCCGGTCTTCGTGAAATGAACGAATCGAAATCGCCGCTCCAGCTGTGATCGTACGAGAAACCGAGACAATGCTCGTTGCCGTCGTGCCCGAAATACAATTTCTGCACGCCACGATCCACGATGTACAACCAGTTCTCCACCGTACCGGCGCGCGAAATGATCTCGCCCTTCCTGAAGGATCTTACATGCCACAGCGGTGCGATCGCCTCCCACACATCATCCTTCAGCGGCACATAGCGCTCGATCGTCCTTCTTGCCAATTCCATGTTCGCCCAAAGATCGATCCTCTTTCCGTTGGATGCACTGTCCACCTAAATTCGCCACATGCTTCCCCGATCGGAAAGGATCAAAAGACTGCTCCAGTTCGGTCGTCCGTTCACGAATCGCGATAAACTAATCCTTCGCGATCATCTTGCGCTGGAACGCACGAGGCTGGCCAATGAGCGCACGTTCATGGCCTATATCCGGTCTTCGCTTTACCTGATCATCGGCGGGCTTGCGCTTCTCGAATTGACGCATTATGGCAACCTCGCATGGGTAGGCATCACTGCGCTCTCGCTTGCGGCGATCTTCGCACTGGTGGGATTGACCCGTTTCTTCCAATTGAAGAAACAATTGCGCAGCTATTACGCACCGCTCGAGAGCGAGGAAGAGGATACGATCACGAAGTGATCAGGGCAATTTCACGAAGCGGTGCTGGACCGCAGCCGATCCATCGCCGATCCGTAGCAGATAGGTGCCGGCGGAAAGATCGGAGATCCCAATAGTTCCGATCTCAGCCCGGCTTGTTCCTTTCCAAACGACCCGGCCACTTTCATCGCAGATCTGCAACGCTGAATTGGATCCTGCTTTCACATTGATCGCATCGCGTGCGGGTGAAGGCCAGACAACGACCGCAGCAGCAGACCGATCTTCGATCGAAGTGATGATCACGCTTACCGGCCCACTGGCCGCAGTGCATCCTTCGGCATTGGCGATCTCAACGAAATAATCACCGGTCGCCCACGCTTCGATCATCTGCGTGTCCATACCGTCCACCGGCTGGCCGTTGTAGAACCATTGATAGCTGAACGCTTCACTGCTCGTCAATTCATTCCCATTGGCCGTGATCACAGGCGTTGCCGGTGCTGGCACGAATTGCAGATCGACCGTGTCGCTTTTCGCAGAACACATCGATACATCATGAACGATCAGGCTCAACGCTCCACTCTCCGTGATGGTCACTTCCGAAGCCGATCCGCCATTGCTCCAGACATACTGATCGAAACCTGGTGTGGCGGTCACGATCACCTCTTCTCCTTCACAGAATGGCGCTTCACCCACGATCGAAAGGATCGGTTCCTCGAGGTTACTGGTGTTCAGCGCAGCGAACGCATCAAGTTTCCCATGTCCCCAGCTACTGTTGGGTACGGGCGGAACGAACTCGTCCGCCACGGCGGTCCCGAAAAGTGCATCGCGTACTTCAGTATATGCCGCCTGCGGACATTTCTGCAGATACAATGCGGCAGCGCCGGCCACGTGTGGTGAAGCAGCGGAAGTTCCACCGCCGCGGATGTGCATTCCACCTGGAGCGATCTTGATCACATCGGCATTGTTCACCATGATCGCGAGGCTCGAAAGCGGGTATGGACTGAAGGTGATGTCACCTGGTGCGGCAATGTCGGGCTTGATCCGATCATCGCGTGTGGGTCCTTTGCTGCTCGATGCTGTGATCTCACCTTCCACGATCCCCGCGCCTTGCTGCCACGATCCATCATAGGCGAGATAACCTGTTTCATTCCTGTAGTTCGCAACGGTGATCACATGCGGAGAACATGTCCATGAATCGGTGATGTGCTGGTTCCGATCGGGCATCACATAATTCACGATCGGTGGGAATTCCTCAGCGGCCGGGAGGGTCGAGGTCATGTTGGACCAGCCGGCCTGCGCCATGGACCACACATCGAATTTGCCCGAGCCGGTGCTCATGAAGCGGAAACGATAACTGTTCGAATCGGGTTGTTGGATCCACACCTGCAACTGGATCTGTTCGCCACGCGGCGATGCATAATAGTTCACCACGCCGATACGATCACCGGAGATGCTCAAAAGCGTATCGGTGATCACGGTGTTCAGGTTCTGCGAAACATCATGGAAAGGTGTTCTTCCACGGAAGCTGTAGGATGGTGAAACTCGATCGGCACCGATCGCATAATCCACGTTCACGAATTCATCCGAATCGGCCCACGCCTCGAAATACACGCCACCCACCACACCGCCGCCGAAATTGGTGAGCGGATTGTTCTCGAACCAGGTGAAACTGGTGTCCGCGTCAACTTCGGTGCGCAAGTGGTACGGTTGCCATTCATTGAAATTCCCGGCGGCGCATACCACAACTCTTCCCGGACTTTCCTGCAACATCGCATCGATCAGGAGCGCTGCGGCATCCAACCCATCGTGCGATCCGGTCTGGCGGCCTAGGCTGATGTTCACGACCGCTGGCTTGCCCAACGCTTCGGCCTGTTCGAAGATGTAATGCACGCCATCGGCGACCTTCGAAAGGAAATTGTTGCCCGAATATTTCACGATGATCAGATCGGTCTTTGGCGCCATGCCCTTGTGCATTCCATTCGCTGTGCCCCCGCCAGCCGCGATCCCGGCTACCGATGTTCCATGTCCATTCCCATCGATCGTGGTGATCTGTCCGCTATTGATATGTGCGCTCGTCCAGATCTGGCCATAACCGTATTGAGGCGGCGTAAGCGGACCGTTGCCGAGGTTCTGATCCCAGTAAGTGAGCACGCGGGTCGATCCATCTTCGTTCAGGAAATCGGGATGCGTCACATCAAGCCCGGTATCGATGATCCCCATGATCATGCCTTCACCTTGATAAGCTTCGGGAAGCGGCGACTCACCGGAATGGATCTCATTGATCCGGCTTTTCACACGGGCGGAATCATTCAACAGCACCGGCGGCACCATGCTGAATTCAAATCCTTCGATCACCGGATCGGACGCAAGTGCTTCGATCGATGCCACCGCGATCCGCGCGTTCACGATACCCGGGATCGATTGTTTTACCAGTCCGCCATGTGATCGCACCACACTTTCCAGCCGATCGGCCTTTCCGCGAATGAAGATGTCGATCCGTTCCTGCGGCGAAGCATCCTTCAAATACGTCATCAGCTCGAAGCCGATCTTGCTTCTCTGCTGTGCGGAAGTGGCTGCGGAAATAGAGAGGAAAAGGAACGCCAGGAGCAGACGTTGGATCTTCATACCGTAAAATTAGCGGTCAGCCGCGCATCATTTCAAAGTGATCGGGAATATGATCGAACGATCGGGCGGTGCCTTTTTCATGATCGATGATGAAACAGTAATGTTCCGATCCGTTCGTGACCATGAGAAAACGCACTTTGAAGATGATGTTGTAACGCGCGGCCTGCTCCAGCGTGGCCTGATCGATGCGCACGGAAGGCGCCTTGCATTCGATAAGCGCTACGGGTCTCCCATCCAACCCATGCACAACGATATCGGCACGCTTGGCCATTTCGTTCAGCACCAGCGATCGTTCGATCGCGATCAGAGAAGCGGGACACTTCCGATCGAACACCAGGTGGTTCACGAAATGCTGGCGCACATGCTCTTCAGGCGTAAGCAACAACCAGCGCCTGCGGATCGGATCGAACACCTCGGTGCCCAACGCGCCATGCTTAGTTTTGATGCCGTGATCGGGCAGGGCCAGGGCCTGTAGCTCCGCTTCCATCCCTACAAAAGTGCGAACGAAAGACGACATCGTGCAGAACTGGCTTCCGCGGTACACCGGCATTCCGCTGGAAGACTTCCCGAAGCACGTGCTGATCACCAACTTCGACAACTACGTGGAGATCTTCTGCGCAGAGACCGGGGCGGTGGTGCGCAGGCCCGATCGGGCGTTCAAAGTGGCGATCGGCCCGGAGATGTGCATGATCAACTTCGGCATGGGCAGCCCCAACTCCGCCACGCTGATGGACCTGCTGAGCGCGATCGCGCCGGAAGCCGTGCTCTTCCTCGGCAAATGCGGGGGATTGAAGAAGAAGAACAACCTCGGCGACCTGATCCTGCCGATCGCAGGCATCCGTGGTGATGGTACCAGCAACGATTACTTCCCGCCGGAAGTGCCCGCCCTGCCAAGCTTCATGATCCACCGCGCGGTGAGCCATGTGATCCGGGACATGGAACTCGATTACTGGAGCGGCACGGTATACACCACCAACCGGCGCGTGTGGGAACATGACGATGCCTTCAAGGAACGGTTGCGCATGATGCGCTGCATGGCGATCGACATGGAAACGGCCACGCTCTTCATGACGGGCTTCGCCAACAAGATCGCCACCGGCGCATTGCTGCTCGTGAGCGATCAGCCCATGGTGCCCGAAGGTGTGAAGACAAGCGCGAGCGATGCGCAGGTGACGAACCTCTACGTGCAGAACCACGTGAAGATCGGGATCGCTTCGCTGCGCGAGATCATCAACAACGGCATCAGCGTGAAACACCTGCGTTACGAATGAGCTCGATCGACGATTACAAGAAGCTCGTCCAGGAGATCCGATCGGGAAAAT
This sequence comes from Bacteroidota bacterium, assembly GCA_023418095.1. Taxonomy (GTDB): domain Bacteria; phylum Bacteroidota; class Bacteroidia; order Flavobacteriales_F; family PHOS-HE28; genus PHOS-HE28. Next base: position 32,232 of record JAEZDL010000095.1, read on the forward strand.
TCAGGCCGGTCTATCTGCTCCACGGTGAAGAAGGCTTCTTCATGGACCGGATCGAGGAGGAGATCGAAAAACATGCGTTGCAGGAACACGAAAAGGATTTCAACCTTACGATCCTCTACGGTCGCGATTGCGATCCGGATACGGTGAAGGACACCTGCCTGCGTTTTCCGATGATGGCCGAAAGACAGGTGGTGATCGTGCGTGAATTGAACGCCTGGCGGATCGATCAGGTGGAAAAACTGGAACCCTACCTTGCCAAACCCACGCCCACCACCGTGCTCGTGCTGATCTACAAGCACAAGAAAGTGGATGGACGGAAAAGCATCCTGAAGACGGCACAGAAAGGCGGCGGCGCCGTGTTCCTCAGCGACAAGATCAAGGATGAGAAGGTGCCCGAACTGCTGATGAATTTCGCGAAGAACCAGAAGCGGAAACTCGGGAATTCGGAAGCGCAGCTGCTGGCGCAGCACCTCGGATCGGACCTATCCAAGGCCGTGAAGGAAGTGGAGAAGCTCTGCCTGGTAACGCAGGAGAACGCATCCATCACCAGTGATGTGATCCAGAAATACGTCGGCATCAGCAAGGAGCACAACATCTTCGAGCTGCAGAACGCGATCGGTGCGCGCGATGCGTTGAAGGCACAACGGATCGCCAATTACTTCGCCAGCGATCCGAAGGACAATCCGCTCGTGCTGACGCTCACCCTTCTCAACGGCTACTTCACCAAGCTCGCCATGGTACACCAGCTCGCGGGCCGATCACAAAGCGAAATGGCCTCGGCGATGAAGGTGTCTCCTTACTACCTGAAGGATTATGTGACGCATGCCGGCAACTACCCGCTGCCGAAGCTGGTGGAGATCCAGAAACACCTGCGCCAGTTCGATCTGCGCAGCAAAGGCCTGGGCGGCGATGGCAGCGATCATGGTGAGCTGCTGCGCGAACTGCTCGCGAAAGTGATGAGCTGAAGATCGTCGGGATCGCACTTTCGCGATCATAACTTGATGCTTCATTTAAGTGATGGATGACGGTATCAAGTGAAGAACATCTCTGGTGGCAGAAAGGCATCATCTACCAGATCTATCCGCGTTCCTTCCAGGACAGCAACGGCGATGGCATCGGTGACCTCAACGGGATCATCGATCGGCTCGATCACCTGCAATGGCTCGGCGTGAACGCCATATGGCTTTCGCCAGTATACCCTTCACCGATGAAGGACTTCGGTTACGACATAAGCGACCATACCGCTGTTGATCCGGTGTTCGGAAGCATGGCCGATCTGGACCGGCTGTTGAACGAAGTGCATCGCCGCGGCATGAAGATGATCCTGGACCTGGTGCCGAACCATACGTCCGACCGGCATCCATGGTTCATCGCTTCGGCCGGTTCGCGGAACGATCCGAAACGTGACTGGTACATCTGGCATGATCCCTTGGAGGATGGTTCACCGCCGAACAACTGGCTGAGCGTTTTCGGTGGATCGGCGTGGGAATGGCACGAACCCACCGGCCAGTATTACTACCACGCCTTCCTGAAGGAACAGCCCGATCTGAACTGGCGCAACCCGCAGGTGCAGGAAGCGATGCTGGATGTGATGCGTTTCTGGCTGGACAAGGGGGTTGACGGTTTCCGTGTGGACGTGATGTGGCACATGATCAAGGATGCGCAGCTGCGCAACAATCCGGTGAATCCGGACTATGCACCCCACATGGGTACCTACGAACAGCTGTTGCCGGTGTTCTCAACCGATCAGCCTGAAGTACACGACATCGTACACATGATGCGCAAGCTGCTGGACCAGTATCCGGAACGCATGATGATCGGCGAGGTCTATCTCCCGATACACAAGATGGTGATGTACTACGGTATCGATCTGCGGGGCGCACACCTCCCCTTCAATTTCCAGCTGCTCTCGCTTCCATGGAACGCCGCGCGCATCGCTGCAGCGATCGATGAATATGAAGGTGCGCTTCCGGAGGGAGGCTGGCCGAACTGGGTGCTGGGGAATCACGATCAGCCACGGATCACCAGCCGCGTTGGCTGGTCGCAGGCACGGGTGGCCGCCATGCTGCTGCTCACGCTGCGCGGCACACCAACGATCTATTATGGCGACGAGATCGGCATGCGCGACGTACCGATCCCTTTTGATGAAGTGCAGGATCCGCAGGGGCTTAACATGCCGGACAAGAACCTGAGCCGCGACCCGGCGCGCACACCCATGCAATGGGATGCCTCTGAAAATGCCGGTTTCAGTGAAGGAAAGCCTTGGCTTCGCATCGACCGGGCCTACCAGCGCACGAATGTGGAGATACAGAAGAACGATCCGCATTCCATCCTCTCGCTCTATCGCAAGTTGATCCGGTTGCACAACGCGGAACCCGCGATCGGTATCGGCGACTACGAAACGATCCATGCCGATGAACAGATGATCGCATACAAGCGTTCCGCACCCGGCGCGGACCATTTCCTGATCGTGCTCAATCTCGCGCATCGCCCGTGCTATTTCAAACCGAAGCACTTTTCACCCATCGGTACGATCGTGGTTTCCACCGCGCTGGAATTGGAAGGAACGCGCACCGCGACCGAGATCTGTCTTTCGGGTGATGAAGGGATCGTGATCCGCTTGGATCGTGAAGCATGAGGACGATGCGGCACATTTCCACCTTGGATGGCAATGGTAATTGCACGTTCCGGCTATGGGCGCCTCTGAAGGAAGGCATGCAACTGCAGATCGTGCATCCGTTCGATCGGATCGTGGATATGAAGAAGGAGAATGGTTATTTCACAGCGGAGATCGATGCGGGATCGTCGGAGGTGAAGTATTTCTATAGGCCGGAAGGTGGTGATCCATTCCCCGATCCCGCCTCCCAATTCCAGCCTGATGGCCTCCACAAGGCCTCGCAGCTTGTGGATCATTCCAAATTCGAATGGACCGATCGGGATTGGCGTGGCATCCCATTGAAGGAACTGATCTTGTATGAATTGCACGTGGGCACCTTTACGCCGGAAGGCACCTTCGATGCGATCATTCCAAAGCTCCCGTTGCTCGCGGAGACCGGCATCAATGCGATCGAAATGATGCCGGTCACGCAATTCCCTGGTTCACGCAATTGGGGTTACGATGGTGTTCATCCATATGCCGTGCACAACACTTACGGTGGCCCAGATGGACTGAAACGACTGGTCGATGCCTGTCACCGGTACGGGATCGCCGTGATCCTCGATGTGGTGTTCAATCACCTTGGTCCGGAAGGGAATTATTTCGCGCAGTTCGGGCCGTACTTCAACCATCAATACCAGACGCCCTGGGGCGATGCATTGAATTTCGATGCGGAATGGAGCGATGGGGTGCGCGACTTCTTCTCACAGAACCTGTTGTATTGGATCGACAATTTCCACATCGATGGTTTCCGGCTGGATGCGATCCACACGGTATTCGACAATGGGGCGGTCCATTTCTGGGAACTCTGTCATGCGAACGTGAAGGAAGCGCAGGAACGCGCCGGGCGGCCGATCCACATGATCGCGGAAAGCGATCTGAACAGCCCGAAAGTGATCTCATCGATCGAGGCCGGTGGTTATGGTTTCGATGCACAATGGTTGGATGACATGCACCACGCCCTTTATGTGATACTGGATGAAAAAGGAAAGGATCGGTACGCGGATTTCGGCAAGATCGAACAAGTGGCGAAGGCCTATACCGATGGCTTCGTTTTCAGCGGGGAATTCGTCGGGTTCAGGAAGCGGAAATACGGCCGGTCATCGGCCGGTGTGCCTGGCGGAAAGTTCATCGTGTTCAACCAGAACCACGATCAGATCGGGAACCGTGTGCTGGGTGAACGGTTGAGCATGTTGGTGGATCGGCGGAAGGAGATGGCCGCGTCGGCTGCCATCCTTCTTTCACCCTACATCCCGATGTTCTTCATGGGCGAGGAGTTCGGCGCGCGAACGCCTTTCTTCTATTTCGTGGACCATTCCGAAAAAGAACTGATCGAGCTGGTGCGTGAAGGAAGGAAGAAGGAATTCGAGCATTATGGTTGGGACGTCGATCCGCCCGATCCCCAGGATCGGGGAACATTCCAGCGATCGAAGCTGGACTGGATACAACGGGACCAGGCAGAGAACCAGCAGATCCTGAAATGGAACCGGCACCTGATCGCGCTGCGCCGGACCGATCCGATCCTCTGCAATTTCGATAAACAAGGAGTGAAGGCGATCCCCGTCGCTGAAAAAGGTTTGATGCTCCAACGGCAGGATCCAGAAGGGAACGAACAGATGATCTGTCTATTCAATTTCGGATCGGGAACGGTGGAATTCACCTTGCCTGCACTAAGCGAAGAGTGGATCAAGATCCTGGATCTGGACGATCCGTCATGGCACGGCAATGCCGATCAAGGGATCCGGACCGCAAACCCCGAACGATCACAGCCCCTCGACAGGATCGAACTCCATGGCACTTCCGTCGTTGTATTTCGATCCGCACCTCGATCGGGCTAAGGCGGCAACCATCCATGGAACGGCGTACGGCCCGTGGATCCCTTCCTTATACCTTAGCGCCCCTTCCTACTGAAGCCTACCCACGATCCAGGATCGAATGAAGTCACTTTTCACCTTTCTACTCTCTCTTTTCGCGATCGCTTCCTTCGCGCAGACCGGCACCATCCGCGGTTTTGTCTACGACAGGGAGACCGGTGAACCCATCATCTTCACCAACGTGGTGTTGCAGGGCACCACCACCGGCGCGGCCACGGATGTGAACGGTTACTTCTCCATCACCAAGATCACCCCGGGTAGTTACACGCTCTTCGTTACCTATCTCGGCTACGATACGCTCACGAAAGCAGTAACCGTGGCGAAGGACCAGATCGTAACGGAAAAACTATTCCTCGAGCGCGGCGCAGTGCAGATCAGGGAATTCGAGGTCTCGGGCACAAAGCAGGAAGCGCAGACCCAGGTGCAGATGGGCGTTACCAAACTCACCCCGCGGCAGATCGAGACGCTGCCGGCAGTTGGCGGCGAAGCCGATCTTGCTCAATACCTACAAGTGGTGCCGGGCGTGATCTTCACCGGTGACCAGGGCGGGCAGCTCTACGTGCGCGGCGGATCACCGATCATGAACAAGATGATGCTCGACGGAATGGTGCTTTATAATCCGTTCCACAGCATCGGCCTGTTCAGCGTTTTCGATAACGACATCATCCGCAATGCGGACATCTACACGGCAGGTTTCAATGCGGAACATGGCGGGAGGGTGAGTTCCATCATGGACATCACCACGCGCGATGGCAACCGCACTCGGCTGAGCGGCAAGGTGAGCGCGAGCACGTTCGCCGCCAAGGCGTTGCTGGAAGGTCCGCTGAAGAAGCAGAAGGAACCGGGCGGAAGTTCATCCTCCTTCCTGGTGAACGCCCGGCACAGCTACCTGGACCAGAGCAGCAAGATCTTCTACAACTACATCGATACGGCAGGGCTGCCTTTCCGCTTCACGGACCTGTACGGCAAGATCTCCTTTCTTGGTGCGAACGGGAGCAAGTTCAACCTGTTCGGTTTCAACTTCAACGATGGGGTGAACTATCAGGGTGTGAGCGATCTGGGATGGAACAACTGGGGCGCGGGCACCAACTTCGTTCTTGTACCGGCCGGATCGGCGGTGCTGATCGATGGCATCTTCTCGATGAGCAACTACACGATCTCGCTCCAGGAGGCCGAACTAGAGCCGCGCACCAGCGAGATCGCGGGTTTCAACGCCGGCCTGAACTTCAAATATTTCACTGGCGAGGATGAAGTGCGCTACGGGATCGAAGTGCTGGGCTTCCGCACCGATTTCCAGTTCTACAACGCGATCGGGCTTCGCTACCAGCAAGCGCAGAACACATCGGAGATCGCCACCTACGTGAATTACAAGAAAGTGCTCGGCAAGGTGATCCTCGATCCTGGATTGAGGCTTCATTATTACGCATCGCTTTCGGTGTTCAACGTTGAACCGCGCTTCGGCCTGAAGTGGAACATCACGGATAATACGCGCTTCAAGCTGGCTGCCGGCCGTTACAGCCAGAACCTGGTGGCCGCCAACAGCGATCGTGATGTGGTGAACCTGTTCTATGGCTTCCTTTCAGCACCGGACGATCTTCCCGATGAGATCACCGAGCGCGATGGCGAAGTGCGCGAGGTGAAGGATCCGCTGCAGCGCGCCAATCATTACGTGGCCGGGATCGAACAGGATCTTTCGGATAACCTCACGGTGAACTTCGAGGTCTACCTGAAGGATTTCCGCCAGGTGACCAACCTCAACCGTAACAAGCTCTTCAACGACACGCCGGAATTCTCCGATAAGCCTGATGAATTGAAGAAGGATTACATCATCGAGACGGGCGAAGCCTATGGTGCCGACATCCAGTTCAAATACGATCGGGAGAACACCTCGGTGTGGGCGGTCTATAGTTATACGTACGTGGATCGGTTCGATGGCACACAGGTGTACAATCCGGTGTGGGATCGCCGGCACAACGTGAACATCGTGTTCAGCCAGGCCTTCGGCAAATTCGATGGTTACAAGTTCAACATCCGCTGGAATTACGGATCGGGATTCCCGTATACCCAGACACAGGGCTTCTATGGTGGCGTGCCTTTCTCAGGCATCAACGAGGATTACGTGCATGGCAATGCGGAACTCGAGACCATCTTCGGGCCGCTCAACCAGGGGCGGTTGCCGGATTATCACCGGCTGGACGTGGGACTTACGCGCACCTGGAAATTCGATGAGCACCGCGTGCTGGAAGTGGATCTGAGCGTGACCAACGCCTACGATCGGGAGAACATCTTCTACTTCGATCGCGTGCGTTACGAGCGCGTGAACCAGCTGCCGTTCCTGCCAAGCGCCGGGATCAGTTTCAAGTTCTGATAAGCAGCTTGCCGAGCCGATCGTCGATCGTTGAAAGATGATCGGCGCCTTCTCGGCAATTCTGCTACCTTTACACCCCGTGATCACCCTTCCCATCGAAGGCCGATCCCCATGTGATGACGGGCTCCACTAAGTACATATTCGTAACGGGCGGGGTCACCTCTTCACTCGGCAAAGGGATCATCAGCGCCAGTCTGGGGAAATTGCTTCAGGCGCGCGGCTTCAGCGTTACGATCCAAAAGCTCGATCCGTACATCAACGTCGATCCCGGCACGCTCAATCCCTACGAGCACGGTGAGTGTTTCGTAACGGAAGATGGTGCCGAGACCGATCTGGACCTCGGCCATTATGAGCGTTTCCTTGACGTTCCCACGAGCCAGGCGAACAACGTGACCACCGGGCGGATCTACCAGAACGTGATCAGCAAGGAACGTCGCGGCGAATTCCTCGGAAAGACCGTGCAGGTGATCCCGCACATCACCGACGAGATCAAGTCGCACATACAGGCGCTCGGCCGCAAGGGGATCTACGATTTCGTGATCACCGAAGTGGGCGGTACCGTCGGCGACATTGAAAGTCTTCCATACGTTGAAGCGATCCGCCAGTTGAAATGGCAGAAAGGCCGCGACTGTCTTGCGATCCACCTCACTCTTCTTCCTTACCTCGGCACGACGGGTGAATTGAAGACCAAGCCAACACAGCACAGTGTGAAGGAATTGCTGAGCCTCGGCGTGCAACCCGATGTGCTGGTTTGCCGCACCGAACATCCCATGGGCCGCGGCATGAAGGAGAAGATCGCGCTGTTCTGCAACGTGGAACCGCAAGCGGTGATCGAAAGCCGCGATGCGGATACGATCTACGATGTTCCGTTGATGATGAAGGATGAAGGGCTCGATGAAGTGGTGCTGCGCAAACTTGGCATCACCTCCTACCCTTCCGCCGATCTGGCCCAGTGGAACGATTTCCTGCGCCGCTACAAGGAGCCGAAGAACGAAGTGAATATCGGTCTGGTAGGCAAATACGTGGAGCTGAAGGATGCATACAAGAGCATCAAGGAAGCGCTGGATCATGCCGGCGCAGAGAATGAAACGCGCGTGAATATCCGTTGGATCCACAGCGAAAAGCTCGAACCATCCAACGTCTCGAAATACCTGAACGGCTTGAGCGGAGTGCTGGTGGCGCCAGGTTTCGGGCATCGTGGTATGGAAGGAAAGCTTGATGCTATCCGGCATGCACGTGAGAATGGGATCCCGTTCTTCGGGATCTGTCTGGGCATGCAATGCGCTGTGATCGAATTCGCCCGCAACGTGCTCGGGTTGAAGAATGCGAACAGCACCGAAATGGATCCGAATACTCCGGATGGTGTGATCGCCATGATGCAGGAGCAGCGATCCATCTCCGAAAAAGGAGGTACCATGCGGCTCGGGGCCTACGATTGCGAATTGATGGACGGAAGCCGCGCGATCGGGATCTACGGGCAGAAGAAGATCAGTGAGCGCCATCGTCACCGTTACGAATTCAACAACGATTACCGCGATCGCTACGAAGCCGCTGGTATGCGCGCCACGGGGATCAACCCCGCCAGCGGGCTGGTCGAGATCGTGGAACTGCCCGAACATCCGTGGTTCATGGGTGTGCAATTCCACCCGGAATACCGCAGCACGGTGCTGCGCCCGCATCCGCTTTTCATCGGTTTCGTGCAGGCGGCTCTTGAGCATGTGCCTGAGGAACAACAGGTGAAACGGGCAAAGGCCTGAACCGGGCCGATCGTTCTTCGGCTGCTTCTATCTTTGCGGCCCTCAATGTTCACCCCCCTGATCTTCGTACGGGCAATCCATGGATCGTAATTCCATCATCGGTTTCGTCCTCATCGCCGCGATCCTCGCCGGATACACCTGGTACACGATGCCCACCGCCGAAGAGCGTGCAAGGCAACAATACGTGAACGACAGCCTTGCGCAGGCCGAAACCGAACGCCGCGCTCTGGAGAATGAGCAGAAGCTAAAACGCGATAGGGAGATCGCGCCGATCGCGATACGGCCCGATACGCTCAACGATACCCTCCGGATCTCGGCGGATAGCCTTCGCGACCTGGAGATGGAACGCCGGTTCGGCGTGCTTGCCGGCGCTGCACAGGGTGAAGAGAAGGATGTGGTGATCGAGAACGACAGGTTGCACATCACCTTCAGCACCCGCGGAGCGATCCCGAAGGTGATGAACCTGAAGAGCTACCGATCGTACCACGGTGAACCATTGCTACTGGCCGATCCGGACAGCAACCAATACGAATTCCGGTTCTTCCTCGGAAACCAGGACATCAGCACACGCGATCTGTATTTCCAACCGGAACCGATCGGGCGCAATGCTGTGCGCATGAAAGCGAACACCGGCAATCCGGGCCGCTACATACAGATCACCTACACGCTCGAGGAGGACAGCTACTTCATGGACGTGCGCACCGAGATCGTGGGATTGGTGCAGGAGCTCGATCCGAAGAACCTCTTCTTCCACTGGGACATGCTCGGTCTTTCAAACGAGAAATACCGCCCGGCGGAACTCCAGAAATGCGGCATCTACTTCAAGTATTTCAATGATGATCGCGATTACCTCAGTGAATCGGATGCCGATGAGAAAGTGCTTAATGGCAAGACCAACTGGGTAGCCTTCAAGCAGGATTTCTTCTCGATCGCCATGATCAGCGATGAAGGATTCTCCGGCAGCGGATCGGAACTTGCGATCGTACCACAGGAAGATACCGCGCACACCAAGCGGTACACCGCGAAGCTCTATTTCGACAAGGAACGCAGCGCGCATCTGGACATCCCGATGCGACTTTACCTCGGCCCGAACCACTACAACACTCTGGCGAAGACGGGTATTCCTGAATTCGAGAAGATCATCGATCTCGGCTGGGGCATCTTCGGCTGGATGAACAAGTGGATCGTGATCCCGATCTTCAATTTCCTCGATCAGCAGTTCAGCCTCAGTTACGGCATCATCATCCTTGTGCTCACCATCGCGATCAAGCTGCTGTTGATGCCGCTCACCTACAAGAACTTCATCGCAAGCGCACGCATGCGTGCCTTGAAGCCGGAGCTCGAAGCGATCCAGGAAAAGCACAAGAACTCCGATCCGCTGAAGAAGCAGCAGGCCACGATGGAGTTGTACAGCAAGGCAGGCGTGAATCCTGCGAGCGGTTGTGTGCCGATGCTGATCCAGCTTCCGATCCTGTACGCCATGTTCCGCTTCTTCCCGGCGAGCATCGAACTGCGCCAGGAGAAATTCCTGTGGGCCGATGATCTGAGCAGCTACGACAGCATCCTCGATCTGCCGTTCACGATCCCGATGTATGGTGACCACGTGAGCCTTTTCACGCTCCTGATGGCCGCCAGTACGATCGCCTACTCGCTGATCAACCAGCAGCAGATGCCCACGCAGCAAGGCATGCCGAGCATGAAGCTGCTGATCTGGATGTTCCCGATCATGATGCTGTTCTTCCTGAACAACTTCAGCGCGGGTTTGAGCTACTATTACCTGCTCGCCAACATCATCAGCATTCTGCAGATGACGTTGCTGAAGAAGTGGTTCGTGGATGAAGAGAAGTTGCGCGGCCAGCTTCTGCAGAACATGAAGACACCAAAGAAGAAGAGCCGCTGGCAGCAACGCTTGGAGGAAATGCAGAAGCAGCAACAGCAGGTCGCTGCGGGCAAGCGGAAGCGTTGAGCCGTTAGTTGTTCTTGGGGTCTGATCTAGTGTTCCTGACAACGGACAACTATCAACTGATAACTTCTTTTTTCCCCCTCTTCCCCTTACCTTCGCGCCCGAAAATCCGGGCTTCACTCCCGCAATTGTCAAAACTCCCTCATGTCCAAGCACATCGGAAAGGTCGTACAGGTGATCGGGCCTGTAGTTGACGTTCGTTTTGAAGCAGGAAAAGACCTGCCGAACATCTACGACGCACTTCACATCCAGCGCCCGGATGGCACCACGCTCGTTCTGGAAACACAGAAGCTCACCGGTGAAGACACCGTGCGCGCCATTTCCATGGACAGTACCGATGGCCTCAGCCGCGGTGCCGAAGTGATCGGCCAGGGCCGCCCGATAAGCATGCCGGTGGGCGATGAAGTGAAGGGAAGGCTCTTCAACGTTACAGGTAATCCGATCGATGGGATGAAACCGGTGAACACCGGAAAGACCTACCCGATCCACCGCGAAGCTCCCAAGTTCGAGGAACTCACCACCAGCACGGAAGTGCTTTTCACCGGTATCAAGGTGATCGATCTGATCGAGCCTTATTCGAAAGGTGGTAAGATCGGATTGTTCGGTGGTGCGGGTGTTGGAAAGACCGTATTGATCCAGGAGTTGATCAACAACATCGCGAAAGGCTACAGCGGTTACAGCGTATTCGCCGGTGTTGGTGAGCGGACCCGTGAAGGGAACGATCTGCTTCGCGAAATGATCGAAAGCGGCATCGTAAAGTATGGCGAGGAATTCATGCATAGTATGGAGAAAGGCGGATGGGACTTGAGCAAGGTGGATTACAACACGCTCGAGACCAGCCAGGCCACCTTCATCTTCGGGCAGATGAACGAGCCTCCGGGAGCGCGCGCACGCGTTGCATTGAGCGGTCTCACACTTGCGGAATATTTCCGCGATGGTGATGAAAAGAGCGGCGGCCGCGACATCCTCTTCTTCGTGGACAACATCTTCCGCTTCACCCAGGCCGGATCGGAAGTTTCCGCCCTGCTCGGCCGGATGCCCTCAGCTGTAGGTTACCAGCCGACGCTCGCCACGGAAATGGGTGCGATGCAGGAACGGATCACCTCCACCAAGCGTGGATCCATCACTTCGGTACAGGCGGTATACGTGCCTGCGGATGACTTGACCGATCCAGCGCCGGCAACGACTTTCGCCCACCTCGATGCCACCACGGTATTGAGCCGGAAGATCGCCGAGCTCGGGATCTATCCTTCCGTGGATCCATTGGATTCCACCAGCCGGATCCTCACTCCTGCCATCGTAGGTGATGAGCATTACAACTGCGCACAGCGCGTGAAGGCAATCCTTCAGCGCTACAAGGAATTGCAGGACATCATCGCGATCCTTGGAATGGACGAGTTGAGCGAGGACGACAAGCTGGCCGTCAGCCGTGCACGTCGCGTTCAGCGCTTCCTCTCGCAACCGTTCTTCGTGGCCGAACAGTTCACCGGCCTGCCAGGTGTGATGGTGCCGATCGAAGAAACGATCAAAGGCTTCAATATGATCATGGATGGTGCGATGGATGAATATCCTGAAGCGGCGTTCAACCTGAAGGGTACGATCGAAGATGTGATCACCGCCGGTAAGAAGATGCTTGCCGACGCAGCGAAGGCCTGATCATGCGCGTAGAGATCATCACACCGGACAAGTCACTGTTCCAGGGCGAAGCCACGAGTGTTACGGTCCCCGGCGTGGACGGAAGCATGGGTTTCCTGGAGAACCATGCGCCGCTGATCACCGTTCTTAAAGCCGGTGATGTGAAGGTGAGATCCGCCAGCGGTGAACAAGTGTTCCCGGTGAAAGGTGGTGTTGTGGAAGTGTTCGGCAACAAGGTGATGGTGTTGGCCGAGTGAACCCTCTCGATCGGAACGATCATGAACGGCGCCGATCTGGCGCCGTTCTCTTTTCCCACCAAGCTGTACCTTCAGTCCATGCCGATCGGTGAGCAATTGCTGAAGAAACTCCAGAAGAAGTACGAACCTTCAAGCCTCGTGGAAGGCCGATCGGGAAAACTGGACATCGCGTTCAAGACCGATCACAATGGTGATCCGGTGCTCCTGTTCATTGGAAGAAAAAGTCCGAACGGAAAAGTGATCGGCCAACGATTCGTGCGCACCTTGATCTTCGATCCCGAAGGGAACAAGATCAAGGATCACTGGGAGCTGAAAGGCCGGGCTTCGTAACGCATCAGCGTGCGATCGTGAAGCGGCCGGAATGTTCCGATCCCGGGATCGTGAACGAGTAATTTCCGGGTACCAGCTTCTGCACATCGATCGATTGCCGGTCTGAAGCGATCCTGGATCGCAGCACCAGCTTTCCGTTCGCATCGAATATCTCAAGTTCCGATCCGATCCTCGCACCCGCGTTCTCGATCGTGAGCAGATCGTTCGCAGGGTTCGGGAACAGCTTCAGGTCTTCGGCCATGATCGCGTCTTGAACATTCACGGTGCCATCAACAGAATAGATGAAGATGGTCTGGTGCGCGAACGCCGATCCGCCCTGGCGATTGGCAACGAGGTAAAGATGTTCATCGAAATAGTGAAGCCCGAAAGGCCGTTGATCATTGTCGATCGGAGTATCGGGAAGGTCGACGAAACCCAGATCGGTCTCATCAGCGAGATGGTAGGAATAGATCCGTTCGGTATCGCCATCGAGGTTATCCGTTACATAGAACAGGATATCGCCTTTCACCGCGATGCCGTAGGGCTGATCCCCTTGCAAGGGCACCGTATCGAGGAACGTGTCCGATCCGGGCATCCACTTGTATGCGTACGCGTGCGGATAATCGTCGGAATCGGGGTAATACATGGTGAACCAGATCGCACCGCCGCCTGCCTCCTCCAGATCACCGATACCGCTTGAAGGACCAGTGATGCCTGGAGGAAAGGTCCATTCATTGATCTGCGAACCCGATAGATCCACCTCATGCAAAGTGGCACCGCTCGTGGTGTAATCGCTTGCGTAGAGGTAGGAATTCTCACGCTTGATCAGTCCATGGTTGAAATCGTGTGGCGTGGTGACCGATCCCAACAATGTGCCGTCGTGATCTGAAAAATGGATCGCTCCGGATGCATCGGATCCGAGGAAGATCGTATCCGCGGTAACATGAATACCCCAAAAGGCCAGGTTCAGCATGCCGGGATAAGGAATGCTGTCGACCAAGGTCTGGGAGCCGGCGTTGAGCGAGATGAGGATCGCAGGTAGGAGAAGGGATCTGTTAATACGCATGGAGGATCAATATGGATCCGAAAATACAACGCCGCGATCGTGGATCACAAAGCGCGAAGCAATGCGTCACCAAAATTCTCCACTTGATATCGCCGCATTCCCGGCAACGCCGCAAGCGCATCGAGATCGCCTGGCATGGTGCGCGCGATCTCCATCAAAAGTCCGTTCGCAGCAATGATCCCGGGCCGCAGATCGAATTCCTTCATCATCGCATCGCGCGCGGACTTCAACCGCTTCAACCGCGCTTCATGATCCGGATCCTTCTCCCAGCGCTTCGGCCTCGGCACGCGCGGCCATTTCTCCTTCGGCAGGTCCCTCCCCTTTTCGATCGCGGCCATGATCCGATCGCCATGCCGTTCGATCAGCTTGGGGTTGATGCCTTTCACTTCCATCAGCTCCTTCATGCCCTGCGGCGGATGGGTCGAAAGTGAAAGAAGCACATCGTTGCCGATCACCATGAAAGGCGCCCGGTCCGCCTGTTCTGCGATGCCATCGCGCCACATGTGCAGTTCGCGCAGGATGGCCAGTTGATGTGGTTTCAGCAGCTTCGCGCCCTTCATCCGCAGGAATGCGGGTTCTTCGTTCACCGCCAGGTTGAAGGGCGCATCGGTGAGCAACGCGAATTCCTCAACGGCCCATTCCCACCGGTCCTTCCGCTTCAATTTCTCTGCAAGGATGTCGCGCAGTTCGATCAGGTGCGCGGTGTCGCCCGCGGCATATTCCAACATGTCCACCGGCAGAGGTCGCCGGCTCCAATCAGCCTTCTGGAACTTCTTGTCGACCTTGATCCCAAGGTAAAGTCCGAGCAATGCGGCGAGACCGATCTCCGGTTCGTTCAATAATTCCGCAGCGACCAATGTATCGAACACGTTCTCCACGCGGATATCGTGGTGGCGCGCAAGGATCCGCAGATCATAGTCCGCATCGTGGATCACCACTTCCATCTGCTTGTCGGCGAGCAATGTGCGCAACGGTGAAAGATCATCGATCGACAGAGGATCGATGAGCAGCGTGCGATCACGATCACTGATCTGCACCAGGCATACGCGTTCGCGGTAACGGTGGAAGCTCGATGCCTCTGTATCCAGCGCCACGATCTTGCTATCCGCAAGCTGTGAAGCACGTTCCACCAGCGCGGACCGATCGGTGATCATATCGTACTGCGGCACGCTACTTTTCTGCAATGGAATGATCGCTCTGCTCAATGGCCGCAATTTACAGGAACTGGAACGGGATCAATGTACATGAGCGGCCGTAAAAAGATTGCGTGCCACACCCCAGAACAGCACCGCGACTAGCCAGAACATCACGATCCGATTATCATAAGCCGGGTTCCGATCGAGACGCAACACCTGCGGGGCAAGCCATTGCAGGCCGAGCAGCGGCAGCGTTATCACCAATGCCGGATTGTGTGCGAACGCTTCGGCGATACGGCCGTGGATCAGATCATGCATAGCACGTTGCGCCCCGCAACCCGGGCATAGCAGGCCGGTGATGGTGCGGAACGGACACGGAAGAAAACCCTGTGTGGTCGCCGGATCGAAGAGATAGAGCAACGTGAGCGCGATGGTGCCGGCGACAAGCAGCAGAATGGTTCGGGTACCTGGCCAGCGCATGTGTTGGGCGAAGCTCCGGTGTTCCGGTGGAACGCGGATCAAATGTACCGATCGCCGCTTTCGGCCTGCAGATCGTTCACGAACTGGCGGATCTTCTGCTCATCGCGTTTCCGGCAGATCAGCAGCGCATCATCGGTGCTCACAACGATCATATCGTCCATCCCCTGCATCACGAGCAACCTGTCGTCGTGCATGTGCACCATGTTGTTCGCACAATCGTAGAGCCTGGTGGATCGGCCTACGGCGGCATTGCCTTCCGTGTCCTTTGGAAGATGGGTGAACAAACTTCCCCATGTACCCAGATCGCTCCATCCGAAATCGCTCACGATCGTGTACACGTTCTTCGCCTTTTCCATGATCCCGTAATCAACCGAGATGTTCGGGCAATCGGCGTAAGCGCCTTGGATGAAGGTGTGTTCATTCGTGGTCCCATAGGTACCGCGGCCCTCAACGAAGCGCTCCTGCAGTTGCGGCAGGTGTTCCTTGAAAGCACGATCGATGCTCTTCAACGACCAGATGAAAATACCGGCGTTCCAGAGGAAGTCTCCGCTTTCGATGAAGCTGAGCGCTGTTGCGTGATCGGGTTTTTCAGTGAAGGTCTTCACCTTCTTGATCAATGGATGTGGTTTTTCCGCTGGAACGAATTGGATGTATCCGTAACCGGTATCGGGCCGTGTGGGCATGATCCCCAGCGTTACGAGCCGGTCCCCGCTGCGCGCCTGATCCAACGCGAGTGCCACCGTACTTTGGAATTCCTTTTCGTTCAATACCAGGTGATCGCTCGGCGCCACGATGATGCACGCCTCCGGATCGCGCGCCGCGATCACTTCGTTCGCATAGGCCACGCATGGCGCCGTGTTCCGCCTGCTGGGTTCGGGCAGGATCTGGTGATCGGCCAGATCGGGCAGTTGCTCCTTCACGATCGCGGCGTATTGCGCATTGGTGACCACCAGGATGTTCTCCTTCGGGCAGATCGCGAGGAAACGATCGTAGGTCATCTGCAACAATGTGCGGCCCAGACCGAGGAAATCGAGGAATTGTTTCGGATAGGCGCTGCGGCTCATCGGCCAGAAACGGCTGCCAACACCGCCGGCCATGATCACGCACCACGTATGTTCTTTCGTCATGTTCGCTTGCTGCAACGAAGGCATTACGACGCCTTGCGCGCCTGGAGCGGAGTGTGGATATGCACTTCCGCGAGTGGATCGATGAAGTAGGTGCGCCGGTCGTTCAGGCAATGGCACTTGTAACGTTTGCGCAGCTGCGGTCCCTTCACGAAGATCCGTTCGTTGAACCTGAAGAGCGTGCGCTCTGGCAGTTCCTCCAACAGCGGCCGAGGATCCGCATCGTACTTGCGAAGCACGCGCATCAATTCCTGATCGGTGCAACTGCTCGCCGGTGCATCCATGAGATGGCTTTCCAGGGCGCGCAGCACATCGGCCGGAAATACCTGCCGGCTCATGAACGGCCGCATCAGCCGCGCATACTCGTTCTTCCAGTACGATCCATGCGGATCCTTCCAACGGCGCGTGCGCACATAGGTGGAGTAATGTGCGAACTCGTGGATCAGCGTAACAAGGAAACCATATTTGTTCAGGTCTGAATTGACGCTGACGCGATGTGGTTGCGTGCGCGTGGCGCTGCGGTAATCACCAAGCTTCGTCTGCCGTGGCCGCACGATGCGCACCAGCACCGGGTTGCGGCGAAGCCAATGTACCACAACCGGAAAAGCTGCGGCGGGTACATGCCGGCGTAATTGGTCCAGGTCGGTTGCGAAGGCCATCTCTCGATCTATCGATCACCATTTCCTCCTTCAGCAATGCTCGGGATAATGAAAGGTGGTGGGGCCGAAATTAGCACGTATCCCACGTTGGTCGGGAAGATCGTTCATATTCCATTTCGGACAGTCGCAACCTTTTTTTCTTTTATACTTGGAAGGTTGTGACGCACAACCGGTTGCAAGTATGATGATGACAAAAAGTACGACAGTGGAAATATTTATGACAGATCGGCGCATGGCGGCTGTTCCGGGTGAAAATTAGCGAAACCGCCCGTTTCGGTCGCATGTTTCCACCTTCAACCCCTATTGAACGGCTATTTTAGCCACCTATTGGCATTTTTGATGCAGCTCCTTTATCACATCGGCCGTTATATGCTCCTGCTGAAGGCTACGTTCAGCCGGCCTGAACGCCTGAAGCTCTATTGGTTACGCACCATCGAAGAAATGGATCTGCTCGGTGTGAAGAGCCTTGGCATCGTAGCCTTGCTTTCGGTGTTCATGGGCGCGGTGATCACCATACAGACCAGCACGAACATCGATTCGGCCTGGATCCCCGCGTATGTGGTGGGCTTCACTGCGCGCCAGAGCACCATCCTCGAATTCAGCCCCACCATCATTTCGCTGATCCTGGCGGGAAAGGTGGGATCGAATATCGCGGCCGAGATCGGATCGATGCGTGTGAACGAACAGATCGATGCGCTCGACATCATGGGCGTGAATTCCGCGGGTTACCTCATTCTACCGAAGATCGCCGCTTCCATCCTGATCAATCCGTTCCTGGTGATCACAAGCATGTTCCTCAGCATCTTCGGCGGCTGGATGGCCGGTGTAGGGACCGGGATCGTCTCCTCGGTAGATTACGTGTATGGTATCCAGTACGATTTCGATCCGTTCACGATCACCTATGCATTGATCAAAACGGTCGTGTTCGCCTTCATCATCGCAACGGTGAGCGCCTACCAGGGCTACTTCACGCGCGGTGGCACCCGCGAGGTGGGGATCAGCAGCACCAAGGCGGTGGTGTACAGCAACGTGGTGATCCTTATCGCGAACTACGCGCTAACACAAGTGCTGCTCGTATGATCGAAGTGAAGGGAGTGAGCAAGCGCTTCGGCGATCTGCAGGTGCTCACCGATATCAACGCGCAGTTCCGGAAAGGGCTGGTGAACCAGATCATCGGCAAGAGCGGATCGGGAAAAAGCGTGCTGGCCAAATGCATCGTTGGGCTTCACCGGCCGGAAGAAGGCGTGGTATTGTATGAAGGCCGCTCCTTCCACGATATGGATGCCGATGAGAAGCGCGAGATCCGCCAGCAGATCGGAATGCTGTTCCAGGGTTCCGCGCTGTTCGACAGCCTTACGGTGATCGAGAACGTGATGTTCCCTCTGAAGATGTTCAGCAAGGAATCACGCAGGCAGATGGAGGAACGCGCGCACGAATGTCTGCGCCGGGTGAACATCGTGGAGAAGGATAAGCTCTACCCCGCGCAATTGAGCGGTGGCATGCAGAAACGTGTGGGCATCGCACGGGCGATCGCGATGAACCCGAAATACCTCTTCTGCGATGAACCCAATAGCGGGCTCGATCCGCAGACCAGCATCCTCATCGATGATCTGATCAAGGAGATCACGGAGGAGTTCGATACCACCACCGTTGTGATCACGCACGACATGAATTCCGTGATGGAGATCGGGGACAATATCATCTTCATCCATGAAGGGAAGATGTGGTGGAGCGGCAACCAGAAGGAACTTCTGCAAAGCGATAACAAGGAATTGAACGAGTTCATCTTCGCAAGCGGGTTGATGCGTGAAGTGAAGAAAGGGCTTACCGATCGCTGATAGCACCGATCGAGAACAAGAAGCCCCGGCGAAATTCGCCGGGGCTTCTTGTTGAACAGATCCTTCTTACTTCAGCGTGATGCGCTGGATGGAAGAAGCCTTGTCGTTGCTGATGTGCACCATGTAAACGCCTTGGGCGTTGCCGCTGAGGTCGAGCACGGTGTTGTTGGTGAAGTTGCCGGTGTGCACGCGCTCACCGATCACATTGAACACTTCAACATTGTAGGTACCGGTCTCGCCCATGAAGATGTTCACCAGGCCTTCGGTCGGGTTCGGGTAAACGCTCACGTTCACCAGTTCCTCTTCGTTGATCGAAACGGTTGGATCGAGCATCATGCGCAGCGCGATCGCGTTACCGTTGCTGTACAGCTGATCGTTCGGGATGTAGATCAGGCTGGCGCCGGTTACCTGCGGAACAGTTGCATCATCACGAACACGCACGTGGTTGGCGCCACTGTTGCTCAGCAGCTGGGTGGCCACGTAATAATCACCGGCTTCGAGATCGAGAGGTGAAGAGAAAGTGCCGACAACGCTGCCGCTGGTGATGTTGTCCGCGGAAACACTGATCAGATCGCTTTCAGCAAGTGAAGAGGTCACATCATTGAGGTTGATGGTCTCAGCGCTGTGTACGCTCATGATCATGTTCGCACCTTCGGTGGAACCGGGCGTGATGAGCGCTTCGATGCCGTAGACCGTGGTGGGCGCGTTCAGCGTGTAAAAGGTGAGCAGCAACAGCCCATCCTCAGCATCTTCGAAGCTATCGGAGCCAAGTGAGGTCTCGATCAATTCAGCCGGCGGGATCACACCGAAGCCATCGAGGCTGTACAGTTCATCGTTCACTTCGAACACACGCTGATCCACATCATCGGTGAGATCTTCCTCCTGTGCATCCTCATCGGAGGTCACGTTGTAATCCACCGTGTACAAACCTTCTGCGAGCGCGCCGGGGAGTGCGATGATCTCCTCGAACAGGTAGGTTTCATCCGGTGCGATCGAAGTTGCCGTCTGCGTAGAGCTGAAGGTCGCTCCACCTGGGCCGTTAACAGTAACGGTGAGCACCACGTTGTTCTGTGCGGAAAGACCATCGTTGCGAACCTGGCCACCGAGTACGAAATCAGTGGTGAGCTGTCCGGATGGGATGCGGGCGTACTCAAGGCTATCGGCAACGTGTGAAGCGGTCGTGGTCACGAGCACGCGTGAGTAATCGGGCACAGCTGAAAGCTGCACATCATCGATCGCCCAGTAGTATTCCCAGCCACCCTGCCATTCCCACTGGATGTATACCGCAGGCTGGTTCGCGGCCACGCTGGAGATGTTCAATTCAACCATCTCGGGGTTCGCGGAGAAACGCTCGCAGGGAGGAACTGGCGAACCGGTATCAAGGCATGGGAATGGGAAGAAATCCGTCCAGTTGGTGAGATCGGTGCTTACGCGCACTTTCACGAAATCCATCGCCGGATTATCGAACACACCGACTACCGACGCGAAGCTGAGGCGCACAGTAGCCTGGCCCGAGCAATCGATCGCGGTGGTTGTGAGGCGGGTAAGGTGGTTGGATGTTGGTGCAGCAGTAAGCCCGCGATCGGAGTTCGCCCACAGGTAACCATTGGTTGCAGAAGCTGCATTGAACATGGCGATGTGCGGGTGGCCCAACGATGCCACTTCTACAGCTGTAGGATCATCGCTCCACTCGAAGATCACCTCGGGTGTTCCGAGCGGGGTCATGTCATCAACGTTCGTCCAGCCATCAGGAATGGCGCCACCGGTGAAATCCTCCGTCCAGAACGGATCGGCGCGGTTAACGCTCACCGGCCGCTCGTATGGATGGGGCAACTGCATCACATAGTCCCCCGGCTTCGCCGCCCGGGGAGCTTTCAACGCCGGCAAGGAACTGGACTGCGCCAGGGCTGCGCCAGCTCCAAGTGTGAATAACACCGCCGAAAAGTAGATCTTCCTCATTGTTAAAGTTGATTGGTTCGATTATCGATCGTGCAGGGACAAAAATATGGGTGTTCGGCTTACTTTCAACTTTCCATCAACAACCGTCTGTCAATGAAGCGTTCGGTCACCTTCCCAACAAGAGGGCGATCCTGATCGAAGGATCGGGGCAGGCCGGCAAGGGAACGGCCGCTTGAAAGCACGAACGGCCGCAGATCGCTCTGCAGCCGTCCAAGTTCCACCAGCGATACGGCCTACTGCTTCACTACCCGAGCTGCTCCAGTGATACCATCCCTGGTCACATGCAACGCATACACACCGGCTGGCAGATCGGAAAGATCCATTCCCGGAGATCGCGATGTGCCCGATCGGAGCAGCCGGCCGGAGAGGTCCCTCAATTCGAACGTGTATAGCCCGTTCGAACCGAACGTGATCGCGATCGGTCCGTTCGTGGGATTGGGACCGACCTCGAAATTCAACCGATCGGCATTCTCTTCCACCGAAATGGCCGATCCATCCAGCAGCAGCCGGATCGCGAACGCATTGCCGTTCGCATAGGTGAGTTCATCACTTGAAGTATTGATCAACGCAGCGCGCACCGGTTGAGCAACGGTCACATCATCCACGATCGAAATATCGGCCGTGTTGCTGATGCTGTTCAATGAGACCCCGGCATAATACGCTCCCGGTTGGAGCAGAACGGGCGAATTGAAGGGCACGTTCACCGTACCAGCATCAATATCACTTTGTGTGATGTCGTGCAGTTCACTTTGTTCCAGCGGTTGATCCACCAGATCGCTCACCACTTCGGACGAATCGAGGATGTTCACGACCACGAAACCACCGGGCTGCGATCCCGGGCCGAGATCGAACTGCAGGCCGTACACGGTCAGCGGTTCACGCACGAAGAAATAGTTCATCAGCAGAAGCGCATCAGCGTTATCAAGGAACGATCCTGTCCCGATCGAAAGCGTTCGCTCATTCTCCGGCGGATGCACCCCGATCCCATCAAGGCAGTACATATCCGATCCGATCGAATAATTATGGTCGTGTGCGTTGTTCGTTGGATCGTTCTCCTGGCCGCCTTCGGTGCACATGGCCGTGAACGTGGCATGGTAGATGCCTGCGACGGACGGAGGCACCGTGATCATCGCGCTCACCGTGACAGTATCCCAGGATGGCAGTTCGGCAAGTTGCAGATCGTGCGTGTAGGCAGGAAGACCATTCGGCCCGAATACTTCGATCGTAACGATCACATCGCTCAGCGGCATCGATCCACCGTTGAAGAGTTGGGCAGCCACATATAGCTCCGTTCCGAACTGATCGGCGGGCACGCGGCCGAATTCCGATCCATCGCCGCTGTGCGAAATGGTTCCATCGATCAGCTCAAGTTCGTAAGGTGGCAGTTCGTAGATCCCGATGTTATCGATCTGCCAGCCATAATCCCAGATCGACTTGTACCGGAACCTGATCTGCACGTTCGCGGGATCGGCCGCGACAAGATCGGTAATGTTGATGCTCTTCAATTCCGGATTGGGCCGCAGATCCCGCCCAACGCCCTGGTTGATCAGCACTTCCGTCCACGAAATGCCGCCGTTGGTGCTTATACCCACATACGTGAAGTCGTTCTGCCATTCCTGGAAATATTGATCGAATTCCAGCTTCAGGTTGGGTGGTGCGTTGGAGAGATCGATCACCGGTGAAACGAGAAAAGCCTCCGTGGGCATTCCGATCTGTCCTTCGTGATCATCATCTATCATTGCCCAGCCCGCGCTCGTGTTCAGCGGCGGCACCGGGTAGGTCGATCCCGTGGTGCCCGGGCCTTCGTCCGTCCACACCCAATCCACGATGCCTTCCTGCGTGTGTTGTGTCCAATCGCCGAAGCTTTCCTCGAAGGTCTCGAGATAGAACGCCTCCTGCGCATTCGTATGCAGAAGCATGATGCTGAAGAATATGGTGCCCGCCGTTCTCATGATCTTTCCCTGTTGGTTTCCGGCGAAAACTAGGATCGCGATCGGCGGCTTTTCCTGAAAGAGTGATGAACCGGATCAATGAGGATGGACCGTGAAAAAATGAGAAGGGCCGCCAGATCGGCGGCCCTTTTCCAATGGGAACGGATCGTTATTTCACCACCACCATGCGGCCTGTCACCTGGCTTTCGCCAGCGCGTACCACATGGAAGTAAACGCCTTCCTGCAGATCGGTAACATCGAAGTTGAGTTGATGCCTTCCGGGAGCCTTGGTGCCCTCATCGAAAGTGCGCACGATCTTGCCGCTCACATCAACGAGCTCGATCGATACCGGTGCCTTCTCATCGATCTCGTATACAAGACGGGTGACACCGTTAGTAGGGTTCGGCATGCTGCGCGCTGAAAGGCCGATGTCGGTGCGATCGCGATCGGCGATGCCTATCGTAGGGTTGAAACTGAGACGTACCATGGGCCTGCGGCTCAAAATGGACCATGTCTGTCCGGAGAGTTCCGGAGAATTCACCAGTGAGGAGAACGGTCTTGAGAATCCGCTTGTAGCGACCACAACACGAGGCGTACCTCCCAAAAAGCGGACGCATGCCGCATATTCGGTTCCAGCTTCCAATTCCACGGGCTCGAAGAAAGGAACGGTGAAGAAGTTGGCCTGGCCATTCTGGGTCAACTGGCTCATGCTGGTCACTGTCACCAGATCGCTTTCAGCCACGATCTCGGGTTCTTCCAACGAGAAATTGTAAAGAACGACCTCAAATGCAGCATTCAAGCCTGTGAGCGGAGCCTGGGTCGAACCTCGGGCAAGAGCCACCTGAATGCCATGGGCCATGGCATTGTTCTCGATCCAGAAAAGATTTCCTGCTTCAAAACCTGGATACTGACCTGAGGCATCGGCCAACCGGCTGAAATCACCATCTCGTTCACCCTTGTCATACGCATAGACATGGTCACTCACTGAGAATTCCGTGGTCGCGGTATTGTCCGCCTGTCTTTCGTCCTCAGCATCCATCGTAAGGGTATAATCGATCGTGTAATTACCGGTCACGGCGGGTATCGTAAAATCCACGCGCAAGGTGGAATCGATCTGCGCCGGGGCAAGTGCAGCCACGGTTGCGCTCTCGTTCAACACTTCAGTCCCGTTCTGATCGATCGCTACGTTCAAGGCGACATTGGTAGCTTCGGTGGAACCTTCGTTCCGTACAGGGCTTCCCACACTGATGGTACGTACCTGGCTTACTGGATATATCGTGTAATCCAGCGCATTGGTGAAGGAATTCTCAGGGATGAATTCATCCTGATGTGGATCGAGCATTCCAAGATCGTTATCGAAAGCCTCCACGATCATCACGTCATCGATCTGCCAGAAATAATGCGAAAGGCTCTGTAGTTCGCCGGTCTCATGGGAGAATCGGATCACTACGTTGTTCGGATCGGCAGCGATCGCTTCGCTGATGTTGAAGCGGCGAACGATGGTTCCCGGATTCGAATTCGTTACCTGCTGGTACTCCACGATGGCAGCAAGCCTTGTGGGCCATGTAAGTCCATTATCGGTACTGATATCGATGAAGTGCCCCGAACCACCGGAACAACACCACCGCAAAGCCTGTGTGTACACAAGCTGCACATTTGGCGTACCGGAGAGGTTCAAAAGTGGTGATACAAGATATCCGGTGCGATTCTCACAAGGTTGCGAAGCAGAGCCACAACCATTGTTGCTCAGGTTCGTATCGAAGATCATGAACCCGTTCGTTACGGTCGCACTTTGAATGCGCTCCTGCGCAGCATTGCTGAAGTCGCCGTTGGGGCCATCGGTGTCATGCAGCCATAACGCACCATCTGCACCTTCAACCGTCCATGCTCCCCAGCCATTGTTGCCATCGAGACCGTTCGCGAAATCCTCATAGAACAAACTGTCGCCGCCCTCCCGTGCGTTGCCATCAAGATCCCCAGAGCCATGTTGTGAAACATGACTTTCGGGAAGATATCTCGATTGAGGGAGCTCGGGACGGAGATCCAATCTTTGGGCTTCAGCAGTGAGGGCCAAGGCCATGATCGGTAATGCAGAGTAACGAAGGTTCATAGGTGAAATGTTCTTGAAGGTGACGAATCTACTGAAGTTGACGTATACGACCGTCCTAAGGTGAACTTTCCATCACCCGATCTGGGGAACGTGCGCCGATCAACGAAGAACGGGCTTCACCACGGAAGCATCGTCAACGGCCGGAGACGATGATCTTCTTCACCAGCGAACCGGAGCGCCGATCGATGCTGAGAAAATAGGCGCCTGGTGCAAGGCCGGAAAGATCCATCCCGATCGAATGTTCCCCAGTTTTTAATATTCCGAGTTCCCGCATTAGGCACGGCCGTCCGGCAAGATCGCTGATCAGAAGTGTGGTGCTGGCGGCACCATGGATCGTGAATCGTACTGTTGCTTCCGTTGAGACCGGCATCGGGAATACATGCAGTTCTTCTTCCGCATGCTCGCGATCAGCGGTGCCCACGGCCACATCGGTGAAGTGAAGGCGCACCATGGGTGTGGCATCAGGATAACTTACATTGAAGGTGTTGCCTTCCATGAGGAAAGATTCTCCCACGGCGGAATTCCCGCTGGTGTTCACCTGAAGCTGAGCGGAAGTTGAGACCGATTGGATACCGCCCAGCAGATCGCCGGCAGGTCGTTCCGAAGGTGAAGCGAAAGGAAGGTAGACCGCACCGCTGCCCCAACCCAGATCGATGTCCTCCTGCGTGATCGCGCGTCGGACGGATGTATCGATCACGGCGAAGTTGGCATCGAAAAGCACTGCACGTATTTCGGTCCCCACGGGAGTTCCGCCCCCGATCACGGCGCTCACTCCGCGTGGTGTTCCCGTATTCACCTGTTCGAACCGATTGCCTACGATCATTAGTCCTTCCCTGCCGATCGAACCTTGCACGCTGCGATCATCGATCGCCATTGCGGAATATTCATTTTCCCAGCCAGGTCCTGTGATCTCGATCTGCGCTGTAGTGGAATTATCCGCTGGATCATCATCCGGCATGTTCGAATCGATCGTGGCAT
Organism: Bacteroidota bacterium; assembly: GCA_023418095.1. Lineage (GTDB taxonomy): Bacteria > Bacteroidota > Bacteroidia > Flavobacteriales_F > PHOS-HE28 > PHOS-HE28. Next base: position 58,332 of record JAEZDL010000095.1, read on the forward strand.
TCACGACCAGATCACCCGTTGTGGGCGGGATCCAGCCGGTGTTCGCTGTAAGCGTGATCCGCGCTCCAGGTGCGATGGAATCGGCAAGTTCGCTCGTGAACGGTCCGTATTGCACGCCATCCAGCTCGATCGTGGTTGTCACCGAAACGAATGTCATCGTGAGCGTTCCGCGATTCATCACCTCGGCTGTGATCCGCAATTCGCCGGCCTGTTCCTGCGGAAGCATTGTGTAATGCAGACTTTGATCACCTGAAAGGAATGGACTTATTGAAGGATCACCGACCCTCAATGAAAGCAGGGAAAGATCATGTTCCGATCGTTCGCGCAGGCACACATCATCGATCGCGAACGCCGTAGCCTGCTGGCCATTATCGCTCCAGCGAAAACGGATCCAAACCGATGGATCGCTCCAGCCGCTCATGTCGATCGAGATGTTCCGCCATTGATCCTGCGGTTCGATCGAACCCAGCCAATACCAATCCGTGCCATTGGGGCTCGCCTCCACCAAAGCTTCTCCCCCACCGGATCCCATATCGTGATGGCAGCGGAATTCGAGCGCCACATTATTTCTTGAACTGAAGTCGAATTCCGGTGTGATCAGTGCGACGCTGTCCAGATCACACGGACAAGGCCATGCATCATCGTTCGCCATGATGAACCTGTTCCCGATCGGCTGATCGGGAATATCCACCGATCCGTTGGCATTCGCTTCATCAGCCGATCCGATCCACCATGCTGGCACGTACTCACCCGTAGGTACGCCATCGGCTGTCGTAGTAGCGACCAGTTCACCGATCGCCCAACCTTCGGGGATCGATCCACCTTCAAATCCTTCGGAGAAGAAACAGGGCTGCGCTTTGGGTTGCGCGTGAAGAAGAAGTGGAAGGATGAAGGAGAGAAGAAAGAGCGCTCGGTGGAATGTCGGCATCATGGTTGGATCGGCCCAAAAGTACTGCGGTGAAGGGAGGTGCCGAAAAGCAAAGCGGCCCCCCGCCCGCGGGCGC